>JBHHZJ010000064.1:0-21480 GCA_046758005.1 Kiloniellaceae bacterium
TTGGGTGGCAGAGTGCCACACCCCGGCCAGTCCAATCAATGTGGGTCGCATTGCGCGGGCGCCGACACGACATGATGGGCCCGCTCGCCGCCCCGCTCGCGCTCTCGCGCCGACATCAACCGCCGGCCCCCGCGGCCCGCGCCAGCCGCCGCCACCAGCGTTCGTCCCAGTACCTGCGCGCCGCGCCCGAGGGCGAGGGCAGCACGTAAATGTCGGTCTCGCCGACGCGCTCGGCCTGGCGGCCGTAATCGACCGCGCGGCCGAGGAACACGCCGGCCGGCCGCTTGCCGACGAAGGCGAGGATGCGCGACCGGAAGCGCACCACCTTGGCGCGCAGCGCCGCGGGGTCGTCGCCGTGCCGCGGCAGCGCGCCGTCCGCGCCCGAGGCGCGCTTGCACAGGTCGGTCAGCCCGAGGCCGAAGCGGGGCAGGCCGGAGAACTCCTCCGGCGCCAGGCGGCGCGGGGTCAAGCCGACCCGGGCCAGCGTCGGCCAGAACAGGTTGCCCGGGCCGGCGTAATAGGCGCGGCGGCGCGCCGATTCGCGCCCGGCGGCGCTGCCGCAGAAGACGATGGCGAGGCCGGGCTCCAGCACGTCCGGCAGCACGTCGCCCAAGGACGGTGTGCCCTGATCCACGCCGTTCGCCATGCCGCCAATCGGCCGGCCGCTATTTCTTGCGGAAGGTGTCGAGGGTCACCACCTTGTCCGCGGCGGGCTCGAGCGGCAGCTCGAGCGGCGGCTCGACGCCGGCATCCGCGCCGGCCGTGAGCGCGCCGGCCTCGGCGCGCTCGGTTTCGCCCGGGCCGGGCAAACCCTCCACGGCGCCCCGGTCGCCCTCGCCCACGTCGAACTGCAGCCCGAAGCGCACCGCCGGGTCGGCGAAGGCGACCACGGCCACGTAGGGGATCGTCAGGCGCTCCGCCACGCCGGAAAAGAACAGGGTCACGGCGAAGCCATCGGGCCCCACGTCCAGGTCGTCGAACTGGTACTGCAGGACGATGGTCATCTCGCTCGGATAGCGCCGGCGCAGGTGGTCCGGCATGGCGACATCGGGGTGGTCGGTGCGGAAGGTGATGTAGAAGTGGTGGCTGCCGGGAAGGCCGTGCTCCGCGACGTGCGCGAGCGCCTTGCCCACGACGCTGCGCAGGGCCTCCTCGACCATGCGGTCGTATCTCAGGTCGTCCTCGGGCATGCCCCTACCGTTGCCGCACCGCCTTTTGCCCTGCGTCGTGCCGAGCGCGCCCGCCGGACAGAGGAGGTGGAGCGCTTCTGTTGCCAGGTGCGCTCCGAACCCCGCCCCGGCGTGTGAAGGCCGGGGACTTAAGAGTTGGCTTACCAGCCGCGATTAAGCGGCGAGGCGAGCCTCACCATAGTTGTCGTTGGCAACTATCGTGTCGGCCCGATAACGGCGGTACCATGCCGGGCGCCGAACATATCTTTACCACGCGCGTCGATCCTGGTTCGCCCCCGCAAGCCCTCCGGGCCTGGCGCACGCCGCGCGGAGGGTGGAAGTGGTGGAGGCGCCGGGTACTGCCCCCGGGTCCGCTGCGCTTATTCCATATGCCCGTTTAGCGCCATAGCCGGTCGCCCGGCAGCCCTTAATATAGGCCCTCTCGCGGGGGCGTGAAAGGGCTCTCAGTGACTTGAATTTCCCCAGACATCTCCTTAAGAACTTATGGTTTTCCCCGATTTCCCCGCAAAATAAGTCTGGGGATAAAGCCGATTATCCTCAGGTTCCCCGATTCTCACAGACCGCCTTGCGCGTGCACGGGACGTATTGTCGCGGCCATGGAAAAGACCCGGTCCAGCAGCCACCCGGAGTCGACCGGTCCTCCCGGGAAACCGGGACGGCACGGCGAGGCCACAGAAGTCTTGGAGCCTGCCCTAAAGCAGCGCAAACTATTGACTCCGGTGCAGGAAGCCGAGGTCAAGGAACTGCGCGAGCGAAAATTCCAGACCCGCCGCACGACCGTGCCGGCGCTGGAGGAGATCCTCTACGCGCCGATCCCCGTGCTCGACCACGGCTTCGTGCGGGTGGTCGACTATATGGGCGACGACGCGGCGATCGTGCAGGCCGCGCGCGTCTCCTACGGCACGGGCACCAAGCACACGCGCGGCGAGGCCGGCCTCATCAACTACCTGATGCGGCACCGCCACACCACGCCGTTCGAGATGTGCGAGATCAAGTACCACGTCAAGCTGCCGATCTTCGTCGCCCGGCAGTGGATCCGGCACCGCACCGCCAACGTCAACGAGTACTCGGCGCGCTACTCGGTCCTGGACAAGGAGTTCTACATCCCCGCGCCCGAACACCTGGCGGCCCAGTCGCAGACCAACCGCCAGGGCCGCGGCGAGGTGCTGGCGGGCGAGACCGCCGCGCGCGTGCTGGAGATCCTGAAGTCGGACGCCGCGCGGGCCTACGCCGACTACGAGGAGATGCTGAACGAACGCGCGGACGGCACCGTGATCGAGGAGGGCCGCCCGGGCCTGGCGCGCGAGCTCGCGCGCATGAACCTGCCGCTCAACATCTACACGCAGTGGTATTGGAAGTGCGACCTGCACAACTTGATGCACTTCGTGTCGCTGCGCGCCGACCCGCATGCGCAGTACGAAATCCGCGCCTACGCCGAGGTGATTCTGGAGACGCTCAGGCGCTGGGTGCCGGTCACCTGCGAGGCCTTCGTCAACCACGTCATGGAGGGCGTGCGGCTTTCCGGCAAGGCGCTCGCCGTGGTGCGGCGCCTGATCGCGGGGGAGGAGGTTTCGCAGGCGGACTCGGGCCTGTCCAAGCGCGAGTGGAGCGAGCTCATGGCCGCCCTCGGCCGCGACGGCTAAGCGCGCCGTCCTCCGCCGCCGCGGGCGTTCCCGCCCGCCGGCCCGCGTGCTATCGTATGCTGGGTCTGCACGCTGGGCGGGGGAAGCAGGTCATGAATCGCCTTCGCAAACTCGGGGCCGCGCTCGGGCGCGACCGGGCCGGCCTGTCGTCGGTCGAGTACGCCCTGCTGCTCGCGGTGGTCGCCGGCGGCATCGTGCTCGCGGTCGATCAGCTGAGCGACGCCGTCGGCGACCAGATGAACGAGACCGCCGATTGCATCGACGGCACGCGCACCCCGTTCGAGTGCTAGCGGCCTGGGCCGCGCCTCCGGCCGAGATGGCCGAGCCTTTCCCTGGCGGGCCCCCGGATGCGGCGCTAGTATGTGCGCGACATGGAACGGCCGGCCGAGCGGGGCCGTGAAGGACAGGAGGGGGACGGCATGACCAGGGTGAACGTGACGCAGGAGTTGCCGGTTCCGGCGCAGGCCGTGTGGGGCGTGATCGGCGGATTCAACGCGCTGCCCGACTGGCATCCGGCGGTGGCGAAGAGCGAGACCAGTCAGGAGGGCGGAACCACGACCCGCACGCTCACGCTGGCCGGCGGCGGGACGATCGTGGAGCGGCTGGAACGGGTCGACGACAAGGAGCGGACCTACAGCTACTCGATCCTCTCCGGGCCGCTGCCGGTGGCCGACTACACCGCGACGCTGCGCGTGCGCGAGAACGAAAGCGGCCAGGGCTGCACGGTGGAGTGGTCGAGCGACTTCGCCCCCTCCGGCGCGCCGGAGGGCGACGCCGTCGCGGCAATCCGCGGCGTCTACGAGGCCGGCTTCGAGAACCTGCGCAAGATGTTCGGCGCGTAGCGCCCGGCGGCGCGGCGCGCGTTCGCCTCGTCGCGGACCGAATGAGCGACCCGCGCCGCAATGCGATAAGTGATTGAACCACACGGCGTGCGGACGCAATATCCAACGCGAAATTGCGTTCGGCGCACAGCGGCCCATGCCCCCAGCCCCTTCTCCTTCGCCTGCCCTGGTCCGAAACCGCGTGCCGTATACGCGCTACGCGGCGCTCGTGCTTATTGCCTTGCTGATGCTCCAGGCGCCGTTCTGGTCGGACGACGGTGTGACGCACGACCTTTTCGAGGACCTGGGCGGCGCTCTGTTGGTCGCCTGCGTGCTCGGCCGGACCTGGTGCAGCGCCTACATCGGTGGGCGTAAGAAGCGCGTGCTTGTCGGCGCCGGCCCCTATTCCGTCGTTCGCAACCCGCTCTACCTCTTCAGCTTCATTGGCGTGCTGGGGATTGGCTTGGCGAGCGCGACCGTGACCCTGCCACTTATTCTCGCCGCCTTTTTCGTGATCTACTACGCGATCGTGGTCCGCTACGAGGAGGCGATGCTCCGGGAGAGGTTCGGCGGCGCCTATTCCCGTTACCTGGCGCGCGTGCCCCGCTGGCGGCCGGATCTTCGCCTGTGGCAGGAGTTCGGGAAGCCTCGCATCGAGTGGCGCTACGTCCTGATCACCCTGCGCGATTCCGCCTGGTTCTTCAGTGCGCTGCCCGCCTTCGAATTGTTGGAGCGGCTGCACGAACAGTCCATCCTGCCCGTGCTGATTCTCCTGCCCTGAGCGGGACGCGCGAAGGTTCCTCGCAAGGTTCCTCGCAAGGTTCCTCGCCCGGGGCCATCGCGGCCCCGGCGCGTGACGGTCCGCGCCCCCCGCAGCTCGTCTCATCCAAGAGAAGGCATGGCGGATTTCCGTCGCCCGCTTGGCGCGAAGGCCGCTTTCCCCGTCCTACGCCCCGCATGGCCTTCATTGCGCGATCGCCGCCAAGCTCGGCGCGGCCGCGCGCTCCGGAACACCTGCCGCGGTTCAAAATAATAATTTGAACATTTCTGTGGCAAATCGGTGTCAGTTCTCAATTTCTATATAATTATCCAGAAAAAACCAATTTAACGGATCATCATTATTTGTCGGCCATTATCTTTTTTCCCGCGGCGCTGCCATAACCTCGCCGCGTCGTGAGGACAGCGAAGAGAGGCCGTCATGCCGATGTCAGAGGGATTGACGCAGTTGTCGGACGCTGCCCTGGCGTGGCTCATCTGGCTCGTCGCCCTGGCGATCCTGCTCTATCTCGCCAGAGAGCCGGCGCACCGCGCCATCCTGGGCTTCTCCCGGCTGCTTTACCGGGGTACGCGCGTGGCCGCCGCGTCCCTGATACGGGCGCAGAAGACGCTCCGCCAGCGCAACCGGGAGGTTCTCCTGGCCGCCGGTCGGGATGCCTCCGAGCGCATGATCGAAAGGGAGTTCCAGCGGATCGACGCCGCGGTCCACCGGGACCTCGCGAGTTGTCCCGGCCTGCATCGCAAGATGAACGAGGAGTTCGAGCGGATCGTCGAGGAGTACCGCCGCAGCACGGACGTGCCGCCGAAACCATCGGGCTGGGTCGAGGCGGTCAACGCGGTCGCCCACCTACCCTCGGACGGCAATCCCATGGTGACCAATGTTCTGAAAAGCATTCACGAGGCGCTGGTCAAGGCCCAGGACAAGGCGATCGAGGAGTATCGGGCCGCAAGCCAAACGCGCCACCGGCATCTCCAGAGCATAACGCCCCACGTGGGCAAGCTCCTGCAGCTCCTTGGCGCGGTCGACACCAGGGTCAAGGGGCTCCTGCGCCGGACGGAGATCGTCGACCGCCAGATCGAGGAATACGAGGGCATCCTCAAGGAGACGGACGCGGCGATCCGTTGGCTGTCCTCCTCCTCGCTGATCCAGTTCTTCATTTCGGCCTTCGTCCTGGCCGTCGCCGTGGGTGGCGCGGCGATCAATTTCCATCTGATCGCCCGGCCCATGGGCGAGATGGTGGGCGGCAACAGCATGATCGGGAGCTTCAAGACCTCCGATATCGCGGCCCTCGTCATCATCCTGGTCGAAATTTCCATGGGCCTGTTCCTCATGGAATCGCTGCGGATCACACGGCTGTTCCCGGTCATCGGGGCGCTGCCGGACAAGACCCGCATCCGCATGATCTGGGTCACGTTCGGAATCCTGTTCGCCCTGGCCAGCGTCGAGGCCGGCCTGTCCTACATGCGGGAGATTCTCCTGCAGGACGAGCTCGCCACCGCCGCCCTCCTGCGCGGCGAGACGGGCAACACCTTCGACACGCAGTTCGTGTGGATCACCACGGCGGCGCAGATGGGCATGGGCTTCGTACTCCCCTTCGCGCTCGTCTTCGTCGCGATTCCGCTCGAGACCTTTGTCCACTCGCTGCGCACGGTGCTGGGGTTGGCCGGAATCGGCCTGCTACAGGTCTTGGCCGCCGTTCTGCGTCTGCTCGGCGGCCTGGTGCGGCACGGCGCCATGCTGATCGAGCTCTACGACCTGCTGATCTTCGCGCCGCTGTGGCTGGAACGGCAGGTCAAGACGCACCTGGGCGGCGAGCGCAAGCCGGCCGAGACCGCAACCATGAAGGAGATGTCCCCATGAGACGCCCCGCAACCTTGATCCTGTCCGTCGCCGCCCTGGCACTCGCCTCGTGCTCGGAGCCGACGCCTCAGGGGCGCGGCGTCTACCTCCTGATGGATACCTCGGGAACCTATACCGAGGAGCTCGAAAAGGCCCAGCAAATCATCAACGCCATCCTGACGGGCCTGAATCCCGGCGATTCATTCGCCGTCGCACGGATCGACACCGGCTCGTTCAGCGAGAAAGACATCGTCGCCAAGATGACGTTCGACGGTCGGCCGAGTAAGGCCAATCAGCAGAAGCGGCGTTTCCGGGAGGTCATCGACCGGTTCGTCCGTGAAGTAAAGCCGGCGCAGTATACCGACATCACGGGCGGCGTCCTGCAGGCGCTCGAGTACCTGAACGAGAAGAATCCGGGCACCAAGACCGTGCTCATCTTCTCCGACCTCAAGGAGGACCTGAAGAACGGCTACGTGCGGGATATCCCGCTACAGCTCGAAGGGTTCGAGGTCGTCGCCCTGAACGTCACCAAGCTGCTGTCCGACAACATCGACCCTCGCGAGTACCTCAATCGCCTCGAGGACTGGCAGCGTCGCGTCGAAGACGGCGGCGGCAAGTGGCGCGTGATCAACGATCTCGATCGGCTCGATCGAATCCTCGCCGGCTGACGGCGCCTCCCGGCCCGCCCGGCCGCGCCCTACTGCATCACGATCCGCGGCGCCTGACGCTTGCCGGCGTCAAGCGCCGCCGAGACCTTCTGCCACACGCGCTCGGCGATCCGCAGGTAGGTCTCGGCGTGCGCGCTGTCGGGCCGCGACACGACGATCGGCCGTCCGCCGTCCGAGGTCTCGCGGATCGTCATGTCGAGCGGGACGCCGCCCAGGAACTCCACACCCAGCTTCTCCGCCTCGCGCTCGGCGCCGCCGTGGTCGAAGATGTGCGAGACGTGGCCGCAGTGCGGGCACACGAACAGGCTCATGTTCTCGATGATGCCGAGCACCGGCACGTCGACCTTGCGGAACATGTTCAGCCCCTTGCGCGCGTCGATGAGCGCGATGTCCTGGGGCGTGGAGACGATGATCACGCCGGTCAACGGCACCTGCTGCGACATGCTGAGCTGGGCGTCGCCGGTGCCGGGCGGCATGTCGACGATGAGGACGTCCAGCTCGCCCCAGTCGACGTCGCGCAGCATCTGCTGCAGCGCGCTCTGCACCATGGGGCCGCGCCAGATCATGGGCGTATCCTCGGCCACCAGGAAGCCCATGGACATGCACTTGACGGCGTAGTTCTCCATCGGCCGCAGGGTCTTGCCGTCGGGCGAGCTGGGCCGCCCGCGGATGCCGAGCATGCGCGGCTGCGACGGGCCGTAGATGTCGGCGTCGAGCACCCCTACGCTGCGGCCGAGGGCCGCGAGCGCGACCGCCAGGTTGGTCGCGGTCGTCGATTTGCCGACCCCGCCCTTGCCGCTGGCCACGGCCACGATCGAGCGCACGCCGGGCACGAGCGCCCGGGCCGCGCCCGGGCCGGCCGCCTGACGCGCCCCCGGGGCCGGCTGCGCCGGGCCGGGGCCGGCCGGGCTCTCCCGTTGCGCGGTCAGCACCGCGGTCACCGAGACGACGCCGGACAAGGCCTGGACCTTGCGTTCCGCGTCCCTGCGCAAGGGCTCCAGCTGCGCGCCCTTGCGCGCATCGACCTCGATGGCGAAGCCGACGTTGCCGTCCTTGATCACCACGCCGGAGACCATGCCCAGCCCGACGATGTCCTTGCCCATCGACGGCTCGATCACGGTTCTCAGTGTATCCAAGACCTGTTGCTCGGTGACTTGGCCCATCCTTGCAATCTCCGCGTTCCTGCCGATATGGTGCAGGAGACCTCTGCCCAAGCCTTCCCGTGACGGCAGACTTCCGTTAAAACCGCGCGACTTTGATGATATAAGGCGTTTGGCCGAGTTTTAAAACCGAGCGCTCGATACAGGTCTTACACAGGTTTTTGGGACAAGCGGACATGCCCTGGGAAAACAGAGGTGGCGGCGGGGGCGGCGGCGGTCCATGGGGCGGCGGCCCGAGCGGAGGAGGCGGCCCGACCGGAGGGGGCGGCCCCTGGGGCCGCGGCGGCGGACAAGGGCCCCGACCGCCCGATCTGGAGGAGTTCATTCGCCGCGGCCAGGACCGTTTCAAGGGCCTCCTGCCCGGCGGCGGCCTGGGCGGCGGCAAGGGCTTCCTCGCAATCCTCGGCCTCATCCTAATCGTTTGGTTGCTGTCGGGTTTCTACCGGGTGCAGCCCGACCAGCAGGGCGTGGTGCTGCAGTTCGGCAGGTGGGTCGCCACCACCCAGCCCGGCCTCAACTGGCACCTGCCCTATCCGATCGAGACGGTCCAGACCCCGAGCGTCGAGCGCATCAACGCGATCAACATCGGATTCCGTGCGCTCGGGGGCGAACGCACCCGCACGCAAAGGCGCGACGTGGCCGAGGAAAGCCTGATGGTGACCGGCGACCAGAACATCATCGACATCGACTTCACGGTGCAGTGGAAGATCTCGGATGCCGGCAGGTTCCTGTTCATGATCCGCGATCCCGAGGCGACGGTGAAGATCGCGGCGGAAAGTGCGATGCGCGAGATCATTGGCCGCACCGACATCCAGCCGGCGCTGACCGAGGCCCGCCAGGACATCGAGCTGAAGACGCGGAGCCTGCTTCAGGCAATCCTGGACGAGTACGAGGCGGGCATCGAGATCACGCAGGTCCAGCTTCAAGACGTGCTGCCGCCGTCGGCCGTCATCGACGCCTTCGACGACGTGCAGCGCGCGCGCCAGGACCGTGCCCGCTTGCGCAACGAGGCGGATGCCTACCGCAACGACGTCCTGCCGCGCGCCCGCGGCGAGGCGCAGCGCATCATCCAGCAAGCGCAGGGCTATCGGGAACGGCTTGAGAACGAGGCGGACGGCGAGGCGCAGCGTTTCATCCAGGTCTATGAAGCCTACCGTCAGAATCCGCAGATCGCGCGCCGACGCATGTACCTGGAGGCGATGCAGAATGTGCTGAGCGGTACCGACAAGGTCATCATGGATCGCGGCGTCCAAGGCGCGGTGCCCTATCTGCCGCTCGACGAGCTGCGGCGCCGCCCCCAAGGCGGCCAGGCCTCCTCCGCCCGGCAATCGCCGTCGCAATAGGATTCGGGAGCGGAGTCGATGAATCGAAGAATCTTTCTCATTCTCGGCATCGCGATCATCGTGGCCGGGATCACGATCTCGAGCACCGCCTTCACCGTCCATCAGACGCGCCAGGCGATCGTGCTGCAGTTCGGCGACCCCAAGCGCGTCGTGACCAAACCGGGCTTGCATTGGAAGCTGCCGTTTATCCAGAACGTGCTCTTCTACGAGAAGCGCGTGCTCAACCTCGACCCGCCCGTGGAGAGTATCCTGCTCGCCGACCAGAAGCGCATCCTCGTCGACGCCTTCGCGCGCTATCGGATCAGCGATTCCCTGGAGTTCTTCAAGACGGTCCGCACCGAGGGCGGCGTGCGTCAGCGCCTCGGTCCGATCATCAACGCCTCGCTGCGCGGCGTTCTCGGCAACGCCACGCTGGCCAGCGTGCTTTCCGAGGAACGCGGCGGAATCATGCGCCACATTCGCGACACCGTGAACAATGAGGCCGGTCGCTTCGGCATCGAGGTGGTCGACGTGCGCATCCGCCGCGCCGACTTCCCCGACGAAATCAGTCAGGCGGTCTACGGCCGGATGAAATCGGAGCGCGAACGTGAAGCCGCCGAATTCCGCGCCCAAGGGTTCGAGCAGGCGCAGCGGATCCGCGCCGCCGCGGACCGCGAGGCCACGGTCATCCGGGCCGAGGCCGAGCGCGAGGCCGAGATCGAGCGCGGCAGGGGCGAAGCCTCCCGCACGCGCATCCTGAACGACGCCTTCGGGCGCGATCCGGACTTCTTCAACTTCTACCGGTCCATGCAGGCCTACAAGGCATCGTTGTCGGGCGAGAGCACCTTCATGGTCCTGTCACCGGACAGCGAGTTTTTCGATTTCTTTTCCGCGATCGGTCAACGTACGGCCAAGTGATCGCGTGATCGAGGGTCGGTCCGTCGGGCGTGCGAGGCGGTCCCGCGGCCTCGATCCGGCGCAGCACGAGTGCCTCACGTTGATCTCGTCGCAACATGGGGGCGGATGCCATCCTGCAGGAACTGACCGTCACAGTCCGGGGGCGGGCGCCGGCCGAACCCGGGTCGCGGTGCGGACCCGTGATAGAGCATGACCGATTTGCTGACCGCGCTCGCCCTCGTCCTGGTGATCGAGGGCCTGTTCCTTGCGCTGTTTCCCCGCCGGCTGCGACAGATTCTTTCCATGATCGAGCAGGTGCCGCCCGAGGCGCTGCGTCTGGGCGGCCTGGTTGCGGCCACGCTGGGGGTCGTTTTCGTGTGGCTGCTGCGCGGGTGATGCCCAGGATCACGCTTTCGTGACGCCGGCTCGGCCCCAGGCGGACGCCGCCGATCGTCGCCGGAAATCGCCCGGCCCGCTCAAGTTGGCCATAATTCCGCCCATATCCGCGATAAGGTTCCACCCGCGTATGACGCTTGACAAGGACGTATCGGCACCCACATCGCTGTCGTGCGGGTTCGATGATCGCGGATGTCCTTTGGCGCCGCAGCGGCGCCCAGCCACGGAGATTCTGAAGGTGACCCAGGTGATATCAGCCACTCGTCGCACGGCGTGCGCGCGCGGCGTTCCGGTCGCGCAATGGTTTGCCGCCCTGTTCGTCCTGTCCGGCCTGCTAAGCTGGTCGGTGGCGGTCCAGGCCCGCCCCGGCCCGGACAGCTTCGCCGACCTCGCCGAGTCGCTCCTGCCCACGGTAGTCAACATCTCGACCACGCAGGTCGTGGAAAGCCGCCGCAACGAGGAGTTCGAAGAGTTCTTCAAGGAGTTCTTCGAGCGCCGCGGCGGACAGCCGCCGCCGCAGGAGCGGCGCCGGACACATTCGCTCGGCTCGGGCTTCATCATCGACCCGAGCGGCTACATCGTGACGAACAACCACGTCATCGCCGAAGCCGACGAGATCTCCGTGCGCCTCCAGGACGACACCTCGATCGAGGCGAAGGTCGTCGGACGCGACGAAAGGACCGATCTCGCCCTGCTCAAGGTCGAGCCCGACCGGAAGCTGCCGGCGGCCAAGTGGGGCAGCTCGGACGACACCCGCATCGGTGACTGGGTCATCGCCATCGGCAATCCCTTCGGCCTGGGCGGCACGGTGACGGCGGGCATCGTCTCGGCGCGCCACCGCGACATCAACTCCGGGCCGTACGACAACTTCATTCAGACCGACGCCGCCATCAACCGCGGCAACTCCGGCGGCCCGATGTTCAACGTCGATGGCGAGGTCATCGGGGTCAACACGGCCATCTTCTCGCCCTCGGGCGGCTCGGTCGGAATCGGCTTCGCGATACCCTCCGCGCTCGCCAGGAACGTGATCAGTCAGTTGCGCGAGCACGGCGAGGTGCGGCGCGGCTGGCTCGGCGTCCGCATCCAGACCGTGACCGAAGAGCTGGCCGAGGGTTTGCGTCTGGATAGCCCGCACGGCGCCCTCGTCGCCTCGGTGACCAAGGACGGCCCGGCCGAGCAGGGCGGCATCGCCCAGGGTGACGTGATCCTCAAGTTCGACGGCCGCGTCGTATCGGACATGCGCAAGCTGCCGCGCATGGTCGCCGAGACGCCGATCGGCAAGGAGGTCGAGGTCGTCGTCTGGCGCAAGGGCGAGGAGCTGACCTTCAAGGTCAAGCTGGGCGAGCTCGACGAGGAGCGGATCGCCAAGGCGGCGGTGCGGCCCGAGGTCGGCGAGGACACCGGCCAAGTGCCGGCGCTCGGCCTGGCGCTCGGCCGCATCACGCCCGAGTTGCGCGAGCGCTACGGCCTCGGCGAGAAAACCGACGGCGTGATCATTACCGACGTGGACCAGGCCGGCTCGGCCGCCGAAAAGGGCCTGCGCCCGGGCGACGTCATCGTCGAGGTCGACCAGGAGGAGGTGAGCACCCCGGCCGAGGTCGCCGAGCGCGTCAAACAGGCCAAGAGCGAAGGCTACCGCGTGGTCACCCTGCTCGTCTTCCGCCAGGGCGACTTCCAGTGGATCGCCTTGCGCATCGACAAGAGCTGAGGTCCGTCCCCTCACGGTTTCCGCGCCCCGGCGGCGCCTCGGGCCGCCGCCGCGCTTTCCGGGAACCGGCTCAGCCGCGGAACTCGGCCCGGCGGTAACCCTGCAGGTAAAGCAGGGCGGTGAGGTCGCCGTGGTCGACCCGGAAGCGGGCGGCCGCGCGCAGCACCGGCTTGGCCCGGTAGGCGACGCCGAGGCCCGCGCCCTCGATCATGGACAGGTCGTTGGCGCCGTCGCCCACCGCGCACGCCGCTTCGCGCGGCAGGCCGCGCCGAGCCGCCAGCTCCTCCAGCGTCGCACGCTTGGAGTCGCGTCCGAGGATCGGCTCGGCCACGTCGCCGGTCAGCGCCCCGTCGGCCACGACGACCCGGTTGCCGCGCGCCTCGTCGAAGCCGCAGGCTCGGCGCACGCGCTCGGCGAAGTGCGTGAATCCGCCGGTGACCAGCGCCGTGTAGGCCCCGTGGGCGCGCATTGTGCGCACCAGCGTCCGCGCGCCGGGGTTGAGCGTGATGCGTGCGCAGACGCGCTCCAGCGCCTCTTCGCGCAGCCCGGCCAGAAGGCGGACGCGGGCGCGCAGCGCCGCGGCGAAGTCCATCTCGCCGGCCATGGAACGCGCCGTGATGGCGGCGATCCGGGCGCCGATGCCCGCGATGTCCGCCAGCTCGTCGAGGAGTTCCTGGCCGATGATCGTCGACTCCATGTCGGCGACCAGCAACGCCTTGCGCCGCCCCTCCGAATCTTGCGTCGCCACATCCACGGCCAGGCCCGCCAGGCGGTCGCGCACGGCGGCCTCGACCGCCTCGCGGGGCGCGCCCTGGAAGGGAATGTCGCAGGCGTGGGCCGGGTCGAGCCAGCGGGGCGCGCCCGCGCGCGCGCCGGACTCGGCCAGCGCCGCGCGCGCGGCGTCGATGGCGCCGCCGTCGAGCGCCCTTGAGCCCGGCGCGCCGATGACGGTAAGGACAGAGCGCATCGGCGGCATACGCGGCATATAGAGGCCCAGAGCCCACAAGGACAAGCGCCGACCATGGCGAAAACATCCGGCAAGGCGTCCCCCCGCCCGCCCGTCGTGGTCGTCACCGGACCGACCGCGAGCGGCAAGTCGGGGCTGGCGCTCACGCTGGCCGAGGCGTTCGGCGGCGTCGTGATCAACGCGGATTCCATGCAGGTCTACCGCGAGCTTGCGATTCTGACCGCGCGTCCGGGCGCCGACGCGCTGGCGCGCGCCGCGCACCGGCTCTACGGCGTCCTGCCGGGGCGCGAGCGCTGCTCGGCCGGGCGCTGGCGGACCATGGCGCTGGCCGAGATCGCGGCCACCCAGGCCGCCGGCAAGCTGCCGCTCCTCGTGGGCGGCGCCGGCCTGTACCTGCGCGCGCTCGAAAGGGGATTGGCCCCGGTCCCGGGGATCCCCGCCGCGGTGCGCGCGGCGGCGCGGGCGCTGCACCAAAAGCTCGGGGGCGAGGCCTTCCACGCCGCGCTCGCCATCCGCGACCCGGCCACGGCGGCGCGCCTGCGCCCCGGCGACACCCAGCGCCTGATCCGCGCGTGGGAGGTCATGGAGGCGACCGGCCGCTCGCTGGCCGAGTGGCAGGCCGCCGGGGCCGACGCCGCCGGTACGCACGGCGGGTCGGCGCCGTACCGCTTTCTGCACCTCGTCCGCCTGCCGCCGCGCGAGCGGCTCTACGCCGCCTGCGACGCCCGCTTGCTGCGCATGATCGAGGCCGGGGCGCTGGACGAGGTGCGCGCGCTCCTCGCGCTGGGTCTCGATCCCTCCTTGCCGGTCATGAAGGCGCTGGGCGTGCGCGAGCTGTCCGGGCACCTGGCGGGCGCGCTGTCGCTCGACGAGGCGATCGCGCGCGCCCAGCAGGCGACCCGGAACTTCGCCAAGCGCCAGATGACCTGGCTGCGCACCCAGACGCCGCGGGACGACGGCCGGACCGTGATCCTGAGCGAGCAATTTTTGGAAAGGTTGGACCCGGATATCTTTACGATTATTCGTCGGTTTCTGTTGACCGGGTAGCGGGGAGCGACTAGGTTACGCGCTCCGCGCCGACCGGAAATGGCCGCTGAAACGGCGTCTTGCGCCCGCAACGGGGCCAGACCGACAAGAACCCGGGCGCGGGATGCAAGGGGAAGCAGGCGATGGCAGCGAGGCGCATGACCGGGTCGGAAATGGTGATCAGGGCCCTGTTGGATCAGGGCGTTGACGTCATCTTCGGGTATCCCGGCGGCGCGGTCCTGCCGATCTACGACGCCCTGCACCAGCAGAACGCGCTGCGCCACATCCTGGTGCGGCACGAGCAGGCGGCGGTGCACGCGGCCGAGGGCTATGCGCGCTCGACCGGAAAGATCGGCGTGGTCCTGGTCACCTCCGGGCCGGGGGCGACGAACGCGGTCACCGGCCTGACCGATGCGCTCATGGATTCTGTTCCGGTGGTCTGCTTGACCGGCCAGGTACCTACGCACCTGATCGGCAACGACGCCTTCCAGGAGGCGGACACCACCGGCATCACCCGGCCGTGCACCAAGCACAACTACCTGGTCAAGTCGGTCGACGATCTGCCGCGCCTGATGCACGAGGCCTTCTACGTGGCGCGCAGCGGACGCCCCGGCCCGGTGGTCGTGGACCTGCCCAAGGACGTGGTGCAGGCCAAGGGCGACGGCTACTTCGGCCCGGAGCAGGTCAAGCATTCGAGCTACCGGCCGCAGCTCAGGCCCGACCCCAAGGCCATCCACAAGGCGGTCGAGATGATCGCCAAGGCCAAGCGCCCGCTCGTGTATTCGGGCGGCGGCGTGATCAACTCGGGCGACAAGGCGAGCCGGCTGCTGGCCCGCTTCGTGCGCGCCCTTGGCGTGCCCTGCACCAGCACGCTCATGGGCCTGGGCGCGTTTCCGGCGAGCGATCCGCTGTTCCTCGGCATGCTGGGCATGCACGGGACCTACGAGGCCAATCTGGCCATGTACCACTGCGATCTGATGATCAACGTGGGCGCGCGATTCGACGACCGGGTGACCGGGCGGCTGGACGAGTTCTCGCCCGACTCGGCCAAGATCCACATCGACATCGACCCGAGCTCGATCAACAAGAACGTGGTGGTCGACCTGCCCGTCGTCGGCGACGCGACGCGCGTCCTCGACGCCCTGCTGAAGGCGTGGACCCAGGGCGGAGACGGCCTCGATCGGAAGGCGCTCAAGGCCTGGTGGGCGCAGATCGGCGAGTGGCGGGCGCGCGACTGCCTGAAGTACGCGAACTCGACCAAGGTGATCAAGCCGCAGTACGCGATCCAGCGTCTGTACGAGCTGACCAAGGACCGCGGCGCCTACATCACCACCGAGGTCGGCCAGCACCAGATGTGGGCGGCCCAATTCTACAAGTTCGAGAAGCCGCGCCACTGGATGACCTCGGGCGGGCTGGGCACCATGGGCTACGGCCTGCCGGCGGCGGCCGGGGTGCAGGTGGCGCATCCGGAGGCGCTCGTCATCGACATCGCCGGCGAGGCCTCGATCCTCATGAACATCCAGGAGTTGTCGACCGTCGCCCAGTACAACCTGCCGGTCAAGGTGTTCATCATCAACAACCAGTGGATGGGCATGGTGCGCCAGTGGCAGGAGCTGCTCCACGGCGGCCGCTATTCGCAGAGCTACACCGCCTCGCTCCCGGACTTCGTCAAGCTTGCCGAGGCCTTCGGGGCGCGCGGCCTGCGCGCGACCCGGCCGCACGAGCTGGACGAGCTGATCCGGGAGATGATCGACACGCCGGGGCCCGTGGTCTTCGACTGCCAGGTGGAAAAGGCGGAAAACTGCTTCCCGATGATTCCCTCCGGCGCGGCCCACTACGAGATGCTGCTCGGCCCCGGGGACAAGGCCACCAAGCCGGTCTCCGAGGAAGGCATGGTGCTCGTATAACTTCGGGGACAGTATACTTTAACTTCGGGGACAGTATACTTAATTCCCGTTCTGCCCGAGCCCCGCCGCCTCTCGACCCGAGAATTAAGTATACTGTCCCCGAAGTTATCCCTGTCCCCGAAATTATCGGCGCGCGCGGCGACGCCCGACCCGTTGACGATCGTTCTGGAAAGCGGCCCATGGCGCCCAGGGACCTACCGAGCGAAAGACGCACCATCGCCGTGCTGGTCGACAACGAGCCGGGCGTGCTCGCCCGGGTCATCGGCCTGTTCTCGGGCCGTGGCTACAACATCGAGAGCTTGACCGTCTCCGAGGTCGACCCCGAGCGGCGACTGTCGCGGATCACCGTCATCACCTCGGGCACGCCGCAGATCCTCGAGCAGATCAAGGCCCAGCTCGCCCGCCTGGTCCCGGTGCACCGCGTCAGCGACCTGAGCGTGGAGGGGCCGAGCGTCGAGCGCGAGCTGGCCCTCGTCAAGGTCGCCGGGCGCGGCAACAGGCGCGTCGAATCGCTGCGCATCGCCGATATCTTCCGCGCCCGGGTGGTCGACTCCGGGCACGAGCATTTCGTGTTCGAGATGACGGGCAAGAGCGACAAGCTGGACGTGTTCATCGACCTGATGCGCCCGCTGGGACTGGTCGACGTGAGCCGCACCGGCATCGTCGCCATCTCGCGCGGGCCCAAGGGTCTGTCGAGCTGACCGCGCGGAGCGCAACGCAACGATCGTAATTGGGAGGACTGTGACATGCGCGTCTATTACGACCGCGACGCGGACGTGAACCTGATCAAGGGCAAGAAGGTGGCCGTGGTCGGCTACGGCAGCCAGGGCCACGCCCACGCCAACAACCTGAGGGACAGCGGCGTCAGCGACGTGCGCGTCGCCCTGCGCCCCGGCTCGGCCAGCGCGAGCAAGGCCGAGAGTGCCGGCCTCCAGGTGACGACGCCCGCCGAGGCCGCGCAGTGGGCCGACGTGGTCATGGTGCTGACCCCGGACGAGCTGCAGGCGCAGCTCTACCGCGACCACCTGGCGCCGAATATGCGCGAGGGCGCGGCGCTCGCCTTCGCGCACGGCTTCAACATCCACTTCGCCCTGATCGAGCCGCGACCGGACCTGGACGTGTTCATGATCGCGCCCAAGGGGCCGGGGCACCTGGTCCGCTCGGAGTATCTCCGCGGGGCGGGCGTGCCCTGCCTGCTCGCGGTCCAGCAGGACCCCAGCGGCAACGCCACCGAAATCGCCCTGTCGTATTCCAGCGCGATCGGCGGCGGCCGCGCCGGCACGATCGAGACCACCTTCCGCGAGGAGTGCGAGACCGACCTGTTCGGCGAGCAGGTCGTGCTGTGCGGAGGCCTGAGCGCGCTCATCGCGGCCGGCTACGAGACCCTGGTCGAGGCCGGCTACGCGCCCGAGATGGCCTATTTCGAGTGCCTGCACGAGGTCAAGCTGATCGTCGACCTCATGTACGAGGGCGGCCTGGCCAACATGCGCTACTCCGTTTCGAATACCGCGGAGTACGGCGACTACACGCGCGGGTCGTGGGTGATCACCGACGAGACCCGCGCCGCGATGAAGCGCATCCTCGAGGACATCCGCTCCGGCCGCTTCGCCCGAGACTGGGTGGCCGAATGCGGCGCCGGGCAGCCCAGCTTCAAGGCCATGCGCCGGCGCTGGGCCGAGCATCCGATCGAGGAGGTCGGCGCCAGGCTGCGCGCCATGATGCCCTGGCTGGGCGAAAGCAAGCTGGTCGACAAGACCAAGAACTAGGGCCTGTGGACATTCGGCTGTCGTCCGGCGGCGACTTTTCTCAAAATCTTCGATTTGGAGAGAAAAGTCAGTGATCCGGGATCTTCGTCCCGCGGCGGATCAAGGCGGGGGCCCAAGATTCCGGATACCTCGATTCGCCATCCAAATCTCGATCCCCGCTTGCGCAGGGACAAGCTTGGGGCGAACCGGGTTCCGGAATGCCAACCGAGGGACTGCGAATGTCCACAGACTCGAACGCGTTTTCACCTAGACCCGCACGACCTTGCCCGGGTTCATGATGTTGTCGGGGTCGAGCGCCATCTTCACCTGGCGCATGACCGCGACCGCCTCGCCGTGCTCGGCCTGGAGGAACTTCATCTTGCCGGTGCCGATGCCGTGCTCGCCGGTGCAGGTGCCGCCGAGGCTAAGCGCGCGCATGACCATGCGCTCGTTGAGCGCCTCGGCGCGGGCCATCTCGTCACGGTCGTCCGGGTCGATGATGAAGGACAGGTGGAAGTTGCCGTCGCCGACGTGGCCGACGATGGGCGCGAGCAGGCCCGATCGTTCGATATCCTGCTTGGTTTCCAGGATGCATTCGGCCAGGCGCGAGATCGGCACGCACACGTCGGTCGGCCAGCCCTTGGCCCCGGGGCGCAAGGCGAGCGCCGCGTAGTAGGCGTCGTGGCGCGCCTGCCACAGCTTCGCGCGCTCCTCGGTCTTGCTCGCCCAGCGGAAGTCGCCGCCGCCGAACTCGCGCGCGATCTCGCCCACCGTTTCCACCTGCTCGCGCACGCCGGCCTCGGTGCCGTGGAACTCGAAGAACAGGGTCGGCAGCACCGGGTAGTCCAGCTTCGCGAATCTGTTGACCGCGTCCATCTGGACCTCGTCGAGCAGCTCGATGCGCGCGACCGGGATGCCCGACTGGATGGTCAGGATGACCGCGTTGACCGCGCCCTCCAGCGTGTCGAACGGGCACACCGCCGCGCTGATCGCCTCGGGAATGCCGTAGAGGCGCAGGCGGATCTCGGTGATGACTCCGAGCGTGCCCTCCGAGCCCACGAACAGGCGCGTCAGATCGTAGCCGGCGGCCGACTTGCGGGCCCGGCCGCCGGTGCGGATCACGCGCCCGTCGGCGAGCACGACGGTGAGCCCCAGCACGTTCTCGCGCATGGTGCCGTAGCGCACCGCGTTGGTGCCCGAGGCGCGCGTCGCGGTCATGCCGCCGAGCGAGGCGTCGGCGCCGGGGTCGATCGGGAAGAACAGGCCGGTGTCGCGCAGGTACGCGTTGAGCTGCTTGCGCGTGACGCCTGCCTGCACGCGGCAGTCCAGGTCCTCGGCGTTGACCTCGAGCACCTCGTTCATCTGGGTCAGGTCGATTGAGACGCCGCCGTGCAGCGCCGCGACGTGGCCCTCGAGCGAGGTCCCGGTGCCGAAGGCGATGACCGGGCGCTTGTGCCGGGCGCAGACCGTGACGATCGCGGCCACCTCCTCGCTCGAGCGGGCGAAGGCCACGGCGTCGGGCGGATGGGTCGGGTGGTAGGACTCGTCGTGGCCGTGCTGCTCGCGCACCGCCGCCGCGGTCGAGAGCCGCCCGCCCAGGAGCGCGCGCAGCTCCTCGATCACGGGGTCCTTCAGGGATGCCTCAGCCGTCGCCATCGCGGTCCTCCTGGCGACACTATAGCAGGATTGCCCGCGCCGCGTGAGACCTTGGGACCGGCCGGCGGCCAGGTGCTGGAAAGGAAGGGGGCTCCGCAGAGCCCCCTTGCCATCCGCCCTTTGCGGATCGAGGCAGTCTCGCCCCGCTAATCGTCGCGCGAGATCCGCCAGATGACGCCGGTGCCGGGGATCTGGACGAGCGGCGCGTCGTCCTCGACCTGGAACCGGCTCTCGGGGGTGGCACGGCCGAAGTCACGGACCGCGCCGAAGTCGACGAGGTAGAAGGCCCCGTCCGGCCCGAACTTGCCGTCCACCGGGCGATTGATGCCGCGAATCTGGGCCACGAACGCCTGGTCCTCGGGCGTCGTGCAACGCTTCCGGCCGTGGTCCATCACCTGGTTTTCCGCCTTGCAGTTGAAGGCGAAGCGGTCGGTCTGGACCGCGCCGTCGTCGTAGAACCGGATCAGCTCGATGTCGTGGCCGATGATCGGATCGCCGTTGGGCGGCGAGAAGCCGAAGTCGCCCTCGCGGGTGACGAGCGCGTCGCCCACGCCCACGTCCGCAGCCGACTCGCCGTCGTCGTCGCCCTCGTCCTTGCCGTCCTCGTCGTCGTTGGAGGCGAACGCCCTGGGCACGAAGTCGAGCCCCACGGCCGCCACGTCGGTCGGTTCGATGGCGAGCGGCGCGGCCGGGTTCTGTGGCGGGAACAGCAGCAAGGGGCTCACCGGGTTGCCGACGGCCGCCGCGGGATTGTCGTCGGCCGGCCCGCCGATCGGGTTGAACTGGGCTTGGGTCGAGTCGAGGAACCCGTACCGGTCCGGCCAGCCGTGATAGTCGAGCCCGCCGCGCGTGACCTCACGGGGCACGACCTGAATCCGGTCGGGCGCCCCGTTGGTCGGCCGCGCGCCGCGCTCGTCCTCGCCGTTCTCGGAGACCAGCAGCGCGCCCTTCAACACCTTGTGTCCCTCCGGCGCGAAACGGATGCCGAAGGGGTTGCGGTAACCCCACGAGACCGGCTCGACCGTGTTTTGCGGATCCCTCAGGCTGGCGCGCAGGATGGCGCCGGTGCACATGCCGTCCTGGGTCGCTCCGCTGAAGGCCGGCACGACCTGCCCTTGGGCTCCGGGCACGCCGTGCGAGAGGAAGCCGCCGGAGACGTGGCCGTCGCCGGAGTCGAAGTTGTTGCCGCTGAGCACGACGTCCTGGCAGGGGATCTCGTGCTGAGTGGCTAGGTCCGCGGGCCCGCCCACGGCCGCGCCGTTGTCGTGGCCGACCACGCCGTTGTTGGTCACCGAACCCTGCGACCAGAAGATGTAGCCGTCGTTGACGGTGATCTGCTCGGTCGGGTGATCGCCGGTCGGCAGGCCGGTAATCAGCTCCGTCAACGCGCCCGACTGCGGGTCCAATTCCACCACGCGGGAGGAATCCCGGGGGCCCTGCGCGCCGCGTACGCCCTGGCGCGAATCGGTGACCAGGAGCCGGCCGCCATCGAAATACGTTTCGAACGCGACCCCGATCGTGGGGGCGTGCAGGAACGCCGCGTCCCCGCGCTGAGCCACCGTCGGCGGCCGGCCGAGGGCGCGCAGCGTGTTGCCGTCATCGTCCAGGACCCTGACTTGGGGCAGGAACGGGTTGTCCGCGTCGGCCGACGGAAAGCCCTCCGCCGCATTGCAACGGCCCGGAAGGCCGGTGCCCGCCTCGGTGACGAAGACCTCGAAATTCCGCTTGTTGCCCCGGAAGGCGATGTTGGTCGGGAA
>JBHHZJ010000065.1:0-21460 GCA_046758005.1 Kiloniellaceae bacterium
TGTTGTTGATCAGCTCCATGATGATGACGGTCTTGCCGACCCCGGCGCCGCCGAACAGACCGATCTTGCCGCCGCGGGCGTAGGGCGCGAGCAGGTCGACCACCTTGATGCCGGTGACCAGGATTTCGGTTTCGGTCGACTGGTCGACGTACTCCGGCGCGGGGCGGTGGATAGGCAGCCTCATCTTGGCCCCGAGCGGGCCGCGCTCGTCGATGGGCTCGCCGATCACGTTGATGATCCGGCCGAGCGTCTCCGGGCCCACCGGCACCGTTATCGGCCCGCCGGTGTCGACCACCTCCTGGCCGCGCACCAGGCCGTCGGTGCCGTCCATGGCGATGGTGCGCACCGTGCTCTCGCCCAGGTGCTGGGCGACCTCGAGCACCAGGCGGTTGCCGTGGTTGTCGGTCTCAAGCGCATTCAGGATCGGCGGCAGGTCGCCTTCGAAGTGGACGTCCACGACCGCGCCCATGACCTGGGTGACGCTGCCGACGATGTTCTTGGCCATGAAACTCCTCCTTCCTGCGCGACCCGCTTCGGCCGCCGGCGTCCCTAGAGCGCCTCGGCGCCGGAAATGATCTCGATCAGCTCCTTGGTGATGACCGCCTGGCGGGTTCTGTTGTAGGTCAGCGTCAGGCCGTCGATCATGTCGCCCGCGTTGCGGGTGGCGTTGTCCATGGCGGTCATGCGCGCGCCCTGCTCGCTGGCGTTGTTCTCGAGCAGGGCCTTGAAGATCTGCACCGCAAGGTTGCGCGGCAGCAGCTCGGTCAGGATCTCCTCCTCGGCCGGCTCGTACTCGTAGACCGCCTTGGCGCCAACCCCGACGGTCGGCTCCGCGGCCTCCGCGCCGGGCGGCGCGAAGGGGATGAGCTGCTGCGAGGTGACCACCTGGCTGATCGCCGACTTGAAGCGGGCGTAGAACATGGTGCAGACGTCGAACTCGCCGGCCTCGAACATGCGCTCGATGCGCCTGGCGATGTCCTCGGCGCCGGCGAAGGTCAGGCGCGGGCGGGCCACGTCCTCGATCGTGTCGAGGATGAGATCGCCGTAGTTGCGGCGCAACTGGTCGCGCCCCTTGCGCCCGACGCACAGGATCTTGACGGTCCTGCCCTTCTCGCGCAGCGAGTCGACCGCGCGGCGGGCCTCGCGCACGATGTTGGAGTTGAAGGCTCCGCACAGGCCGCGGTCGGCGGTGCCGAGCACCACGAGGTGCACCTCCTCGCGCCCGGTGCCGGCAAGCAGGCGCGGCACGCCCTGCTGCCCGGCCGTGCTCTCGGCCAGCGAGCCGAGCATGCGTTCCATGCGCTCGGCGTAGGGCCGGGCGGCCTCGACCTGCTCCTGGGCGCGGCGCAACTTGGACGCCGCGACCATCTTCATGGCGGAGGTGATCTTCTGCGTCGATTTGACGCTCGCGATCCGGATCCGCAGGTCCTTGAGGCTGGGCATGCGACTCTACCGATGGGCTCCCCGCGCGCCGTCCGCCCGGCTCACACGAAGGTCCTGGCGAAGCTGTCCAGGAACGCCTTGAGCTTTTCCTCGGTCGCCTCCGAGATCTCCTTCTCCGTGCGGATCGCCTCGAGGATGTCCTGACCGTTGGCGCGCAGCTCTCCGCGCAGCTTGCTCTCGTAGCTCGTCACCTTGTCGATCGGGACGCCGTCGAGGAAGCCGCGCACGCCGGCGAAGATCACCGCGACCTGTTCCTCGACCGGCAGCGGATCGTACTGGTCCTGCTTCAACAGCTCGGTCAGGCGCGAGCCGCGGGCGAGCAGGCGCCGGGTCGCCGCGTCGAGGTCCGAGGCGAACTGGGCGAAGGCCTCCATCTCGCGGTACTGGGCGAGCTCGAGCTTGATGGTGCCGGCGACCTGCTTCATGGCCTTGATCTGCGCCGCGGAGCCGACGCGCGAGACCGACAGGCCGACGTTCACCGCCGGGCGCACGCCCTTGTAGAACAGGTCCGTCTCCAGGAAAATCTGCCCGTCGGTGATCGAGATGACGTTGGTCGGGATGTAGGCGGACACGTCGCCGGCCTGGGTCTCGATCACCGGCAGGGCGGTCAGCGAGCCGGCGCCGTTGTCCTCGTTCATCTTGGCCGCGCGCTCGAGCAGGCGCGAATGCAGGTAGAAGACGTCGCCCGGATAGGCCTCGCGCCCCGGTGGGCGGCGCAGCAACAGCGACATCTGGCGGTACGCCACGGCCTGCTTGGACAGGTCGTCGTAGAAGATGACCGCGTGCATCCCGTTGTCGCGGAAGAACTCGCCCATGGTACAGCCGGTGTAGGGCGCCAGGAACTGCAGCGGCGCCGGCTCGGAGGCGGTGGCCGAGACCACGATCGAATAGTCGAGCGCGCCGCGGTCCTCGAGCGCCTTGACGAACTGCGCGACGCTGGAGCGCTTCTGGCCGATCGCGACGTAGATGCAGTACAGCTTCTTCGACTCCTCGCCGGCCTGGTTGACCGCCTTCTGGTTGAGGATCGTATCGATCGCGATCGCGGTCTTGCCGGTCTGACGGTCGCCGATGATCAGCTCGCGCTGGCCGCGGCCGATCGGGATCAGGCTGTCGATCGCCTTGAGGCCGGTCTGCACCGGCTCGTGCACCGAGCGGCGCGGGATGATGCCCGGCGCCTTGACCTCGACCCGGCGGCGCTCCGCCCCCTCGATCGGGCCCTTGCCGTCGATCGGGTTGCCGAGCGCGTCGACCACCCGGCCGAGCAGGCCCTTGCCGACCGGCACGTCGATGATGTTGCCGGTGCGCTTGACGACGTCGCCTTCCTTGATGCCGCGGTCCTCGCCGAACAGCACGACGCCGACGTTGTCGCTCTCCAGGTTGAGCGCCATGCCCATGATGCCGCCCGGGAACTCGACCAGCTCGCCGGCCTGGACGTTGTCGAGGCCGTAGACGCGGGCCACGTTGTCGCCGACCGAAAGCACCTGCCCGACCTCGGCCACGTCGGCCTCGGCGCCGAAGCGCTCGATCTGCTGCTTGAGGATCGCGGAGATCTCCGCAGCGCGGATGTCCATCACCCAATCCCTTTCATCGCGAGTCGCAGTCTTTGCAGTTTGCCGCGCACGGAGTCGTCGATCATGCGGCTGCCGACCTTGACGATCAGGCCGCCGATCAGGCTCGGGTCGATCTTGACATCGACCTGCACCTTGGCGCCCACGGTGGCGCGCAGGGTCCGGACGAGCGCCTTGTGCTGCTCGTCCGTGAGCTCGGCCGCGCTGGTCACCTGGGCCGACACCTCGCCGCGCCGGCGCGCCAGCTCCGCCAGGTAGGCGTCGATCATCTGGGGCACGGCGAACAGGCGCCGGTTGTTCGCGACCACGAGGACGAAGCGCCGCGTCAGGTCGCAAACGCCGGCCCTTTCGAGCACCGCGCCCATGGCCGCGGCCTGCTCCTCGCGCGAGAACAGCGGGCTGCGGATCAGGCGGCGCAGGTCCGCGCTGTCGGCGATCAGCGCCTTGAGGCCGCGCAGGTCGCCGGCGACCTCGTCCAGGCTCTTCTTCTCGTCGGCGAGCTCGAACAGCGCCAAGGCGTAGCGCCCCGCCAGGCCGCTCAAGCCGGTCTCTTTGCGTGCCAAGCCCGCCGCCCCCAGGGTTCCGGATTGCGATCCCGTCCCCGGGATCGCCAAGCGAAAAGATCGAGCACCCCCGCCGCGCCAGGCCCCCCTGCCGCGGCGCGCGTGTGGTATCACAGACGCCAGAGTGTGACAAGCCGACACGGGCCGACGCGATCGGCCGCCACCGCGCAGAAAACCTCGCGACCGGCGCCGGTCGAGCGGCCCGCGCCCCGCCTATTTCGAGAACGCCGCCTTGGCGCCGGCCTGCAGCTCCTCCGGGCTCGGATCGCGCACGTGCGTGGCCAGCGACCAGCTATGGCCGAAGGGATCGCTCACGCGCGCGTATCGGTCGCCCCAGAACATGTCCGCCGGTGGCATGACCGGCGCGGCGCCGGCCGCGACCGCCCGCTCGTAGGCGCGGTCCGTGTCCTCGACGTAGAGGTGGAGGGTCACCGGCGTCCCGCCCAGGGTGGTCGGCGACGTGCCGCCGAAGTCGGGCATCTCATCGACCAGCATGAGCGGCGACTCGCCGATGCGAAGCTCGGCATGCATCAGCTTGCCGCCGTCCGGCACCGGCATGCGGAACAGCTCCACGGCACCGAAGGCCTTGACGTAGAAGTCGATGGCCGCCGCCGCGTCGGACACGACCAGGTGCGGCGTCACCGTGTGATAGCCCGGCGGAATCGGCGCGACGGTCTGGCTCATGTCCGCTCCATTTGTTCGCTGATGATCGCGGCGATGACCTTATCAACCATTCGGGCTCACAGGAAGCTGTACGGGTCGATGTCGATCTGCAGGCGCACCTTGTTGGGGAGGCGGACGGATCGCAGCCAGGACTTCACGACCCGCTGCGGCGCGATGTCGCGGCGCGCCTTGAGCAGGAAGCGGCGCCGGTGCCGGCCGCGCAGCACGGCCAGCGGCGCCGGCGCGGGGCCCAGCACCTCGACCCCGTCCGTGCGCGGCGCGGCGCGGGCGAGCGCGCGGCAGGTCTCGTCGAGCGGCGCGGGGTCGGGGCACGACAGGATCAGCGCCGCCAGGCGCCCGAACGGCGGCAGCCCGTTGCGCGCCCGCGCCTCGGTCTCGACCGCGAGGAAGCGGTCGCGCTCGCCGCCGGCCAGAGCGCGCATGACCGGGTGCTCCGGCTCGGCGGTCTGGATCAGCACCCGGCCCGGCCGCTCGGCGCGCCCGGCCCGGCCCGCCACCTGGTGCAGGAGCTGGAAGGTCCGCTCGGCCGCGCGAAGGTCGCCGCCGTACAGCCCGAGATCGGCGTCGACCACGCCGACCAGGGTGAGATAGGGAAAGTGGTGGCCCTTGGCGACGATCTGCGTGCCGATCAGCAGATCGACCTCGCGCCGCTGGACCGCGTGCACGAGCGCGGCGGCGGCGCTCGGGCCGGCGATCGTGTCGCTCGCCATGATCGCGCAGCGCGCCTCGGGAAAGAGGACCGCGACCTCCTCGGCCAGGCGCTCGACGCCGGGGCCGCACGCGGCCAACGCCCCTTCCGCCCGGCACGCGGGGCAACACGCCGGCAGGAGCGCGTCGTGGCCGCAGTGGTGGCACTGCAGCTTGCCGGCCAGGCGGTGTTCCACCAGCCAGGCGGTGCAGTTCGGACACTGCAGGCGGTGCCCGCAAGCGCGGCACAGGGTGAGCGGCGCATAGCCCCGGCGGTTGAGGAACAGCATCGCCTGCTCGCCGGCGGCCAGCGTCTCGGCCACGCCCCGGCGCAGGCGCGCGGACAGCCAGCCCGGCCCCAGGCCCTCGACCCGCGCCGGCCGGTCCCCGCGCAGGTCGACCAGCTCGACGCCGGGCAACCTCGCGCCGCCGTGCCGCTCCGGCAGGCGCACGCGGCCGTAACGCCCGCCGTTCACGTTGGTCACGGTCTCGAGCGAGGGCGTGGCCGAGACCAGAACGATGGGGATCCCGGCCAGGCGGGCGCGCACCACGGCCATGTCGCGGGCGTGATAGACGACCCCGTCCTCCTGCTTGAAGGCGGCGTCGTGCTCCTCGTCCACGACGATCAGGCCGAGTTCGGAAAGCGGCAGGAACAGCGCCGAGCGCGCGCCGACCACCACGCGCGCCTCGCCCCGGGCCACGGCGCGCCACGTCGCGCGGCGCTGCGCCCCGGTCAGATCCGAATGCCACACCGCCGGCGCGGTGCCGAAGCGCGCCGCGAACCGGTCCAGCCACTGCGCCGAGAGCGCGATCTCGGGCAACAGCACGAGCGCCTGCCGGCCCTCGGACAACGCCGCCGCGATGGCCTCGAAATAAACCTCGGTCTTGCCCGACCCGGTCACCCCGTCGAGCAGGGTGACGCCGAACCGTCCCGCGCGCACCCGGGCGCGCAGCTCGTCGGCCGCCGCGGCCTGGGCGTCGGACAGCGCCGGACCACTCCGCCCCGGGTCCGGCGGCGCGAAGGCCAGAGGCGGCGCGATCTCGACGGGCTCCAGGACGCCGGCCTCGACCAGGCCCTTGACCACCGAGCCGCCCACGCCGGCCGCCCGCGCCAGCTCGGCGCGCGGACGCGGCGGGCCCGCGCGCACCGCCCCCAGGACGCGCGCGCGCGCCGGCGTCAGCCGCATCGGCGCCGGTCCCGCGAGACCGCGTTCGAGCGCGGCGTCATCCAGACGATAGCCGACCAGCGGTCGGGACGGCTCGAGCGCGGCCGGCACGCTCAGGGCCATGCGCAACACGGCGCCGCGCGGCGCCATGGTGTAGTCGGCGACCCAGTCGATGAAGCGTCGCCGCACCGCGTCGAGCGGCGGCACGTCGTAGCGGGCGAGCACCGGCCTGAGGCGCTCGGCCGGAACGTCGCGCCCGCCCTCCTCCCGGTCCCAGACGACCCCGATCGCCACGCGGCGGCCGAGCGGGACGCGGACCACGGCGCCCGGCTCGATCGGAAGCTCCGGCGGGGCGAAATAATCGTAGGGCCAGGCCAGCGGCAGCGGCAGCAGGACGGCCACGCGCCGCTGCGCGGCGGCTTCGGCCGGCGCGGCGCGATCGGCAAGGTCCGGGGCGGCGTGGGCGGCGCTGGCGTGGCGGTCGGGCATCGGGTACAGTTTAGACGAGGTGCCACGTCCGGGCCATCGCCCCTTGACAGCCGGGCGGGCGGGCTGGCATCCCAAGAACGCCCCGGAGCCGGGGCCCGGCCGCAGAGGCGACTGCTCGGGCCCGGGACGGGGCAGGGACGAGGGCCGACGAGAGGGACATGCGTTTCTTCATCGACACCGCCGACGTCGCCGAGATCCGCGACCTGGCCTCGACCGGCCTGGTGGACGGGGTGACGACCAACCCCTCCTTGGTCGCCAAGAGCGGACGCGACTTCCTCGAGGTGTTGGCGGACATCTGCGGCATCGTGCCCGGCCCGGTCAGCGCCGAGGTCTCCGCGACGGACACGGACGCCATGCTGGCCGAGGGGCGCACGCTGGCCGCGGTGGCGGAGAACGTGGTCGTCAAGGTGCCGCTCACGCCGGACGGGCTGAAGGCCTGCCGCGCGTTCACCGAGGAGGGCATCAAGGTCAACGTGACCCTTTGCTTCTCCGCGGCGCAGTCGATCCTGGCCGCCAAGGCCGGGGCCCGCTACGTCTCGCCCTTCGTCGGCCGGCTCGACGACATCGGGGCCGACGGCCTGGCGCTCGTCGGCGAGGTGGTCGAGATCTACAACGCCTATCCGGAGTTCACGACCGAGGTTCTGGTCGCCTCGGTGCGCACCGCGGCCCACGTGGTCGAGGCCGCCAAGATGGGCGCGCACGTGGCGACGATCCCGCCGGCGGTGCTGCGCGCCATGTTCAAGCACCCCTTGACCGACAAGGGCCTCGAGACCTTCCTCGCCGACTGGGCCAAGACCGGCCAATCGATCCTGAAGCATCCGAACCGCGGCGCGGCCTATGAGCCAAAACCGGCGAGACGCCGCGCCTAAGCGCGGCAACGGCAAACGGCTCGCCGAGGGCACCGTCGGCGAGGCCGTCTCGGCCGCTCAGGTCGTCGATTACTTGCGCGGCCATCCCACCTTCCTGTGCGAGCATCCGGAGCTGCTCGACGTGCTCACGCCGCCGGCGCGCAGCTGCGGCGACGGCGTGGCCGACCTGCAGCAATTCATGGTCGAGAAGCTGCGACGCGAGCTGGCCGAGATGGCGGCGGCGCGCGACGCGCTGGTCGTCACCGGGCGCAGCAACCTGTCGGCCCAGGCGCGGGTGCACAAGGCGGCGCTTGCCCTG
Organism: Kiloniellaceae bacterium; assembly: GCA_046758005.1. GTDB lineage: Bacteria > Pseudomonadota > Alphaproteobacteria > Kiloniellales > J153 > JBHHZJ01. Next base: position 7,768 of record JBHHZJ010000065.1, read on the forward strand.
CTCGGGGCGCGCAGCTTCGAGCATTTCATCGAAACGCTGACCACCGACGTCGCGATCATCCTCGACCTCGACGTGGTGACCGTCGGCGTCGAGCAGACGACGGGCGCGCCGACGCGCCCCGAGACGCCCGGCGTGTGTCGGCTCGAGCCCCACATGATCGACCACCTGATCGGCCCCGGCCAGCAGGTCGCGCTGCGCGCCGACGTGACCGGCGACCCGGCGATCTTCGGCCCGGGCGCGGGCCTGGTGCGCTCCGACGCCTTGATCCGCCTGTCGATCAGCCGCGCGGCCCCGGCGGCGCTGCTCGCCCTCGGCTCGCGCCAGCCGGAGCAGTTCCAGCCGGGCCAGGGCACCGAGCTGCTCGGCTTCCTGGCGCGCGTCGTCGAAACCTCCATTCGCGGATGGCTGAACCTGCCCGAATGATCGGGCTCGCGGCCGCGGCGGACCTGCGCGCCGCGGTCTCCGACTGGCAGGACTGGCTGCGGCACGAACGGCGCGCCTCGGCGCACACGCGCGCCGCCTACGACCGCGACCTCGGCCAGTTCCTGGCCTTCCTGAGCACGCACCTGGGCGGCGCGCCGTGCCTCAAGGATCTGGCCGCGCTGCGCCCGGCCGACTTCCGCGCCTGGCTGGCGGCGCGCGCGGCCGACGGGATCGAGCGCAGCTCGATCGCGCGCGGGCTGTCCGTGGTGCGCGGGTTCTTCCGCTGGCTGGCCCGGGCCGGCCTGGCCGAGAACGCGGCACTGGCCGCGGTGCGCACCCCCAAGGTCCCGCGCGCGGTGCCCAAGGCCTTGAGCGTCGAGGACGCGCAGGAAATCCTCGACGTGGCGGCGGAACCGGCGCGCGCGCCCTGGATCGGCAAGCGCGACGCCGCGGTGCTGACGCTGCTTTACGGCTGCGGCCTGCGCATCGGCGAGGCGCTCTCCCTGACCCGCGCCGAGGCGCCGCGCGCGGGCGACGAGGCGCTGCTGGTCACCGGCAAGGGGGGCAAGCAGCGCGCCGTCCCGCTGCTGCCGCTCGTCGTCGAGGCGGTCCAGGACTACCTGGCCGCCTGCCCGTTCGAGCTCGACACTGCGGGCCCGCTGTTCGTCGGCGCGCGCGGCGGCCGGCTCGGCGCCCGGCGCGTCCAGGAGCGGATGGCCGAGGCGCGGGCGCTGCTCGGGCTCCCGGCCACGGCCACGCCGCACGCCCTGCGCCACAGCTTCGCCACCCACCTGCTGGCCGGCGGCGGCGACCTGCGCGCGATCCAGGAGCTGCTCGGCCACGCCTCGCTGTCGACCACGCAGCGCTACACCGAGGTCGACGTGGCCGGCCTGCTCGCGGTCTACGAGGCCGCCCACCCGCGCGCCAGGGGCTGATGCCGGCGAGCCTATGAGGCGATCGGCGCGGCGCGGATCAACCCTTGACCGCGCCCATGGTCAGCCCGCGCACGATGTGCCTCTGCAACAGGAAGACCACGATCAGGACGGGGAGCAGGGCGACGATGCCGACGATCGCCATCTCGCCCCACTTGACGCCTTGGGCGGTGATCAGCGTCGGGATCGCGACCGGCAAGGTCTTGACCGTCCGCCCGCCGAGCATGAAGGCGAACAGGAACTCGTTCCAGGCGAAGATGAAGCAGAGCACGGCGGTCGAGACGACGCCCGGGCGCAGCAGCGGGAACACGATCCGCGTGAACACCCGCAGGCGCGGGTAGCCCTCGACCATGGCCGACTCCTCGAGCTCCGCCGGCAGGTCGCGGCAGAAGCTGCGCAGCACCCAGACGTAGAACGAGAGGTTGAACGTCAGGTACGCCGCGGTCAGACCGAGGTACGTATCGAGCAGATCCAGCTTCGCGTAGATGAGGTAGAACGGAATGACCAGGCAGACCGGCGGCGCCATCCGGGTCGCCAGGATGAACAGGAACAGGTCGTCCCTGCGCCACATCTCGAAACGGGCGAAGGCGTAGGCGGCGGGCGTGCCCAGGACGACGACGAGCCCGGTGCTCGCCGCCCCGACCAGGAACGAGGTCACGAGATGCCCCAGGAAACCCTGCTCGATGACGTAATCGAAGTGCGCCAGCGTCGGGGCGAACGTCCACACCGTGGGCCGCTCGAACATCACGTCCTCGGGCTTGAACATGATGGTCGCCATCCAGAACACCGGAAACAGGATGAGGGCGGCATAGCCGAAGGTGAGCGCCGTCCACAGGGCGGTCCTGCGCAGCGCGGCGGTTTCGGTCGTGGCGCGGGGCATGGGCCTCTCCGTGGTTTCCGGCCTCAGAAGGCGCGCAGGCGCTTCTTGGCGACCTGATAGAACACGTTGCAGAACAGGAAGAAGATCAGCCAGACGATGATGGCGAGCGCCGAAGCCTCGCCGATCTTCCAGTACTCGAAGGTCATCTTGTAGGCCAGGATGCTCGGCGATTCCGTGGCGATTCCCGGGCCGCCGCCGGTCAGGATGAAGATCGAGTCGAAGATCTTGAAGGCGTCGATCAGGCGCAGCAGCCCGATGACCGCGAGCAGCGGCGCCATCATCGGCAGGGTCAGCCGGAAGAACGTCTGCACCGGGGTGGCCCCATCGACGGCCGCGGCCCGGTAGGGGTTGAGCGGCAGGGCCTGCAGGCCGGCGAAGGACGCGAGCACCATGAACGGCGTCCACTGCCAGACATCGACGAAGACGAGCGCGAACAGCGCCAGGTTCGGCGCCGCGAACACCGAAGTGTCCGGCACGATGGCGAAGCGCTCCAGGATGTTGTACGACAGCAGCCCCCACGAGCCGGCGAGCATGATCTTCCACAGCAGCGCGACCACGATCGGCGCCATCATGGTCGGGATGAACAGGAACGGCACGATGACCCGGCGCGCCCAGATCCGCTGGTTGAGCACGAGCGCGCCGATCAGGCCGAGCATGAACTCGATCGGCACGGCGATCAGCACGAACAGGCCGGCCACCCCGAGGCTGTTCCAGAACCGCGGGTCCGACAGCACGGCCGCGTAGTTGGCGAACCCGGCGAAATCGCCGACCCGGCCGTACTTGACCTCGTGCAGCGACAGGAAGATGGCGTAGAGGAAGGGGATCAGGCTGACCAGCACCAGGGCGGCCATGCTCGGCCCGATCAGCAGGTAGGGATACCAGACGCGCTCGCGCGGCACGGCGAGGTCCCCGCCCCGCCGCGCGGAGCCGATCGTGCCCGCGGGGCCTGGATCGGCGGCCGTCATGCGTCGTGTCCCCCGGATCGGTTTCCAGATTCGCCGCGAACCGGCGCCCGGGGGACGCAACCCCCGGGCGCCTTCGCTGCCGCGGAGCGTGTCAGAGCAGACACTTGGTGCAGATCTTCAAGAGCTTTTCCTGGCCCAGCTTGACTCCGGCCTCCGGGGTCAGCTTGCCGAGGCCGATCTCCTGCACGATCGCGCCGAGCTCGTCGTAGATCTCGAAGAACTTCGGCATCTTGGGCTTGGCCTCGGTAACGCTCAGGGACCCCTTCATGGCGGCGAACAGGGGCGCCAGGCGCGAGTTCTTGAGCGCCGGCAGGTCCCAGGAGCTGTTGCGGATCGGCACGCCGCCGCCGCCGGTATTGAGCAGTTTCTCCTGGAGCCCCCTGTCCACGATCCACTGCAGGAAGAGATAGGTGGGCTCGACGTTGCCCGAGCTCTTGCTGATCACGATGACCGAGGGCGCGCCGTTGGCCGCGCGCGCGCCGCCATAGTCGGCGTTCCTCGGGATGGCCCGGTAGACGAACTTGCCGGACAGCCCGGATGCCCCGGGCTTGTCGATGCCGAGCACGAAGTCGCTCCAGGCGATGGTCTGCGCGGCGATGCCGTTGCCCATCACGGTGGGCACGTCGATCAGCGAGTACTCGGCCTGGCCGGGGGGCGAGAACTTCCACAGCTCCGCCCAGAACTTGAGCGCGGCGACGTTTTCCGGCCGGTCGAAGGCCGGCTTGCCGTCGCCGTCCACGATCCCGCCGCCCCAGTTCTTCAGGAAGTTGTACCACACGCCCGGGAACGTCGTGCCGCCCTTGATGCCCTCCATGACGATCCCGTAGAACTCGCTCGCAAGCGTGGCGCCGGCCAGCTTCTCGCCCTTCTTGCGGGTAAAGAACTCGGCGATGTCGCGCATTTGCTGCATGGTCTCGGCGGGCGCGAGGTCGTAGCCGTACCTGGCCTTGAACGCGGCCTTTTCCTCCGGGTTCCCGAGCAGGTCGCCGCGCGCCCAATAGACCATGTTGTAGTTCCAGTTCAGGAACCCGTACTGCTTGCCCTTCAGCTTGGAGGTCGTGCTGTAGGGCGGTTCGATCAGATCCGCCAGGTCCAGCGACGGATTGGTCAGCGCCCTGTCGGCCAGCAGGTCGTCGATCGGGCGGATCGCGCCGGCGTCGATCATCGGGCCCATCTGGAAGCTGTGCAGCATGACGGCGTCGTAATAGCCGCGACCCGAGAGCATGTCGGCCTGACCCTTGCCGATCACGTCGAAATGGTTGAGCAGCTCGTACTCGACCTTGATCCCGGTCTCCCGCTCGAACTCCGGCACCAGCGTGGCCATCACCTCCTGCAGTGGCGTGATCTCGTCCAGCACGCGGATGGTCTTGCCCTTGTAGGGCGCGGCGGCCTCCTTGTAACTCCACGCCAGCGCCCCGCTGGCCGTGGCGCCGGCGATCGCCGCGCCGAGCGCGGCGGCCAGAAAGGTCCCGTACGATCGCAATCCGTTTCGTTTGCTCGACTCGTTCCGCATGACTTTCCTCCTCTGATTGTGTGTTATCGTTGGGATATCCGCTTGCGCACTCAAACGGCCCGCCCGCTCGCGGCATCGAACACGGCGTAGTCGGCCGGCCGGAAACCGACGCGGATCGGGCTCCCGCTGTCGAGCTTGACCGGATCCGTGGTCTTGATCTTCACGAGTCGTTCGCCCAGGCGGACGGTGGCGATGCTGTACTTGCCGAACGGCTCGAACGTGTAAACCGTCGCCGGGGCGCCGTGACGGGCCGCCGCGCCGTTGGCGATCGAGATTTCGCTCGGGCGCACGCCGAGCACGTAATCCGCGTTGCTCCGACACCCGCGCAGTCTGGCGGAGGCCCGGTCCGATATCGGGACGGTGCCGGCCTCGTGCCGGAACACCAGGCCGGCCGGGGTTTCCTCGAAGCGCCCCGGCAACAGGTTCATCGCCGGGTCGCCGATCAGCCGGGCCACGCTCGTGTTGGCCGGGCGCAGGTAGACCTCCTCCGGCGTACCGACCTGCTGGATCCGCCCCTCCACCAGCACCACCACCCGGTCGCCGACGGACAGCGCCTCCATGGCGTCGGGCGTGCACCAGAGCGTGGGCGCCGGGCGCTCGATCTGGCGCCGGCGGATCGCGCCGCGCAGCGTGTGGCGCAGCTTGGCGTCGAGATGCGCGATCGGTTCGTCCAGGAGGGTGACCTCCGGGTCCTGGACCAGCGTCCGGCACAGCGCCACCCGCTGCTTCTGGCCGCCCGAAAGCTCGGCGGGGAAGCGGCGCTCGAGGCCGGCCATCTCGGTCAGGCTCAGAACCTCCCCGATCCGCCGGGCGATCGATGCCTCGTCGTGCCGGCCTTTCTGGCGCGGCGAGCGCAGGGGCGAGGCGATGTTGTCGTAAACCGTGAGGTGCGGGTAAAGCGCGTAGGACTCGAACATGTAGGCGACGCTGCGCCGTTGCGGCGGCGCCCGCGTCACGTCCGTCCCGGCCAGGACGATGCGCCCGAAGTTCGGCCGCTCGACGCCGCTGACCAGGCGGCAGACGGTCGATTTCCCAGCGCCCGAGGGGCCGGTGATGGCGACGATCTCGCCCGGTTCCGCCCCGAGGTCCACGGCCTCGAGCGCGGCGAGAGCGCCGTAACGCTTGACGAGCCGCACGAGCTCGAGCCGGGCGCCGGTGCCGGTCATGGCCGCAAGAGGTTCCCTCCGCCCTCGGCGTCGAACACGGCGACCCTGTCCGGCGGGATGCGGATCGCGACCGGCGCGCCCCGCTCGATGCGGGTGGGCCCGGGCGTCTCGGCCGTGATCAGGCCGCCATCCGGGTCCGGTTCCCGTTGTGACGCGCCGCGCGCGCCGTCCAGCGCGAGGGTGAGGACGTCCACGTCGCCGCGCGGCTCGCGGAAGAACACGGTTGCGGGCATCCACGTGTCCGAACCCGCGTCTGTCCGCGGCGCACCGGGGCGAACGTCCACGTGTTCGGGGCGAACCCCGAGGACGACGCCACGCGCGCCGGCGCGGCCGCGCAGGCGGACGGCCAACTCGCCCTCCACGGGGATCTTCCAACCGTCGCCGGCCAGCGCGAGCGCCCCGCCGGCGTCCGTCAGCTCCGCCGGCAGCAGGTTCATCGGCGGCTCGCCGATGAAGTTGGCGACGAAAAGGTTCGCGGGGGCGTGGTAAAGCTCTTCGGGCGCGCCGACCTGCTGCAGCACGCCGTGGTTCATGACCGCGACCCGGTCGGACATGGCCACGGCCTCTGTCTGGTCGTGTGTGACCAGGACCGCGGTCAGCCCGCTGGTCCTCTGCAACCGTTTGATCTCGCTGCGCAACTGCACCTTCTGGTCGGCGTCCAGGTGGCTCAGCGGCTCGTCGAACAGGATCAGCTCCGGGTCGCGGACGAGCGCCCGGCCGATCGAGACGCGCTGCTGCGCCCCGCCGCTCAGGCTCTTCACGTTCTGCGCGCGCACGGGGTGCAGGCCGAGCAGATCGATCGCCTTGCCCGCGCGCGCCTCGATCTCGCGCGGCCGGAGGTGACGGATCTTGAGCGGGAACGCGATGTTCTCGAACACCGACAGGTGGGGATAGAGCGCGTAGTCCTCGAACACCATGGCGATGTTGCGCTCGCCCGGGGCCAGGGCGCTTACCGGCCGGTCGTCGAAGAAGATCTCGCCGCGGCTGAGCGTTTCGATGCCCGCGATCATCTTCAGCGTGCTGCTCTTGCCGCACCCGGAGGGGCCGAGCAGCGCGAGCATCTCGCCGTCGGCGCAGGACAGCGTGAGGTCGCGGACGGCTTGGACGTCGCCGTAAAACTTCCAGACGTTGGCCAGTCGGATCGCGGACATGATGAGATGCCTGGGGTCAGTCTGCCATGGAGATTCCCGCGCGCCTATCCGCCGAGATAGGCCTCGCGCACGTGCGGGTCGCGCAGCAGCTCCCGCCCCGTGCCATGGAGCGCCACCCGGCCCGCTTCCAGGACGTAGCTGTGGTCGCACAGCTCGAGCGCCGCGTAGGCGTTCTGCTCGACCATCAGGACCGTGACTCCCTCGCGCCGGATCTCGCGGATGATCTCGAAGGTCCGCTCGACCAGGTTGGGCGCCAGCCCCAACGACGGCTCGTCGAACAGGACCAGCTTGGGCCGGGACATGAGCGCCCGGCTGATCGCCAGCATCTGCTGCTCGCCTCCCGAGAGCGTGCCGGCGGTCTGCCGGCGCCGCTCGGCCAGGATCGGAAAGCGCTCGAAGATGCGGCGCATGTCCTGGCCGATGCCCTTGGAATCCTTGCGCAGGTAGCACCCCATCTCCAGATTTTCCTCGACCGTCATGTAGGGGAACACCCGGCGCCCTTCCGGGCAGTGGGCGATACCCATGGCCAGGATCGAGCGCGCCGAGGCCCTGGTGATGTCCTGGCCTTCGAACACCACCCGGCCGGCCACCGGCGGCAGGAGCCCGGAAACGGCCTTCAAGGTCGTCGTCTTGCCGGCGCCGTTGGCGCCGATCAGGGTGACCAGCTCGCCCGCCCCGACCTCGAGCGACAGGTCCAACACCGCGTTGACCTTGCCGTAGCGGCAATTCAGCCCTTCGATCTCAAGCACGGCCGGCTCCCTGTCCCAGGTAGGCCCGAATCACCTCCGGATCGCGCTGGATCTCCTCCGGCGGGCCGTCGGCGATGATCTCGCCCTGGTTGAGCACAACGACGCGCTCGGAGACGCCCATGACCATGCGCATGTCGTGCTCGACCAGCAGGATCGTGATGCCGAGCGCCCGGATGCGCCCGACCATCTTCATGAAGCTGGCGGTCTCGGCGGGATTCATGCCGGAGACGGGCTCGTCGAGCAGCAAGATCTCCGGCTTGGCGGCGAGCGCGATCGCCACCTCGAGCAGGCGCTGGTCGCCGTAGGGCAGGGCGGAGCCGAGCTCGTGGGCGCGCGGCGCGAGCCCGACGAAGTCGAGGATCTCGTGCGCCTGCTCGCGCAGGCGCCGCTCCTCGCGGCGCACGCGGGGCAGGTCGAGGATGATCTCCCAGGTCCGGCGCTCGCCCTGCCGGTGCAGGCCGATCAGAACGTTCTCGAAGGCGGTATTGGCCCCGAAGACGCTGGTTTTCTGGAACGTCCGCACCACGCCGAGGCCGGCGATCTCGTTCGGGCGCAGGCCGTTGAGGCGGCGCCCCTTGTAGTAGATGTCGCCGGCGCTGGGCTGCAGGAACCCGGTGATGGCGTTGAAGGCGGTGGTCTTGCCCGCGCCGTTGGGGCCGATCAGGCTCACGACCTCCCCATCCTTGACCTCGAAGGTCATATCGGTGATGGCCATCAGGCCGCCGAAGCGCACCGAAATGTTTTCGAGCCACAGCGCGACGGCCGGAGGCGCGCCCGGGGCGGTCATGCGCGGTCCCCCTCGGCGCGCGTCGGCTGCGGGGGCGCCGGCTCGCCGACCAGCGTGCCCTCGCGCGGCCCGTCGCCGAACCGCTCCCGCCACCACGAGGTCACGGCGGGGACGATGCCTTCGGGCAGGAAGAACACGATCAGGATCATGAACACGCCGTACACGACCCACTGCACCTCGGGGGCGGCGAGCTCGCGCAGGACCTCCGGCAGGATGCCGAAGATCAGCCCGCCGACCACCGGCCCGGCGAGCGTGCCCTTGCCGCCGGTGATGACCATGATGACCATGGTCACGGTGTAGATGAAGAGGAAGATGTCGGGGTCTACGATCCGGACGTAGTGCGTGTACAGGCCGCCGGCCGTGCCGGCCATCGCCGCCGAGATCACCGTCGCCATGACCAGGTAGCGCGTCACGTCGATGCCCACCGAGGTCGCCAGCGGCTCGTTCTCGCGCAGGGCGATCATGGCCCGCCCGGCGCGCGAATTGACCAGGCGTCGGATGATCGCGTAGGCCACGATGCACAGCGCCAGCACCAAGTAGTAGTTCGGCACCTTCCTGTAGAACGTGAGATCGAAGACGCCCGGGATGGCCAGGCTGACCGGCGGGATGTTGTTGAGCGCCATCGGCCCCTCGGTAAGGTCGAGCCAGTTGAGCGCGATCAGGCGCACGACCTCGGCGAAGCTGATCGTGACGATCACGAAATAGGCGCCGCGCACCTTGAACGAGATCTTGCCGATCAGCCAGCCGAAGAACCCTGCCACCACGATCCCGCACAGCAAGGCGAACCACACCGGGCGCGGCGCGAAGACGAAGGTATAGCCCTGCGTGAGGTGCAGGTCGAAGCCGAGCGAGACGAGCGCGCTCGTGTACGCGCCGATGCCGAAGAAGGCGACGTGGCCGAGGCTGAGCTGCCCGGTGTAGCCGAGCAGGAGGTTCAGGCTCATCGCCGCGATAATGAAGATTCCGGTGGTGATCAGGATGTGCAGGAAATACTGGTCCTCCAGCCACAGCGGGACCGAGAACAGAAAGGCCACCCAAAGCGCGGTGACCGCCCGCCTCATCCGATGCGCTCCTTCTGCGCGAACAGGCCGGTCGGCCGCACCAGCAGGATCACGATGATCAGCAGAAAGCCCATGGCGTCGCGGTAGCCGGAAGAGATGTACCCGGCGCCCAGCTCCTCGATGAACGCCAGGATGAAACCGCCGAGCGCGGCGCCCGCGAAGTTGCCCAGCCCGCCCAGGATGACGATCGCGAAGGACTTCAAGGCCGCGAGATCGCCCATCGTGGGGTAGACGACGAAAATCGGGCCGAGCAGCGCGCCCGCGGCCGCGGCCAGCCCCGAGCCCAGGGCGAAGGTGGCGGTGTAGATGGCGTTGATGTTGACGCCCATGAGCGCCGCCGTCTCCGGGTCCTGGAACGTGGCGCGCATCGCCTTGCCCAACTTGGTTCGGTGAATGAGCGCGTGCGCGCCCACGATCAGCAGGATGGCGACGGCGAAGACGAACAGGCGCGACCAGGCGACCGAGACCGGCCCGATGACCAGCGGTTGCTCGGGGAAGGGGCTGTCGATCGACTTGGCGATGCCGCTCCAGACGAACTGTTCGGAATTCTGCAGCGCGATCCAGGCGCCGATCATCACCAGCATCGTCGTGTCGATGCTGGCGCCGCGCAGCGGGCGCAGCAGCACGACTTCGACCGCCGCGCCCAACAGGACGCCGAGGACGACCGCCGCCACGAGCGCGACGAAGAAGTTCGCCTCCAGCACCATGACGAACATGAAGATCATGTACGCGCCGAAGGTGTAGAGCTCGCCGTGGGTGAAGTTGACGATGCGCATGATGCCGAAGATGAGCGTCAGCCCTATCCCGAGCAGGGCATAGGTGCCGCCGAGGATCAGCGCGTTCAGGATGTGCTGGAGAAACTGGTCCAAGGCGCCGCACTCCCGCCCATGCCCGGCTCCCGGGGGCCGCGGTGTCCGCCCGAGGGGATCACGGGCGCGTCCGCCCCGCCCCTAGGCCCGGATCGGGCTTCGGGGCGGGGTGCTTGGCGCGGAGCCGGGCCAGGCGCGCGTTAGGGCTTGGCGACCTTCCCCTTGTCGATCTTGACGATGTAGACGTTGGGGATGTTCTGGCCGCTTTCCTTGCCCTTCGGACCCTGCTTGATGAAGGAGATGTCGCCGTTGACGCCGTCGACCTTCGTGTCCCAGAGCGCCTTGCGGATCGCCTCCGGCTCGGCCTTTCCGGCCTTCCGGATCGCGGTCACGATGGTCATGATGCCGTCGTGCCCGCGGAAGCCCTCGGTCAGGCCGGCGAAGTTGTGCCCGCGCCTCTTCCACTCCTCGACGAACCTCTTCGCCACGTCCGGGTTGGGCGCCATCTCGGGGAACCAGGGGGCGAAGAAGAGGATGTGATACGACCCGTTGGCGGCCGAGCCGGCTTGCTTGACCAGCTGGTCCGGCGAGGATGACCCGCCCGTCGTGATGACGCGGTGCGAAAGCCGCTGTTCGGTGGCCTGCTTGAGCACCAGGGTCAGTTGCTCCACGCCCGTGGTCACGAACAAGGTGTCGCCGCCGGAGGCCTTGATCTTGGCCAGCTGCGCGCTCAGGTCGGTCGCCTTGGCGTCCATGCTCTCCATCACGCCGACCTCGACGCCCCTGCCCTTCAGCATGTTCGAGAACTGCTTGGCCGCGCCCAGCCCCCAGTCGTTGTTCACGACCAGGAAATCGGCCTTCTTGATGTTGAAGCCGGCGACCTTGTCGGCGAAGGCCCTGGCCTCCATCTCGGAGGTCGGGCTGATGCGGAAGATCCACGGGTTGCCCGAGGTGGTGATCTTGCCCGAGGAGGACGTTTCGACCACCATCGGCACGCCGTACTCCATCAGCTTGGGCATGACGGCCAGCGTATAGGTCGAGCTCCACGCGCCCATGAGGACGGGCACCTTGTCCCGCACGATCAGCTTCTCGGCGGTGGCGACCGCCTCTTTCGGGTTGCTCTTGTTGTCCTCGATGACGAGCTCGATCTTCTTGCCCAGAACCCCGCCGGCCTCGTTGACGAAGGACTCGGCGATCTTGGCGCCCTGGACCACGTAGTTTCCCGAGGCGGCGACCGCGCCCGTCAGGGGCTCGGTCACGCCGATCTTGATCGTTTCCGCGGCGCCCGCGATGCCGGGCGCGGCGAACACGGCCGCGCCCGCGATCGACAGCGCAGCCCATTTGAACCAGCTCTTCATGTGAACACCTCCCTTGACGACGAAACCAGGACGAGCGCCCGCGGCCCTTCCCGGCATGGGGCTCAGCTCTTTTTATCGTTCTAACTTTAGTAAGACCGTACTTTAGAGGAGCCCACGGGCCGTTTCAAGCGTCCGCTCGGAGGTCGTACCGAAGGTCCGGGATATTGACGCAATCTCGACCTCCTGCGGCCGCCGCACGCCGCGGCTCGTGCGTGACACGGGCGGCCGGAGGCCGGATACTGCGGGACTCGCCGGCGCCGCGGGCCGACGAGGGTCGGTTTCGAGCCCCGGGCGGAGCGAACGAGAAAGGGAGGACGCAGCGATGAGCGAGCCCGGGGGCAAGCCCGATCTTGTGTTCCGCAACGCGCGAATCATCGACGGCACCGGCGCGCCGTCGCGCCGCGGCGACGTCGCGGTCTCGGACGACCGGATCGTTGCGCTCGGCGACCTCTCGGACCTCGCGGGTGCGGTCGAAATCGATGTCGCGGGCAAGGCGCTGGCGCCCGGATTCATCGACGTCCACACCCACGACGACCGGGCGCTGCTCGTGGACCCCCTGATGACGTGCAAGGTCAGCCAGGGGGTGACGAGCGTCGTCGCCGGCAACTGCGGGGTGAGCCTCGCTCCGCTCGCCACCGCGCGGCGGCCGCCCGCGCCGATGGATCTGATATGCGACGACCCGGCCGGATTCTACGGCGATTTCGGCGCCTATCTCGACGCGCTCGACGGCGAGCCGCCGGCCGCCAACGCGGTGGCGCAGGTCGGCCATGCCACGCTGCGCGTCGGCGCGATGGAGGCCCTCGACCGCGCCGCCACGGGGGCCGAGATCAAGGCCATGCGCGCGGCGCTGGAGAGGGCCCTGGACGCCGGCGCGGTCGGGCTGTCCACGGGGCTGTTCTATCCGCCAGCCAACGCCGCGCCGACCGAGGAGGTGATCGAGCTCGCCAAGGCCCTCGAGGGCTTCCGCGCGCTGCACACGACGCACATGCGCGACGAGGGCGACCACGTCACGGACTCGCTGGAGGAGACGTTCCGCATCGGGCGGGAGGCCCGCGCGCCGGTCGTCGTCTCGCACCACAAGTGCACGGGAATGAGGAATTTCGGACGCACGGTGGAGACCCTGGCGCTAATCGAGGAGGCGCGGCGCGGGCAGGCGATCGGGCTCGACGCCTATCCCTACGTCGCCGGGTCCACGATGCTCGCCTCGGGCCGGGCCCTGTCGGCGAGCCGGATCATCGTCACCTGGTCGCAGCCGCGCCCGGACGCGGCGGGGCGCGACCTCGCCGACATCGCCGCCGAGTTGGGCGTGAGCCCGGACGAGGCGATCGACGTCCTCAGCCCGGCCGGCGGCATCTTCTTCATGATGGACGAGGCCGACGTGCGCCGCGTGCTCGCCTATCCGCACACCATGATCGGCTCCGACGGCCTGCCGCACGACCGGCACCCGCACCCGCGCCTGTGGGGCACCTTCCCCCGCGTGCTCGGCCATTACGTGCGCGAGGTCGGCCTGTTCGGCCTCGAGGAGGCGGTGCGCAAGATGACCTCGCTCTCGGCGGCGCGGTTCGGACTCAAAGGCCGAGGCGTGATCCGCGAAGGCAGCTACGCCGACCTCGTCGTCTTCGACCCGGACACGGTGATCGACACGGCGACCTTCGAGGACCCGAAACGGCCGGCCAAGGGCATCGAAATGGTCCTGGTCAACGGCCGCACCGTGTGGCAGGGCGGCGCGCACACCGGCGCCCGGCCGGGCCGCGCCCTGCGCCGCCAGGACCTGGATGCGCCGCGCTTCGCCGCCGGCCACGCCTGAACCGTCGAGACGAGGCCGACGAGGCTACGTACTCATTGATGGCGTCGGCGTTGCATACAGGGCTTGGCCAGCCGTTGTCCGCTCGTGACCCA
>JBHHZJ010000066.1:0-20714 GCA_046758005.1 Kiloniellaceae bacterium
GCCGCGCGGACTATAACCGGCCATCCGCGAATTGCAACGCCGGCCCGCCGAGCCCGGCCCGGATTGACGGCCCCCCGGCCCCCCGGCTAGGCTCGGCGCCCGCTTGGATCCGGGCCACGGGCCCGGTTCGCCCTTGTGGACAGGCCATGAAAGAGCGCCCGCCAAACCAGCTCGCACCCCTGCTGCGCCGCATCGCCGACGCGCTCGAGCGCATGACCCCGGCGGCGCCCGTCTCGGACCCGCTGGAGAGCGCCGATGCCTTCGTTTGGAGGGCCGAGAGCGACGTCCTCGCCGCGGTGAGCGAGGTCAACCGCCTCGACTACGACCTGCTCCAGGGCATCCGCCGGCAGGGCGAGATCCTGCTCGAAAACACGCGGCGCTTCGCCGACGGCCTGCCGGCCAACAACGCGCTCTTGTGGGGCGCCCGCGGCATGGGCAAGAGCTCGCTCGTCAAGGCCGTGCACGCCCGGGTCAACGAGGAGGCGAAGGACAACGGCCGGGCGCGGCTCGCGCTGGTCGAGATCCACCGCGAGGACGTGCCCTCCCTGCCCCGCCTCCTGCAAATCCTGCGCGACGCGACGCGCCGCTGCATCCTGTTTTGCGACGACCTCGGCTTCGACGGCGCGGACACGAGCTACAAGTCGCTCAAGGCGGCGCTGGAGGGCGGCATCGAGGGACGGCCGGCCAACGTCGTTTTCTACGCCACCTCGAACCGGCGCCACCTCATGCCGCGCGACATGATCGAGAACGAACGCTCGACCGCGATCCACGCCTCCGAGGCGGTCGAGGAGAAGGTCAGCCTTTCCGACCGCTTCGGCCTCTGGCTCGGCTTTCACAACTGCGACCAGGACACCTACTTCGCCATGATCGAGGCCTACGCCCAGCACTACCGCCTGGACCTGCCGGTCGAGCGGCTGCGCGCCGAGGCCAGCGAGTGGTCGATCACGCGCGGCGGGCGCTCGGGCCGGGTGGCCTGGCAGTACATCCAGGACCTGGCCGGCCGCCTGGGCAAGCGGCTGGATTAGGCGGGGCTCTCAACCCGCCGGCGCGGCGTTTGCGCTCCGTCGGCCGAGTAGCCGGCGCGGGTCGACCGCCCGGGTTCCCTTGCGGATTTCGAAATGGAGCTGCGGCCGGGACACGTTGCCCGTGCTGCCGACCTTGGCAATGGTCTGGCCGCGCCGGACGCGGTCGCCGCGGCGCACAAGAAAGGTCTCGTTGTGCGCGTAGGCGGTGACCCAGCCGTCGGCGTGCTTGATCAGGATCAGGTTGCCGAACCCGCGCAGCTCGTTGCCGCGATAGACGACGACGCCGTTCTCGGCGGCGCGCACCGGCGCCCCGCGCGGGGCGGCGATGTTGATGCCGTCGTTGTGCAGGCCGCCCTTCTTCGGCCCGTAGGTGGCGATCACCTTGCCACGCGCCGGCCATAGGAACTTGCCGCCCGCGCGCGGCGGCGGCTTCGGGATGGCGGCCAGCCGCGCCGGCGCCCGCGGCGCGGTTTTCGGAGGCGAGGGCGCGGGCGCCGCCGCCACCGCTGCGGCATGCCGGGGCGGCCGCACGGCCCGCGCGGCCGGCGCCCCCGCCGCTGCGTCCGGCGCCGCGGTCCGGGTCCACACGGGCAGGATCAGCCGGTCGCCCGGCGCGATGGTGTAGGGCGAGGCGATGCGGTTGAGCCGCACCAGCGCGGTCATGTCCACTCCGTAGCGCCGGGAGATCCCGTAGACCGTGTCGCCCGCCTGCACGACGTGCCTGCGCGGGTTGGGGATACGCAGGATCTGTCCCACGCTCAACACGTAGGG
This sequence comes from Kiloniellaceae bacterium, assembly GCA_046758005.1. GTDB lineage: Bacteria > Pseudomonadota > Alphaproteobacteria > Kiloniellales > J153 > JBHHZJ01. The sequence goes on from JBHHZJ010000066.1 coordinate 1,797, forward strand.
CGGGCCGAGGCCGTTGGCGTCGATGACGCCGCGCAGGGGCACGCTCAACCGCCGCGAGATCCCGTAAACCGTGTCGCCCGGCCGCACGCGGTAGGCGACCAACGTGGTGTCGCCCCGGTCGAGGCGCGCGGCGGTCACCGCCGCCGCCCTTTGCGGCACGGAAAGCGCCGCCGCCACCGGCAACCCCACCGGCACGGCCGGCTTGCGCCCCGGAATCGGCGGCGGGTCCGGCGGGGTCGGGACCTGCGCCATCCGGGAGGACGCGCAACCGACGAGTGCGAGCACCAGCAGGCTCGCCGCCCACCCGATCATGCGATGTCGCGGACGCCGGCTCATGAGGTCCCGAACCGTCGTCTTGCCCCGATTCCTCCCGCGCGGACGCGGGCTGCACCCCGCCTTCATGCCAGAGTCGGCCGGCCGGGTCCAGCCGGCGGCGGCGGCGGCCCGGACGCGCATGCCGGCGGGCCCGCGAGCAGGGGCACGAAGCGCACGCGGCCCAAACGCTCCTCGGTCAGGACGCCGTTCTCGCGGGTGAGGCGCACCAGGTCCTGGTCCGCGCCCGGCCGGCCGACCGGCACGACCAGGATGCCGCCGGCCACGAGTTGGTCGACCAGCGCGCCGGGCACCTGCGGGGCCGCCGCGGTCACGACGATCCGGCTGAACGGGGCCTGCTCCGGCCAGCCCTTGCCGCCGTCGCCCACGCGCGCGGTGATGTTGTGCAGGCGCAGGCGCTGGAACCGCGCCTCGGCCTCGCGCTGCAAGTCGCGGTGGCGCTCGATCGTGTACAGGCGGCGGCACAGGCGCGAGAGCACGGCCGCCTGATAGCCGGAGCCCGTGCCCACCTCCAGGACCCTGAGGCGCCGGTCGGTCCTGAGGGCCTGGGTCATGGCCGCCACTACGCCGGGCTGGCTCAGGGTCTGGCCGAAGCCGATCGGCAGCGCCCGGTTCTCATAGGCCTGGTCCCGGAAGCTCTCCGGGACGAAGGCCTCGCGGGGAATGCGTTCGATCGCGGAAAGCACGTGGGTGTCGCTGATCCCGGCCCGGCGCAGCTCCATGATCAGGCGGATCTTGCGGGCGGCCACGGTCACGCGAAGACCTCCGAGAGCCGCTTCAGCGTGGCCTTGTGGGTGAGGTCGAGGTGCAGCGGCGTGACCGAGATCGCGCCTTCCATGACGGCGGCAAGATCGGTGTTGTGGCCCGAACTGATGTCGCTCAGGAAATCACCGATCCACAGGTACGGCCGGCCGCCGGGATCGACGCCCTCGCTGACCGTCGTCCCTTCGTCGCGCCGGCCCTGGCGGCAGGGCCGGATGCCGGTGACCTGCTCGGGCGGCGCGGGGGGGAAATTGACGTTGACCAGCAGGTCGCGCCGCCACGGCATCGACGCCAGGGTGCGCACGATCCCGGGCGTGAAGCGCTCGGCGGTCTTCCAGTCGATCGACCCGTCGCCCCGGCGCATCTGGCTGAAGGCGATGGCCCGCACGCCCAGGATCGCCGCCTCCATCGCGGCCGCGACCGTGCCGGAATAGGTCACGTCCTCGCCCAGGTTGGCGCCGTGGTTGATGCCGCAGAGCACCATGTCCGGCGGGCCGTCGGCCATGATGTGGTGGTGCGCCACGAGGACGCAGTCGGTCGGCGTGCCGTCGACCGAGAAGCGTCGCCGGCCATGCCTGCGGGTGCGCAGCGGCCGGCGCAGCGTCAACGAATGGCTGGTCGCGCTCTGCTCGGTCTCCGGCGCGACGACCCACACCTCCCGCGACAGGCTCCTGGCGATCCGTTCCAGCACCTTGAGGCCCGGCGCGTGGATGCCGTCGTCGTTGGTCACCAGGATCCGCGCCCTCTCCGGATCGAGCCGCCCGCTATGCATCGTCTGTGATCTCGGTGATCCCGTCCATGTAGGGCCGCAGGGCGTCCGGGACTCCGATCGAGCCGTCGGCGCGCTGATAGGTCTCCATGACCGCGATCAGGCAGCGCCCGACCGCCACGCCGGAGCCGTTCAGGCTGTGCACGAAGCGCGTGCCCTTCTCGCCCGTCGGGCGGAAGCGGGCCTTCATGCGCCGCGCCTGGAAGTCCCAGCAGTCGGAGCAGCTCGAAATCTCCCGATAGGCGCCCTGCCCCGGCAGCCAAACCTCGATGTCGTACGTCTTGCGCGCGGCGAAACCCATGTCGCCAGTGGACAGCACGACCACGCGGTAGGACAGGCCCAGGCGCTTGAGCACCTCCTCGGCGCACGCGGTCATGCGCTCCAGCTCCTCTTCGGAGCGCTCCGGATGCACGGCCGAGACCAGCTCCACCTTGTCGAACTGATGCTGGCGCAGCATGCCGCGCGTGTCCTTGCCGGCGGATCCGGCCTCGGAACGGAAGCACGGCGTGAGCGCGGTGACCCGCAGCGGCAGCGCGGCCTCGTCGAGGATCGCGCCGGCGACCAGGTTGGTCAGGGGCACCTCGGCGGTGGGGATCAACCAGAAGCGATCAGCAAACTCTGGCTTGGTAGAATCTTTCTCCGCATCTTCGAGAATTTCCAAGGCAGCTTTCAACGTCTCTCGAACCGATGCATCTTCACCCACTCGTTCCTGCATTCTTTCGTTAATGAACTCGCGTCGCTTCGCCGGATCTACTTTCCAGGTGTAGAAGAGGTCCTCGCCGAATTTCGGCAGTTGCCCGGTGCCGAACAGCACGTGATCGCGCACGAGGTACGGCGGGGCGACCTCGGTGTAGCCGTGCTCGCGCGTGTGCAGGTCGATCATGAACTGTCCCAGCGCCCGGTGCAGGCGCGCGGCCGCACCGCGCATGACCACGAAGCGCGCGCCCGCGAGCCTGGCCGCGGTCTCGAAATCGAGCAGGCCCAGGGCCTCGCCGAGCTCGAAGTGCTGTCTGGGCCGGAAGTCGAGCCGGGCCGGCTCGCCGTGCGTGCGCACGCACACGTTCGCGGTCTCGTCCGCGCCGTCCGGCACGTCGGGCGCGGGCAGATTGGGCAGGCCGGCGAGCAGGTCCTCAAGATCGCGGGCGAGCCTGCGCTCGTCCTCCTCTGTGGCCGCCATCTGCTCCTTGACGCGGGCGACCTCGGCGATCCGGGCGCTGGCGTCCTCGCCCTTGCGCTTGGCCTCGCCGATCGCCCGCGAGGCCTCGTTGCGCCGGGTCTGCAGCTCCTGCAGCACGGTCTGCGCCTTGCGCCGCCGGGCGTCGAGCTCGAGCACGCGCGCGGACATCGGCTCCAGCCCGCGGCGCCTCAGGCCGGCGTCCAGCTCCGCCGGACGCTCGCGAATCCACTTGAGATCGAACATGGGGGCACGTGCGAATCGGACAATGGCGCGGATTCCCGCGCGCCCTTATACGGCCTCGCCGCGCCGGCGTCCACGGTGTAGCCCGCCCCCGCGGGCGGTTGCGCGGCTCAGCTCTCCGTCGCCTTGTCGTCCGAGCCCTCGTCCTCGCCCAGGTCCAGGCCCTCTTCGGCCTCGCGGGCGGCCTTCTTTTTCTCGACCAGCTTGGCCATGAGGATGGAGACCTCGTAGAGCAGGATGATCGGCGCGGCGAGGCTCAACTGGCTGAGCGGGTCCGGCGGCGTGAAGACGGCCGCGACCACGAAGACGCCGACGATCGCGTACTTGCGCTTGGAGGCCATGCCCTTGGAGCTGGCCAGGCCGACCCGGGCGAGCAGGGTCATGATGACCGGAAGCTGGAAGCACAGCCCGAAGGCGAAGATGAGCTTCATGACCAGCGAAAGGTATTCGTTGACCTTCGCCTCCAGCTCGATCGGCAGGGTGCCCTGGCCGCCCATCGTCTCGAAGCTGAGGAAGAACCGCCAGGCCAGCGGGAAGATCACGAAGTAAACGAGCGCCCCGCCGATGAAGAACAGGATGGGGCTGGCGACCAGGAAGGGTGCGAGCGCGGCCTTCTCGTTGCGGTACAGGCCCGGCGCCACGAACAGCCAGAGCTGGGTCAGGAAGATCGGGCACGAGACGAACGCGCCGAAGAAAAACGCGACCTTGATGTGGGTGAAGAACACCTCGGTGAGGTCGGTGAAGATGAGCCGCCGCGCGCCCCGCACCCCCGCGCGTTCGATCAGGATGTCGGCGAGCGGTTGGACCAGGAAATCGAACAACGCCTGGGCGAAATAAAAGCTGACGAGGAAGGCGACGAACAGGGCGATGACGCTGTACAGCATGCGCTGGCGCAGCTCGATCAGGTGATCGAGCAGGGGCATCTTGTGGACCTCGACCGTATCGTCCACGGCGCTCACGCCCTCCCGTGCGCGCTGTCCTCACCCGGGGCGGTGCCGGCGGTTTCGGGCGCGGCCTCGTCGGCGGGCTCGGGCGGCGGGGTCAGCGAGTGCGGCGGCGCGACACGGGCCGGGTGCTCGATGACGGTGGCTGCCTCCGCGGTCTCCTCGGTCTCGGCCTGTGGCGCGGGCCCGCCCGTCTCCTCCGCGCCGCGCGCGCTGCGCTCGATGTCGGTCGCCTCCTCGCGGACCGACCCGGTCGGATCGACCGTGTCCTCGAGCGCCTTGTCCAAATCGAAGTTCCGCGTCGTCTCGACCGCCTTGCGCGCGTCCTCGAGCTCGGCCTCCCGGATCATGTCGTCGATGCCCGATTGGAACTCGCGCGCCAGGCTGCGCGCCTTGCGGGCCCACTTCGCGGCGGCCCGCATGGCCTGCGGCAATTCCTTTGGACCGATGACGATGAGCGCGACCAGCGCGATCACCGCCATCTCCGACCAGCCGATGTCAAACATGACGGTGCGTCACAAGGCGGGCGCGGGCGCGAGAACGACCCGGCCGGGCCTCAGCCGCTGGCCGCCTTGTCCTTTTCCTCGATGCGCGACGCCGCGGCGGCGGCCGGTTCATTGTCGATGCTCTTGCCCGCGTCGGCCTCGGCTTCGGTTTCGGTCCGGCCCTTGCCCTTGTCCTCTTCCTTCAGGCCCTTCTTGAAGGCGTTGATGCCCTGACCCATGTCGCGCATCAACTTGGGAATTTTCCCGCCGCCGCCGAACAAGACGAGCACGACGGCCAGGACAATGAGCCAATGCCAGATACTGAAAGTACCCATTCGGGGCTCTCCTAAGACTTTCGAATTCAGGCTTCTTGAGGGCGGACTATCGCAAAAAGGCAGTTATACCGCAATGCCTCCGGCCCCGCGCGCTTATGTGCGCCGTCAACGCCGGGCGGCAAGATCCCGGCGCACCAAGGACTGTTAATCACAGTCAATTCAGGGAAAATATGAACGCCTGACTGCGGTCGAGTTCGATCGCCAGGACCTCGTTTTCGGCGGGCAGGAAGCGACCCGGAATCCGGGCGTGGAGGTGGAGGTCGTGCCCGTTCGCCGCGGTCACGCTGAGGTGGACGAGGCTGCTGCGGCCCAGCATGCGCGCCGCGATGACGCGGGCCGCCCGCTCGCCCGGCCGGCACCCCGGCCCGATCGGGCGCAGCTTCAGGGCCTCCGGCCGGATCAGGACCTCGACCAGGGTGCCCTCGGCGAACGCCTCGGCCTTGACCACGCCGAAGGGCGTCTCGACGAACCCCTGGCGGGCGACGCTTTCCAAGCGGTTCACCTCGCCGAAGAAGCGGGCGACGAAGGCGTCCTTGGGCGCGAAGTACAGGTCGGTCGGGCGGCCGACCTGCACAATCCGCCCGGCGCGCATGAGCGCGACCCGGTCGGCCATGAACATCGCCTCCTCGGGGTCGTGGGTGACCATGAGCGTGGCCGCCCCGCTCTCCTTCAGGACGTGCAGCGTCTCGTCGCGGATCTGGTTGCGCAGCTGCCAGTCGAGGCCGGAGAACGGCTCGTCGAGCAGCATCAGTTTCGGCTTGGGCGCGAGCGCGCGAGCCAGCGCCACCCTTTGCTGCTGGCCGCCGGAGAGACGGTGCGGGTAGGCCTCGGCGTAGTCGGTCATGCCGACCCGCTCGAGCACCTGCCGCGCCTGCGCCCGCCGCTCGGCCGCACTCAGGCGGGTCAAGCCGAACCCGACGTTGTCGCGCACGCTCAGGTGCGGGAACAGCGCGTAGTCCTGGAACACCAAGCCCACGCCGCGTTGCTCGGGCGGCACGTCCACCGTGGCGTCGGCCACGGTCCGGCCGTCCATCAGCAAGCGACCGCGCTGGAGCGGCTCCAAGCCGGCGGCCACGCGCAGCGCCGTGGTCTTGCCACAGCCCGACGGCCCGAGCAGGCAGACCAGCTCCCCGCGCGCCACCGAGAGGCTGAGATCGTCCACGGCGACCACGTCGCCGTAGGCGTGGCTGACGTGCTCGAGAGTGAGCGCGGTCATGACGGGTCAGGCCGGGCCGCCGGCCCCGGCGGCCCATATAACGCAGCGCGAGGTCATACGGCGCAAGCTATTGTGCGCGGCGCACAATGGCAACCACGCCTCAGCGCTCGGGCTCGATCGCCAACACGGCGGTACGGCCGCCCGGCCCGGCGCTCGAGGCGGTAACCCCGCCCGCGCGCGGCGCCGGCGTGTCCTCCTCACCGCCGCCGTGCGCACCGGCCTCTCCCTCGGCCGGACCCGGCTCCACAGGCAGCAGATCGTCGCCGAAGTCGGCGGCCAGCGGCTCCTCCGGCGCCGAGTCTTCGCCCTCCTCCGCCACGTCCTCGCCCGCTTCGCCGGGGTCGAGCAGCCGGCCGCGCGCGCCCAGCGCCGTGATCGCCGGCCGGGTATCGATCAGGCCGGCGGCCTTGAGTTCCGCGATCCCCGGCAGGCTGTCCAAGCTCTCCAGGCCGAAGTGGTCGAGAAACGCCTCCGCGGTGCCCCAGGTGACCGGCCGGCCGGGCGAGCGGCGGCGGCCCTTGGGCTTGATCCAGCCCGCTTCCAGGAGGGTGTCCAGGGTGCCCCTGGACAGGGCCACGCCGCGGATCTCCTCGATCTCGGCCCGGGTCACCGGCTGGTGATAGGCAATGATCGCCAGGGTCTCGATCGCCGCGCGCGAGGGCCTGCGCGCCACGGTCGTTTCGATCTGCGTGAGCGGCGCGACGTCTGGGGCCGTCCGAAAGGCCCACCGTGCGCCGAGGCGCACCAGGTTGACGCCGCGGTTGGCGTACAGCGCGGCGAGTTCCTCCATCAGGCCCTCGAGGTCGGCGCCATCAGGCAGGTGGCGCAGGATCTGGGCCGGGCCGAGCGGCGCGGCGGAGGCGAAAAGAAGCGCCTCGATCAGGCGCAATTGATCGAACCGGTCGTTCATGATGACTCCGACATCTGCTGGCGGCCGCCGCGTAGGTAGATCGGCCGGTACGGGCCGTCCTGGCGAATCTCCACCGTTCCCTGACGGGACATCTCCAGGCTGGCGGCCAGGGCGGAAGCGACGGCGGACCGCCAGATCAGGCCGCCGCGCAGTTCCGACGGCAGCAGGCTCGTCAAGGTCCGCCATTCCGGCGCCGCCCCGAGCAGCCGGCTCAGGCGCTGAAGGGCTTCGTCGACCGAGTACAGTTCGCTCGGGTCGATGTGCAGGCTGGCGGGCTCGGCGTGGCGGCGAATGCGGCCGTAGGCCCGGAGCAGCTCGTACAGGCTGACCTTGTAGCTGGTCGTGGTCACGACGCGCAGCGGCGCCGGCTCCCCGCGCGCGAACACGTCGCGGCCGAGCCGGGGCAGCGCCATCAGGCGGGCCCCGGCCTCCCGCATGGCCTGCAGGCGCTGGAGCTGGAACTTGAGCGCCGCGGCCATCTCGGCGCCGCTCGGCTCCTCGTCCTCGCTCGGCTCGGGCAGCAGGAGGCGCGACTTGAGGTAGGCCAGCCACGCCGCCATGACCAGGTAGTCGGCGGCCAGCTCGAGGCGCAGGCCCCGCGCCCGGCCCACGAAGGCCAGGTACTGGTCGGCCAGCGCCAGGATCGAGATCCTGGTCAGATCGACCTTCTGATCGCGGGCCAGGCGCAGCAGAACGTCGATCGGGCCCCCGTAGCCATCGAGATCGAGCACGAACTCGGCGTCGCTCAGGTCCTGCGCCGGCGCAAGGTCCTCGAAGTCCGCCGCCCCGGTCACATCATCACCCTCAAAGGCCTGCCGGCGAGTTGCTCGAAGAACGGCCATAGCCACTCGACCGGACGCCAGATGACCCAATAGAGTACGTTCAAATCGATACCGAGTTCACGGCCGAGCATCGGTACGATGAACACCAGCCCGATCACGATGAACAGACCGTAACGCTCGAGCCGCGCCAGCGGCAACGCGAGCGCCCGGGGCAGCAGGCCGACGGCGACCCGCCCGCCGTCGAGCGGCGGCAACGGCAGCATGTTGAAGATCGCCAGAATCAGGTTGATCAGAACCGCATGCGAGACGTTCCAGTACAGCCAGTCCGCGAGCGACTCCGGAGCCCACACCGTAAGGTTTATCAACAGCGCCGAAACGATGGCCAGGCCCAGGTTGATCCCGGGACCCGCGGCGGCCACGAGCACCATGTCGCGGCGCGGCCGGCGCAGGCGGTGGAAGGCGACCGGCACCGGCTTGGCCCAGCCGAACAGGAACGGCGCGCGTATGAGCAGCAGGAGCGCCGGCAGCACGAGGGTCCCGAAGGGATCGATGTGGCGCAGAGGATTGAACGTCACCCGCCCCATCCGGTACGCGGTGTCGTCGCCCAGCCGCCAGGCGGCGAAGCCGTGCGCGGCCTCGTGAAAGGTGATCGCGATGAGCACGGGCAGCACCCAGGTCGAGGCCGTGTAGGCGACGCCGGCCGGGTCAAGGTCCATCATTCCGCCCGCCTAGGCCGCGCCGAGGAGTTCTTCGAGGCGGGCCGACAGGCCGGCCGGGTCCAAGGCTTGCGGCTTCGCCGGACGCGCCGCCGCCGCGGCGAGCCGGCGCTTCGTCTGCGCGCGCAGCGGCGGCGCGGCCCGGGCCACCTCGGTCATTTCCTCGCGCTTGCCGTTGCAATGGAGCACCAGGTCGCAGCCGGCCCCGAGGGCGGCCGCGGCGCGCGCGGCGACGTCGCCGGCCAGGGCCCGCATGGAAACGTCGTCCGTCACCAGGACGCCGTCGAAGCCGATGTCCCCGCGTATCACGTCCTCGATGACTCGCCGCGACGTGGTGGCCGGGTTGTCTGGGTCTATGGCGGCGAACAGAACGTGCGCGGTCATGGCCCAGGGGGCATCGGCCAGGGCGCGGAAGGGTTGAAAGTCGCTCGCCTCCAGCTCCGCCCGGCCCGCCTCGACCACGGGCAGCGCGTGGTGGCTGTCCACCGCGGCGCGCCCGTGGCCCGGCACGTGCTTGACCACCGGAATGATCCCGCCTTCCAACATCCCCTCGCAGAAGGCCCGGCCGAGCGCGGCGGCCAACGCCGGGTCGCGGCCGAAGGCGCGGTCCCCGATCACGTCGTGCGCGCCCGGCGCCGGCAGATCCAGGACCGGCGCGCAGTCCACGGTGATGCCGAGGCCGGCCAGCTCGGCGGCCAGCAGGCGGGCGTTGAGGCGGACCGCCTCGCGCGCCCGGTCCGGGTCGTGCGCCGCCAGGATGCCGAAGCGCGCCGCCGGCGGCGCGGCCCGCCAGTGCGGCGGCCCGAGCCGGGCGACCCGGCCGCCCTCCTGGTCGATCAGCACCGGCGCGTCGTCCCGGCCGACGGTGGCGCGCAGCGCCGCCACCAGGGCGCGAACTTGCGCCGGATCCCGGCAGTTGCGCGCGAAGAGGATGAAGCCGAGGGGATCGGCGCGGGCGAAAAAACGCTCTTCCCAGGCCGTCAAGACCGGCCCTTCGCAGCCGAAGATTACCGCCTTGGGGGCCACGGCGTCCTAGCGCTTCACGACCAGGCAGTCCTGCTTCTTGGCCTTGAGCTGCGCGCACAGGGCCTCGGCGCTGGCCCGGTCCGGAAAATACCCGGCCCGCACGCGGTGGAACGTCCCGCGGCCGCGCAGATCGACCGTCTGCACGGCCAGCTCCTTGTCTCCGAGCAGGCCCGGAAACGCCTTCTGCAGGCGCGCCCACTCGCCCGTGACCCCTTTTCTGTCCTTCAAGGAGGCGAGCTGGACGAGGAACGACCCGCTCGCCGGCGCGACGGCGGTCTGCGTCGCTTTGGCCGGCGGCGGCGGCGCGGGGGCCGCTTCGGCCGCGGCCGCTTCGGCCGGAGGCGCGGGGGCCCCGGCGGCCGGCTGCAACCCGGGGCTTTGCGCCGTGGGCGTGGGCGGCGCGGTTGGCTTGGCCTCTTGGGCGCCCTCGGCGCCCCCGGTCGGCGCCGCGGTCAGCGGCTTCGGCGGCTTGGGGACTTCCGGCGGCGGCAGCAGGCGCTCGACCTGCGGCTTCGCCGGGTCGGGCGTGATCTCGTTGAGGACAAGCGCGTCCTGGTGCGGCACATCGAGCCCGCCGGGCCGGAGGGGCCGGGTCTTGATCGGGCCCGGTTCGGCACGGATCAGCGGCAGCTCCTCGTTGTCAATGGTCCCGACGCCCCAGTTGTAGGCGTACCAGATCACCCCGCCGAAGGCGGCCAGCGCGACCACCGCCAGGGTGGCCGGGAGCAGGCGCTTGCGCCGGATCGGCGCGTCGGCCGCGAGTTCGTTCTGTTCCACGAGGTCCTCCGGCCGCCGTTGCAGGGCCGGATCGGACACGAGCGCCGGGTTCTCAGCCTCGCCGGAGCGTTCGTCTTCCGCAGGCTCGACCACGAGCCTGATCCGCTCGGACTGCTGGTCGGAAGCCATCATCTCATCTCCTCGACCGGTTGGACACCGAAGATGTCCAAGCCGGAGGCAACCACGAGGGCGATACCCTGGACCAATGCCAGTCGTGCCGCCGTCAACTCGGGCTCGCCCTCCAAGAGGAAGCGCAACCGCGTCTCGTCCTTGCCTTTCGTCCACAGGCCGTGAAAGACGGCCGCCAAGTCGTAAAGATAAAAGGCCACACGGTGGGGTTCGTAGGCCTCGGCGGCGCTTTCCACCAAGCGCGGCCACTGGGCAAGCTGTTTTATCAGACCAAGCTCGTCCGAGTCGGTCAAGAGATGCAAGGGCCCGCCCGCGAGCGCCGCAGGGTCCTGCTCGATGTGCGGGAACTCGGCGGCGGCGTGGCGCAGCACCGAGCGCGCCCGCGCGTGGGCGTACTGCACGTAGAAGACCGGGTTGTCCCGGCTCTGCTCCAGCACGCGGGCGAGGTCGAAGTCGAGCGGCGCGTCGTTCTTGCGCGTGAGCATGATGAAGCGGACGACGTCCTTGCCCACCTCCTCGATCACTTCGCGCAGGGTGACGAAGGTGCCGGCGCGCTTCGACATCTTCACCGGCTGGCCGGCGCGCGACAGCTTGACGAGCTGGCAGATTAGGACATGTAGCTCCGCCCGGCCTTCGGTCAGGGCTTGCACCGCGGCCCGCATGCGCTTGACGTAACCCGCGTGGTCCGCGCCCCAGACGTCGATCATCAGTCGCGCGCCGCGCCGGAACTTGTCCAGGTGATAGGCCATGTCGGAGGCGAAGTAGGTCCACGAGCCGTCCGACTTGCGCAGCGGCCGGTCCACGTCATCGCCGAAATCGGTGGCGCGGAACAGGGTCTGCGGGCGCGGCTCCCAGTCCTCCGGCGTCTTGCCCTTGGGCGGTTCGAGCGTGCCGGTGTAGACCAGCCCGCGCGCCGCCAGCGTATCGAGCGCCGCCTCGATGCCGCCCGCCTCGACCAGCGCGCGCTCCGAGGTGACCGCCTCCTGGCGGATGCCGAGCGCCGCCAGATCCTCGCGGATCAGGTCCATCATGGCGTCGATGGCGAAGCGCCGGACCTCGGGCAGCCATTCGGCCTCGGGCCGGCCGAGCCACTTGTCGCCGTCGCGCGCCGCCAGCGCCCGGCCCACGTCCTTCAAATAGTCGCCCGGATAGTAGCCGGACGGAATCTCGCCGATCTCCTCGCCGAGCGCCTCGCGGTAGCGCAGGAAGGCCGAATTCGCCAGTACGTCCACCTGTGCGCCGGCGTCGTTGACGTAATACTCCCGGGTCACGTCAAAGCCGGCCTTGGCGAGCAGGGAGGCAAGCGCGTCGCCGACCACCGCGCCGCGGGCGTGTCCGATGGTGAGCGGCCCGGTCGGGTTGGCCGAGACGTACTCGACGTTGACCTTCCGCCCACCCCCGATGTCGGAGCCGCCGTACCCGCGCCCGGTGCGCAGGATCGCCCCCAGACAGGCCTGCCAGTAGGCGTCCCTCAGGCGCAGGTTGATGAAGCCCGGCCCGGCGACGGAAGCGTCCGTCACCTCGTCGCGTGCCCGCAGGCGCGCGGCCAGCGCCGCGCCGAGCGCGCGGGGGTTCACGCCGGCCGGCTTGGCCAGCACCAGCGCGGCGTTGGTCGCGATGTCGCCGTGCGCGCCCTCGCGCGGCGGCTCGACCGCGACCCGGGTCAAATCGAGGCCGGCGGGCAGCGCGCCGTCGCGCGCCAGCGCTTCGAGCTCGCCGACGACGACGGCCTTGAAGTCCTTGAAAGGGTTCATTCGGTTCCGGCGGCCTCACCGAAAAACTTGCGGTGTTCCTCGAGCGCGAACCGGTCGGTCATTCCGGCGATGTAATCGGCGATCAGGCGCGCCCGCGCCGTCTCGTCCCTGCCTTCGGCCTCGCTCAGCCATTCCCGCGGCAGGTGCGCCGGCCGCGCGAGGTAAAGCCCGAACAGGTCGCGCACGATCCGGCGCGCCCGGTCGGTCATCCGGTTGACCCGTTCGTGCCGGTACATGCGCTCGAACAGGAACGCCTTGAGCGCGCGGTCGTTCTGGCGCATCGCCGCGGAAAACGCAACCACCGGCTGGCCGAGCGCGCGGATGTCGCCGGCGTTCTTGGGCGCGGCCTCGGCGAGGCGCCGCCGGGTTTCGTCCAAGAGGTCGTTGACCATGCGGTCGATCAGGCGGCGCACCGACTCGTGAATCAGCCGGCTCCGCTCGATCCCCGGATAGCGCGCCGCGACCTCGCGGAACACCGGGCCGACCAGCGGCACCGGGTCGAGGTCGGACATGGCGAACAGGCCGGCGCGCAGCCCGTCGTCGATGTCGTGGTTGTTGTAGGCGATGTCGTCGCACAGCGCGGCGACCTGCGCCTCGGCGCCCGGATAGCCGTCCAGCTCCAGGTCGAAGTCGCGGCAGAACGCGGCGATCGTCGGGGCGGGCGAGCCCGCGTCTGCGTTTCGCCCGGTCAGCGGTCCGTTGTGCTTGACCACGCCCTCCAGCGTCTCCCAGGTCAGGTTGAGGCCGTCGAACTCGGCGTAGCGGCGCTCGAGCAGGGTCAGGACGCGGAAGGTCTGCTCGTTGTGGTCGAACCCGCCGTAGGGTTTCATCGCCCGGTCGAGGGCGTCCTCGCCGGCGTGGCCGAACGGCGTGTGGCCGAGGTCGTGGGCGAGCGCGAGCGCCTCGGCCAGGTCCTCGTTGAGGCCGAGCGCCCGGCCGACGCTGCGCGCGATCTGGGCCACCTCGATCGAGTGGGTGAGCCGCGTGCGGTAGTGGTCGCCCTCGTGAAAGACGAAGACCTGGGTCTTGTATTTGAGGCGGCGGAAGGCGGTCGAGTGGACGATCCGGTCCCGGTCGCGCTGGAAACACGAGCGCGTCGGGCTCTCCGGCTCCGGTCGGACCCGCCCCCGGCTGTCCTCGGGCCGGCAGGCGTAGGGCGCGAGCGCGAGCGGCGCGATCATGGCGGCGAGACTAGAGACCGATACGCCGCTTTACAACGCCGCGCCGCGCCGCAAGGCGGCCTGACCGCCAAGGTTAACGAGAGGTCACGCGCGCCCGCCGTTTGACATCGGCCGGCCAAGCCCCAAATCTTAGGTGGGAGCGCCGGCCCAGGCCAGGGCCGGCCGCCACGGGAGCGCGAACGCATGAGCGAAACGACCGTCGGCACGGAGGAACGCACGATCACCCTGAGCGAGCGGGCGGCCCAGCGGGTCGCCTCGCTGCTCGAACAGGAGAACCGGCCCGGGCTCATGCTGCGGGTCTCGGTCAGCGGCGGCGGCTGCTCGGGCTTCCAGTACGGATTCTCCTTCGACGACACGGTCAACCCGGACGACCGCACCTTCGAGCACGGCGGCGTGGTCGCGGTGATCGACGAGATGTCGCTCGAACTGCTGGCCGGCTCGCAGATCGACTACGTCGAGGAGCTGGTCGGATCCTCCTTCCGGATCAACAACCCGAACGCCGCCTCGTCGTGCGGCTGCGGCGCCTCGTTTTCGCTCTGAAATCCGGCGCCGAAACCTGCTAGAACGAGGGCCCGCGCGTGCGGGCCTCGCCCTTCCTCCCTCGACAGGCTCGGGATAAGGAAGCTCGGGGTGAGGCCCCCATGCCGAGCTTGTCGAAGCACGAGGGCGGATCTCATCTGCGATGGTCAAGATCGCCACCTGGAACGTCAACTCGATCAAGGCGCGCCTGGACAACGTGCTCGACTGGCTCGACGAGGCGCGCCCCGACGTGGCCCTGCTCCAGGAGATCAAGACGGTCGAGGAGACCTTTCCGCTGTTGGAGATCAAGGCGCGCGGCTACGAGGCGGTCGTGGTCGGACAAAAGGCCTACAACGGCGTCGCGATCCTGTCGCGCGCGCCGATCGAGGACGCGGTCACGCGTCTGCCGGGCGACCCGCACGACGAACAGGCGCGCTACGCCGAGGGCACTACGTTCAGCATTCGGGTCGCGTCGATCTACCTGCCCAACGGCAACCCGGTGGCCTCGGACAAGTATTCCTACAAGCTGCGGTGGATGGACCGGCTGCGCGCCCACGTCGTCGACCTGCTGGCCGGCGAGCGACCTACCGTCCTGGGCGGCGACTACAACGTGATCCCGGCGGCGGCGGACGTGTACGACCCCGACGGCTGGGCCGAGGACGCGCTGTTCAAGCCGGAGACGCGCCGGGCGTTCCGGGCGCTCCTCAACCTGGGGCTGACCGACGCCTTCCGCGCGCTCCATCCGGAGGGCCGGGGCTACACCTACTGGGACTATCAGGGCATGGCCTGGGCCAACGACCAGGGCCTGCGCATCGACCACCTGCTGCTCTCGCCGCAGGCGGCCGACCGCCTGCGCGCGTGCGAGATCGACCGGGCCCCGCGCGCCAAGGACAAGGCCTCGGACCACACCCCCATCTGGTGCGAGCTGGAGGACTGACGATGACGCAAGAGCGACGCGCGGACGACGAGGCGCACGAGGGCGGCTGCCTGTGCGGCGCGGTGCGCTACCGGATCGACGGCCCGATCGACTCGGTCGTGCACTGCCACTGCTCGATGTGCCGGCGGGCCTCCGGCGCGCCGGTCGTCACTTGGCTGACGGTGGCGGCGGACCGCTTCGCGCTCACCAAGGGCGAGCCGGTCAGGTTCAAGTCGTCCGATCATGGGGAGCGAGGATTCTGTCCGACCTGCGGGGCGCAGATCACGTTCGTCACGCGCCACCGGCCCCAAGAGGTCGACGTGACGGTCGGCAGCCTCGACCATCCGGAGGCGCATCCGGCCGAGCGGCATATCTGGACCTCGAGCCGGCTGCCGTGGCTGCGCCTGGATGAAGAATTGCCGGCCTATGCGGGGTTCTCGCCCGGCGACGGCGGAGAATAGGCGGGCCCCAGCGGCATCAGGCGCACGCCGGGGCGCAGGTTGCGGTAGGCGAGCTCGGAATAATCGAGGACGTTGGGTCCCGGCGCCTTGACCACCAGGATCTCCTCGGCGATGGGCGCGAAGTCGGCGCGGAAGTGGACCGAGCTCTTGAGCGCCAGAATTTTCTCCTCGGCGGGCTCGACACCCAGGTGGCGGAAGATCGCCCGGTCGGCCGCCTGCAGCTTGCGCGAGCCGACCACGATCCGCACCCCGCCAAGGCGCAGCAGCGCCATCGGGCCGAGCTCGGCGCGCACGCCCCGGTAAAAGGGACCGGTCCCGGTGAACCGGCCGTCGCCGAGCCGTTCGACCCGGAACGTGGCCTCCAGCGCCCGGTGGCCGGGCAGGCCGGACTTGGCCCCCAGGGCCAGGTTCAGCCGCGCGCCCTCGCCCGCTTCGTGCGCCGCCGCCGCCGCTTGCGGGTCGCACAGGATGGCGAGCGCCGCGGCCTCGGCGCCCTGGACGACAAGCTCCTCGAGCAGGCCGACGGTGTCCCCGTTGCCGCCGCCGCCCGGGTTGTCCTGGGAGTCGGCCAGCACGATCGGACCCCGGGCCGTGCGGGCGCGGGCGATGGCGTGGGCCACCGCCGCCTCGGGCTCCCAGACCTCCGCCACGAAGGCGGACTCCTTGGCCAGGATCTCGTGGTACAGCGCGTCCGCCGCGGCCTCGGCCGCCGCCTGGCCGGCGCCGTAGGTCACGACCGACGGCCCGCAGTGCCGGATGTCGGCCGGGCCGAATCCGGCGGCGAAGGACGCGCTCGCGACCGCGCCGTCCTCGAGTTCGCCGAGGCGCGCGTAGAGGCCCTTGGCCGGCTCGACCATGGTGCACCCGGCCTGGATCGGAATCAGGAACGGCACCTGCCGGAACGCCTTGAAGCGCCCGCCCGCGCCATCGAGCAACGCGTCCAGTTGCCGTGCCGCGCGCGCGCCGGTCTCCGCCATGTCCACGTGCGGGTAGGTCCGGTAGGCGACCAGCAGGTCGGCGCGCGCGACCATGTCCGGCGTCACGTTGGCGTGCAGGTCCAGGCTGGCCACGACCGGCACCTCCGGGCCGACGACCTCGCGCGCGCGGCGCAGGATCTCGCCCTCGCCGTCCTCCAGGTGCTCGCTCACCATGGCGCCGTGCAGGTCGAGGTAGACCGCGTCCACGCCGGAGCGCGCCGCGAGGTCGTCCACGATCCGGCCCGTGATGCGCTCGAAGGCGTCCTCGGTGACGTGCGCCGAGGGCGTGGCCTGGGCCCAGGACAGCGGCAGCAGGTCATGCCCCAAGTCCTTGGCCGCCGCGATGAATCCGGCGATCGGCAGGTTCATCCCCGCCATCGCGGCGAAGATCTCCTCGCCGCGGGTCAGGCCCGGCCAGCCCCCGGGCCGCGCGAAGTCCTCGAAGGTCGCCTTGGACGGCGCGAAGGTGTTGGTCTCGTGCTGGAAGCCGCCGATCGCGATGCGGGCCATGGCACCGGTCTCGGCCGCCTCAGATGTCGGCGTAGACGTGGGTTTCGGCCTTGGCGCCGGGATGAGTCACCGCGCCCAGGTAGGCCGGGCCCACGGTCTGCGCGTAGCGCCACAGGGCGCCGGACTGGAAGTCGTGCGCGCGCGGCCGCCAGGCCTTGCGCCGCGCCTCCAGTTCCGCCTCCGACACCTCGACCTCGATGGTGCCCGCCTCGGCGTCGATCGCGATCACGTCGCCGTCGCGGAGCAAGCCGATCGGGCCGCCGACCGCCGCCTCCGGCCCGACGTGGCCGATGCAAAAGCCGCGCGTCGCCCCCGAGAAGCGCCCGTCGGTGATGAGCGCGACCTTGTCGCCCATGCCCTGGCCGTAGAGCGCCGCGGTGGTGGCCAGCATCTCGCGCATGCCGGGCCCGCCCTTCGGCCCCTCGTAGCGGATGACCAGGACCTCGCCCTCCTCGTAGGCGCGCCGCTCGACCGCCTTGAACGCATCCTCCTCGCAGTCGAAGACCCGCGCCGGCCCGCGGAAGCGCAGGTTCCGCATGCCGGCCACCTTCACGATCGCGCCCTCGGGCGCCAGGTTGCCGCGCAGGCCCACGACGCCGCCCGTGGGCGAGAGCGGGTCCGAGGTCGGCCGGACCACGTCCTGGTCGGCCGGGAACGCCACCTCCGCCAGGTTCTCGGCGATCGTCCCGCCGGTCACGGTGATGCAGTCGGAGTGCAGGTAGCCGCCGTCGAGCAGCGCCTTCATGATGATCCCGACCCCGCCGACCTCGTAGAGGTCCTTGGCGACGTAGCGCCCGCCCGGCTTGAGGTCGGCGATGTAGGGGGTCTCGCGGAAGATCCTGGTGACATCGTCCAGATCGAACTCGATACCCGCTTCGTGCGCGATGGCCGGCAGGTGCAGCCCGGCGTTGGTCGAGCCGCCCGAGGCCGCGACCACGCGCGCCGCGTTCTCCAGCGCCTTGCGCGTGACGATGTCGCGCGGCCGGACGCGCCGGGCGAGACAGGCCAGCACCGCCTCGCCCGAGGCCTCGGCGAAGACATCGCGCGACTCGTAGGGCGCCGGCGCGCCGGCGGAGCCGGGCAGCGCCAAGCCGATCGCCTCCGACACGCAGGCCATGGTGTTGGCCGTGAACTGGCCGCCGCACGACCCGGCCGACGGGCAGGCCGCGCACTCGATCGCGTGCAGCTCCTCGTCCGACATATTGCCGGCCGAGTGCGCGCCGACCGCCTCGAACACGTCCTGCACCGTGATGTCCCGGCCCTTGAACCGGCCGGGCAGGATCGAGCCGCCGTAGAGGAACACCGAGGGCACGTTGAGCCGCACCATGGCCATCATCATGCCCGGCAGCGACTTGTCGCAGCCGGCCAGCCCGACGAGCGCGTCGTAGCAGTGTCCGCGCATGGTCAGCTCGATCGAATCCGCGATCAGGTCACGGCTGACCAGCGAGGACTTCATGCCGGCGTGGCCCATGGCGATGCCGTCGGTCACCGTGATGGTGGTGAACTCGCGCGGCGTGCCGCCGGCCGCCTTCACCCCCTGCTTGACCACCTGCGCCTGGCGCGCGAGCGCGATGTTGCACGGCGCGGCCTCGTTCCAGCAGGTCGCCACGCCGACGAAGGGCTGGGCGATCTCCGCCTCGGTCAGGCCCATGGCGTAGTAGTACGAGCGGTGCGGCGCCGAGGCCGGACCCACCGAGACGTGCCGGCTGGGCAGCCTCGACTTGTCGAAATCCGGGTTTTCCTTGGTGTCGAGCGGCATGCGCGTGCGTCCCTGGAGTTTCATGGTCTTTCCGGTTTAGCGCGGAGGATACCGGCCGGGCCGGCCGCCGACCACCGGTTTTTCCGCGCGGCGACCGGCATTGCGGCGGCCGTCCATCGCGCGCTCGCCACGCTACACTGACGGCCGCGCCGGCTACAGCAGGTGCGCCCGGACCGCCTTCGCGACGCGGGCCCTGTCCCGCTTGCCCAGCGCGCCGATCTTCCTGAGCACCAGCGCGCC
>JBHHZJ010000067.1:0-20633 GCA_046758005.1 Kiloniellaceae bacterium
CATGTACATCGGCGGCAGCGACGAGCGCGCCATGCACCACCTGGTGGCCGAGCTGCTCGACAACGCCATGGACGAGGCGGTCGCCGGCCACGCCACCCGCATCGAGCTGGAGCTCGGGCCGGACAACCTGGTCACGGTGCGCGACAACGGCCGCGGCGTCCCGGTCGACGCGCACCCGAAGTTCAAGAGCAAATCGGCGCTCGAGGTGATCATGACGACCCTGCACTCGGGCGCCAAGTTCTCAAACAAATCCTACGCCACCTCCGGCGGCCTGCACGGGGTCGGCATCTCGGTGGTCAACGCGCTGGCCGACCGGCTGAGCGTCGAGGTGGCGCGCGACCGCAAGCTGTACCGCCAGAGCTACAAGCGCGGCAAGCCCCAGGGCAAGCTGAAAGAGGTCGGCGCGGTGCAGAACCGGCGCGGCACGACCGTCACCTTCCGGCCCGATCCGTCGATCTTCGGCGCCGGCGCGCGGTTCCAGCCGGACCAGCTCTACCGCATGGCGCGCTCGCGCGCCTACCTGTTCCGCGGCGTCGAGATCCGCTGGACCTGCGATCCCGCCCTCGTCAAGAAGCGCGGCGAGGCGCCGGTCTGCGAAACCCTGCACTTCCCCAACGGGCTGCGCGACTACCTGGAGGCCAGCCTCAACGGGCGCAACACGCTCACCCCCGACCCCTTCGTCGACCGGGCCGACCTGCCCGACGGCGAAGGCCACATCGAGTGGGCGATCACCTGGCCGGTCGACGAGGACGGCTTCCTCAGCTCCTACTGCAACACGGTGCCGACCCCCGACGGCGGCACCCACGAGCAGGGCCTGCGCGGGGGCCTGACCAAGAGCCTCAAGGCCTACGGCGAGCTGATCGGCAACAAAAAGAAGGTCGCTCAACTCACGGCGGACGACATCCTGGGCGGGGCCTGCGCGATCCTTTCGGTGTTCATCAGGAACCCCCAGTTCCAGGGCCAGACCAAGGAGAGGCTCGCCTCGCCGATGGCGACCAAGCTGATCGAGACCACGATCAAGGACCACTTCGACCACTGGCTGTCCGGCCATCCCGAGCGGGCCAGGGCGCTGCTCGGCCGAATCCTGGAGCGCACCGACGAGCGCCTGCGCCGCCGGCACGAGAAGGAGTTGAACCGCAAGTCGGCGACACGCAAGCTGCGCCTGCCCGGAAAGCTGGCCGATTGCGCCCGCTCGCGCGCGGCGGGCACCGAAATCTTCCTGGTCGAGGGCGATTCGGCCGGCGGATCGGCCAAGCAGGCGCGCGACCGCGAGACCCAGGCGGTCCTGCCGCTGCGCGGCAAGATCCTCAACGTGGCCAGCGCCACGCAGGACAAGATGCGCGCCAACCACGAAATTTCCGATATCGCCCAGGCGCTCGGCTGCGGCGTGCACCACCAGTTCGACATCGCCAAGCTGCGCTACGAGCGGGTCATCATCATGACCGACGCCGACGTGGACGGCGCGCACATCGCCTCGCTGCTCATGACCTTCTTCTACCGGGAGATGCCGGGCCTGATCGAGGCCGGGCGCCTTTATCTCGCCCAGCCGCCGCTGTATCGCCTGACCCAGGGCGGCGAGTCGGTCTACGCGCGCGACGACAAGCACAAGGACGAGCTGCTCGCCAAGCGCTTCAAGGGCCGCGGCAAGGTCGAGATCAGCCGCTTCAAGGGCCTCGGCGAGATGCCGGCCAGGCAGCTCAAGGAAAC
The DNA here is from genome assembly GCA_046758005.1 of Kiloniellaceae bacterium. Lineage (GTDB taxonomy): Bacteria > Pseudomonadota > Alphaproteobacteria > Kiloniellales > J153 > JBHHZJ01. Next base: position 1,708 of record JBHHZJ010000067.1, read on the forward strand.
GACCATGGACCGGCGCAACCGGACCCTGCTGCGCGTGATGCTGACCGACGCCCAGGGCGCGACGGCGCGGGCGCAGCGCAAGGAGGCCGGGGACCTGGTCGAGCGGCTGATGGGCCGCAAGCCCGAACTGCGCTTCGCCTTCATCCAGGAAAACGCCCGTTTCGTCTCCGAGCTCGACGTGTAATACCAGCGGTCATTGAAAAAAAATGACCGCTGGGCGTTCAAACGCCACGCAGGCTTTCCTCGCCTAAGCTCGGGCGCGCGGTCGCGCTTGCCAAAGGGCATTGTGAGTCAATCACAATGCCCTTCGGTATAACCCGGACGCCGCGCGCGCCCGGGGTCCGTATGGCGCGCCGGTGCTCGCAAAGTTATCGCGGACACGTGATTTGCGCGCGGGCGCGGGCGATCTACATTGGTGAAGCTCGAAACCCGCTTTGTCCTGGGCATTCTCGAGGCAATGGAGAAACGTGTCATGACGAACGCGGTGCGCTGGCCGCTCGGCGTCCTTGCGGCGGGCGGGTTGGCGGCCTGCGCCGGCGGCGTCGTCAGCCCGACGAACGTCGGGGGAAGCTATGACCCGCTGACGCTGAACTACGTCGCCAGCAAAGGCGATCTTTACACACAGGTGGTGGGCAATCCCTTCACGACCTCTAAAGGGAAGCTCGACAGCGTCGTCACCGGCACCATGTTCGGGGCCCACTTTGGACCCCCTATTCGCTTCAGCACCGAAAGGGACCCGCAGAACAGGTCGCCGTATCACGTCGTCGTGCTGTTCAATCCGCAACGGCCCGTGACGGCCAGGACGCTGTGCGAAAACCCGCAGCAGCCGACCGCCGCATCGGAGGGAACGGTACGCGTGATGATGGCGTTCTGCTCCGCAGACTACTATGAGACGTCCGTGAGCGGTCGGTTGGCCGGAGTCGATGACCCGAACGACCCGGCGTTCCGAACGTTCATTCGGCAGATGACCGCACAGCTCCTGCCCCCGCGCAATCCGGATCCAAACGGCGGCAGCGGCGACTTCAACACCTAGTGGAATGCGGCCGAGGTACGATTCGCTCCCGCCCCGATCCGTGCGAGTCCGTCGGCATGATACCGATGAGCGCACGAGCTGACTCGGGCGCTCGTCGGTATCGGCGCGCCGGGTTGGCCCCGGGCGGCGGCGCGCAAACAAAGGACGACATACCGGCGAGTGGATGGCCGGCGAGTGGATGGCTTCATCCGCTCGCTGGTATGACATCGGGAGACGGGGTCACGGTCTCGGCGGGCGAGCGGACGCGTCTGGACGCACCGGCATGATCAGGGCGATGCGACCCCAGGATTGGTGATGGCTGCCTCCGGTGTGCTCCTGTACCTGCTGATCGCCGGGCTCCTGGTGATGTTCTGGCGCCGGGTCCGCGGCATGTCGTTCGACGACTTGCTCGAGCGCAGCCGGCGCGAGCATCACCATGTCCGCCGGGTGCTCGCCAAGCACCCGCGCGGCGGAAGCTGGAAGGAGCACAAGGCCTGGATGCGCGAGGAGGCGTGAGCGGCGAGGCCCGGACCGAAGGACCGGGGAAGACCCCTCGCCCCTCGGCCCACGATGGGCCCGGGCGGGTCACTTCGCGGCGGCATCCTTTCCGGAAATGACCGCGAACGGATTCTCCGGCGCGCCGTGCGGCCCCGGGCCGTAAGCCTCCACGTTGCGTTTGGGTTTCTCCCCGGTCTCGGCGCCCGTCCCCGCGTCCGGGACCGAATCCGTCGCCCCCCCGAGGATTCCCCGGAACCATTGGCGGTCGCTGTCTTCGACCGCGGCGTCCGCCTTCGGTTCGCCGCCGGGCGACGGCGTCGTTTCGGCCGACGGAGCCTCGTCCTCACCGTTTTCGGTCTTCGGCCGGACAAGCTCGACGAGCGTCTCGATCTGCGTGTCCAGGCTCCGGATCTCTTCGTTGACGTACCCGCCGGTCCTGTTCTCGAAGGCTCGGGTCAGGCGCTGCAGCATGTTCCGCAGCTGCACGTTCTCGTCGATCAGTCGCGTGATGACCTTGTCCTTGGCCTCGAGCGTGTTGTTCTTCTCGACCAGCCTTTCCCGGATCGCGTCGAGCCGGTCGCGAAGCCCCTTGAAGGCTTCGGCGTCGGTGCCTTCCGGCTGACCGAGACTTTCCTCAATCCGGCCGACCTGCTGTTCCAAATCGTCCATTTCGCTCATCGCACTTCACGGCCCGCTTCGCCACGTTTCGACCACCGTATTGCTGAACATGCGCACGAGATGCCAGAGGACCTCGGCACCCATCACAATATAGCCGGCCGCGTTAATGAAATATTGCACTCCTTGAATTCACTTTGTGCAGGAAATTCTGCAATATTAAGAAAATTTGAACTGCCTTGTTTCCGAGTATTCGCGCGAAGGAATTTGCCGGGCTCCCCGCGGCCGGAAGATCTCCGGCACGACGCCGCGTGGCGAGAGCGGCGGATTCGAAGAAAGCGATGCAAACAGGCGTTCCTGAAGGAGTGGTGAGCCCGGCAGGAATCGAACCTGCGACCCGCTGATTAAAAGTCAGCTGCTCTACCGACTGAGCTACGGGCTCTCACGGGGAGGCGCGCGCCTCCGGCGGTGGGCTGGGCGACCATAGGCCCGGCCCGGCGCGGGGGTCAAGCGCGCGAGCGGCGGGGCCGGAGGTGTTGCCGGGCGCCGCGTTCATACCAGCGAGCGGATCAAGCCACCCACTCGCTCGTATTTCGTCCTCTGTCCGCGCGCCGCGCGCCAGCGGCGCGGCCGGAGGCGTTGCCGGGCGCCGCCTATGCCCGCGCGCCGGGCGCCCGAGCCGCCTCGTGCGCTCACCGACATCACACCTTGCGCAGGCGCGGCATGCGCTTGGCGCCGCCCTTGCGCGCCCCGCCCTGCAAGCGCGCGACCAGGCGCGCGGCCACGCGCGGGCTGACGAAGCCCGAGACGTCGCCGCCCAGGCGCGCGATCTCCTTGACCAGGCGCGCGGCCACGAACTGTTGGCGCTCCGAGGCGCTGAGGAACACGGTCTCGATGGTCGGGTCGAGCCGGGTGTTCATGGTCGCCATCTGGAACTCGTACTCGAAGTCGGAGACCGCGCGCAGGCCGCGGATGATGACCCGCGCCCCGACCTCGCCGGCGAAGTGGATCAGCAGGTTGTCGAAGGCGCGGACCTCGACGTCGAGGCCGGCCGCGCGCAGCTCGCCGAGCTCAGCCTCGACCATGTCGACCCGCTCCTCGACGCCGAACAGGGGCGTCTTGTCGGGGTTGTGCGCGACCGCGACGATCAGCCGGTCGACCACTGCGGCCGCGCGGACGATGATGTCCATGTGGCCCTTGGTGATCGGGTCGAAGGTTCCCGGGTAGACCCCGATTCGCGGCTCGGTCATGTTCGCCCTCCCCCTCCTCTCGCGCTTACGGATCGGCCACTTCGTCCGCCTCGTCGTCCTCGGCCACGTCGGCCAAGCGCGCCACGGACACCACGCGCTCGTCCTCGGCCACATCGAACAGGCGCACGCCGCGGGTCGCCCGCCCGGCGATGCGGATGTCGTGCACCGGGCAGCGAATCAGCTTGCCGCCATCGGTGACCAGAACGATCTGATCGGCCGGTTCGACCGGAAAGGCGCCGACCACGCGCGAGCCACGGCCGTTGCCGCGCGACAGGTCCATGTTGACGATGCCCTTTCCGCCCCGGGCCGTGATCCTGTACTCGTAGGCCGAGGTGCGTTTGCCCAGGCCGTCGGCCGCCACCGCGAGGATGAACTGCTCGGTGGCCTCCAACTCGGCCAGGCGCTCCGGCGCCACGGCCAGGCCGAATTTCTCCGGCGCGCAGGGCCCCTCCGCCTCCTCGCCGTTGTCGGCCCGGCGCCGCGCCGCGGCGTAGCGCAAATAGGCGTCCCGCGCCTCGATGTCCAGCTCGACGTGGCGCAGGATGGTCATGGAGATCACCTCGTCGTCCTCGTCCTCGAGCTTGATCCCGCGCACGCCGGTCGAGGTGCGGCCCGAGAACACCCGGACATCGGTCACCGGGAAGCGGATGCACTTGCCCCGGGCCGTGGCCAGCAGCACGTCGCCGTCCTCGGTGCAGGCGCGCACGCTGACCAGCCGCCCGTCCTCGTCATCGAGCTTCATGGCGATCTTGCCGTTGGCCATGACGTGGGTGAAGTCGGAGAGCCGGTTGCGCCGCACCGTCCCGCGCGAGGTCGCGAACACGACGTACATGCCGGCCCAGGCGGACTCGTCCTCGGGCAGCGCCATGGCGGTGGTGATGGTTTCGCCCGGCCGCAGCGGCAAGAGGTTGATCAGCGCCTTGCCGCGCGCTTGCGGCGAGCCGAGCGGCAGGCGGTAGACCTTGAGCATGTAGACCATGCCCCGGGAGGAGAAGAACAGCACCGGCGTGTGCGTGTCGCACACGAACACCTTGCTGACGAAGTCCTCCTCGCGCGTGGCCATGCCGGCGCGCCCCTTGCCCCCGCGGCGCTGCATCCGGTAGGTGCTGAGCGGCACCCGCTTGATGTAGCCGCCGTGGCTGACGGTCACGACCATGTCCTCGCGCTGGATCAGATCCTCTTCGTCCTGCTCGAACGCGACCTCCTCGATCGTGGTCCGGCGCGCCGTGGCGAAGCGATCCTTCATGTCGACGAGCTCCTGGCGCAGGATGGCGCGCAGCCGCTCGCGCGAGTCCAGGATATCGAGGTAGTCCCGAATCCGGCGGGAAAGCTCCTCCAGCTCTTCCGCGATCTTGCCGCGCTCCAGCCCGGTCAGGCGCTGCAGGCGCAACTCCAGAATCGCCCTGGCCTGCGCCTCGGTGAGGCGGATGGTCCCGTCCTCGGCGACCGCGCAGCCGGGCTCGTCGATGAGCGCGATGAGCGGCGCCACGTCCCGGGCCGACCAGTCGCGCGCCATCAGCGCCGCGCGCGCCGCCGCCGGATCCGTCGCCCCGCGGATGAGCGCGATGACCGGGTCGATGTTGGCGACCGCGATGGCGAGGCCGACCAAAACGTGCGCGCGGTCGCGGGCCTTGCCCAGCTCGAAGATCGTGCGCCGGGTGATCACTTGCTCGCGGAAGGCGACGAAGGCGGAGATGATCTGCTTGAGGTCGAGCGTCTCCGGCCGGCCGCCGTTGATCGCCACGATATTGATGCCGAAGGCGGTCTGCAGCGGCGTGAAGCGGTAGAGCTGGTTGAGCACCACCTCGGGCTCCACGTCCCGGCGCAGTTCGATCACCACGCGCAGGCCGTGGCGGTCGCTTTCGTCGCGCAGGTCGCTGATCCCCTCGACCGACTTCTCGCGCACCACCTCGGCGATGCGCTCGATCATGCGCGACTTGTTCACGAGGTAGGGAATCTCGGTGACCACGATCGCCTGGCGGTCCTTGCGCAGCTCCTCCACCCGCGTCTTGGCCCGCACGCGCACCGCGCCGCGCCCGGTGTGATAGGCATCGCGGATGCCGGACCGGCCGAGCACGATGCCGCCCGTCGGGAAGTCCGGTCCCGGCACCAGCTCCATCAGCGCGCCGATGGCGATGTCCGGGTTGTCGATGAAGGCGCAGCACGCCTCGATCACCTCGCCCAGGTTGTGCGGCGGGATGTTGGTCGCCATGCCGACCGCGATGCCGCCGGCGCCGTTGACCAGGATGTTCGGGAAGCGCGCCGGCAGGACCGTCGGCTCGCGCGTCGTCTCGTCGTAGTTGGGCTGGAAGTCGACCGTGTCCTTGTCGATGTCCTCGAGCAGGGCCTCGCTCGCGACCCGGTTGAGCCTGGCCTCGGTGTAGCGCATGGCCGCCGGCGGATCGCCGTCCATGGAGCCGTAGTTGCCCTGGCCGTCGATCAGCGGCAGGCGCATGGAGAACTCCTGCGCCATGCGCACCATGGCGTCGTAGATCGCTTCGCCGCCATGGGGGTGGTAGGTGCCCATCACATCGCCCACGATGCGCGCCGACTTGCGATAGGGCCGGTTCCAGTCGTAACCCGCCTCCTTCATGGCGTAGAGGATGCGCCGGTGGACCGGCTTCAGGCCGTCGCGCACGTCCGGCAGCGCGCGCGCCACGATGACGCTCATCGCGTAATCGAGGTAGGAGCGCTGCATCTCCTCCTCGATCGTGATCGGCGTGATGTCGAACTCGGGCGCGGCGGTGTCGGTCACGGGGCTGCCCCGTAGCGGTCGGCGGAAGGGCACGCAGGGCGCGTTGCGGACCCGCGCCCCGGCGGCTCACGCGCGCCGCCGCGGCCCGGGAAGACGCGCAAGATGTAGCAAATTTTGCACGTGCGAACAACAAAACGCGGCGCTTCGCCGGCCGCGGACCGGGCGATCCAAGGCGCCGAAATCACGTCCATTTCGCGGCGCGCGCCGCTCCGCGTCTACTCCGGCGTGCCGGCCCCATCGTCTTCGTGCCCGCGCCCGCCGTCTGTGCCGTGGTGACCCAGCTCCTCGCCGTGGGCCTCGGGCCCGCCGCCCGGCTCTCCGTGGCTGTGGCGCATCATGCGCCGAGCCTCGGGCGTGAGGTCGGCTTCGGTGAACTTGTGCTGTTCCTCGTCGTTGTGCACGAAGGCGATGATGTCGGCCAGTTCGTCGCCGGTGAAGATGATCTGTTCGCCGAGGGCCTCTTCCTGGGCGGCGATCATGTACGGGGCCATGCGCCACATCTTGGCGGCGAACTCGAACGGATTCATCACTGGCGTCATGGTGTGCGCGTCGAGGTTGGCCGCATCGTGCCCGCCGACCCCGTTGATCGCGTGGCAGGCGATGCAACCCTTTTCGACGAACAGCCTCCGGCCGCGCGACGGGTCCATTCGCGGCATGCGCATGTTCGGCATGCCCGCGGTGCTCATTCTCTGTCTGCCCATCATCCGATGCATGCCCTGCTCCGAGCCGACGGACGGCGGAGCCTGCTCCTCGGGCTCATCTTGGTGCGCGGTCGCGGCCGCGGACATCAGGCCGGCCGCGCCCGCCAGCAGGACTCCGAGGCGCAGGCCCCGCTTGACCGATTTCAGGCTCATGGCTCTTCTCCCCGGATGGCCCGTGCTGCGCGGATGGCCGCGAAGCGCTTCTCATATATAAGTTCCCCGCCCCGGTCCAGCAGGTCCATGACCTATGTCAATGTGTCAATGGATCGTCCGCACGGCGGGTCGAGTCGGGCCGCCTCCAGCCACCGTCGATGAGCGATCGGTCGATCCGGCGCGCCGCGCGGTGCGCGACCGGCGCCCGATACCGCCGTCATTTCAAAGGATTGCGGGAGCGCGGGGGCAAAACTGTGATTTTCCGCACTTGCGGTGGACAAGTTGCCGCGAATCCCTTCAACTGGATTCCTACTGGGGGTGAGGCGCGGCGCACGGCGCGCGCCCATGAAATCGACGCCGGAGCATGGCGGAGACGACCGTTCCACCGGCAGCGGCCCGGAACCCGACCCGCCCATGCGGCGCGCAGTCTGAAGCGGCGCCGCCGGCGGCGCAGGCGGAAGAGGCCCAGCTATCCCTTGCCAGCGCGCGCTTCCTGGCCTGCGCCGGGGTGCTGGCCGTCGCGACCACCCTGGCCGATCTGTCGCTACCGCCCGACATCGCCGGCGCGATGGCTCATCTCGCGCTGCCCCTGCTCGGCTGGTGGCTGGCGCGGCCCGGGCACGTCGTCGTGCTCGGCGTCCTTGCGAGCGTTCTGGTCCTCGCGGGGGCGGGGCACGCTTTGGCCGTCGGCCCGGCGGACACCTTGGCCGCGGTCGTCAACCGGGCCCTGGCGCTGCTCGCCGTGTGGGGCACGACCGGGCTTCTCGTCGCGGTCAAGCGGCGCGAGCGGGCCTTGCGCACGCGCGATGCGGCCATCGCCGCGCGCTGCGAGGCGCTCGCCGCCGAACTCGCCGCCCTGGCCGCGCCAAGCCCCGGAAGCGTCGACGCAAGCCTGGCGCGCATGAGCCACGAGCTGCGCACGCCGCTCAACGCGATCATCGGCTTTTCCGAGATCGCCAAGCGCGAACTGTTCGGGCCGCTTGGCAACGACCGTTATCGGAGGTACATGCGCGACATCAACGACTCCGGCCACCGGCTCCTGGGCCTGATCGACCACCTGCTGGACGCCGCGGCGGCCGGGGCCGGAAAGGTCGAGCCGCGCGGGGCCCCGGCCGACGGTCCCCGGCCGGCCCAACCGTGCGCCGTGGAGCGGAACAACGCCGGGACGACTGGCGGCGCGTCGGGCCCGGCCTAGAACGGGATCTCGTCGTCCAGGTCGCCGCCGGCGGGCGCCGCGGCGGCGGGCTCCTGGTCCTCGGCGGGCGCGCCGGCGCCGTAATCCCCCGGCGCCGCGCCCGCGCCGCGCGTATCAAGCATGGTGAGCTCGCCTCGGAATCGCTGCAGCACGACCTCGGTGGTGTAGCGGTCCGCGCCGCTCTGATCGGTCCACTTGCGGGTCTGGAGCTGGCCCTCGACGTAGATCTTGGAGCCCTTGCGCAGGTACTTCTCGACCACGTCGACCAGGCGCTCGTTGAAGATGACGACGCGGTGCCATTCCGTGCGCTCGCGCCGCTCGCCGGTGTTTTTGTCGCGCCAGCTCTCGGAGGTCGCGAGCGAGAGGTTGCCGACCCGCAGGCCGTCCTGGGTCGTGCGGATCTCCGGATCGCGCCCGAGGTTGCCGATCAGAATGACCTTGTTCACGCTGCCCGCCATGGCGCCGTCCTTAGTGCATGATCGAATTGCCGGCCCGCCGGCCGGAGGCGCACTCTAGCGCCTCGCACCCGGTGGCCACAAGGATTCGCAGCGCAACGCGGCAGGTGCCGCTTCGAGGTCGAATTTCATCCCCGCTTTCCCCATATTGACCCTATGCCGCCGGAGCGCCAAAACAGGGGCGTGCGCGGCTTCCGAGACACGCAAAGACCCATGGATTCCGGTCACCCCGGCCCGCAGCCCCCCGAGCCCCTGATCGCCGGCCCGAAGATCGCCGTGCGCGGGGCGCGCGAGCATAATCTCAGGAACATCGACGTCGACCTGCCGCGCAACCGGCTGGTCGTGATCACGGGGCTGTCCGGCTCGGGCAAGTCCTCGCTCGCCTTCGACACGATCTACGCGGAAGGCCAGCGCCGCTACGTCGAGTCGCTGTCCGCCTACGCGCGCCAGTTCCTGGAGCTGATGCAGAAGCCCGACGTGGACTCGATCGAGGGCCTGTCGCCGGCGATCTCGATCGAACAGAAGACGACCTCCAAGAACCCGCGCTCCACAGTCGGCACGGTGACCGAGATCTACGACTACCTGCGCCTGCTCTACGCCCGGGTCGGCATCCCCTACTCGCCCGCCACCGGGCTGCCGATCGAGAGCCAGACCGTCAGCCAGATGGTCGACCGGGTCATGGAGATGGCGGAGGGAACCCGGCTCTACCTGCTCGCGCCCATCGTGCGCGGGCGCAAGGGCGAGTACCGCAAGGAGCTGGCGGAGCTCCAGAAGCGGGGCTTCCAGCGGGTGAAGATCGACGGCGAGGTTCACGAGATCGACGAGGCGCCGGCGCTCGACAAGAAGCGCAAGCACGACATCGAGGTCGTGGTCGACCGGCTGATCGTGCGCCCGGGGATCGAGGCCCGCCTGGCCGACAGCTTCGAGACCGCGCTGCAGCTCGCCGACGGCCTAGCCTTCACCGAGGAGGTGCCCTCGGGCGCGCGCACCACCTTCTCCGCGCGCTTCGCCTGCCCGGTCTCCGGCTTCACCATCGACGAGATCGAGCCGCGCCTGTTCTCCTTCAACAACCCCTTCGGCGCGTGTCCGGCCTGCGACGGCCTCGGCGTGACCCACTACTTCGACGCGGATCTGGTGGTGCCGGACCCGCGCCTGTCGCTCTACGAGGGCGCGATCGCGCCCTGGGCCAAGGCGACCACGCCCTACTACAGGCAGACGCTGCAAAGCCTGGCGCGACACTACAAGGTCTCGACCCACACGCCCTGGGCGGAGCTGCCGGAAGCCGTGCGCCGCGCGATCCTGGAGGGCTCGGGCGGCGAGCCGATCACCATGCGCTACGACGACGGCCTGCGCGCCTACGAGACGACCAAGCCGTTCGAGGGCGTGCTGCCCAACATGGAGCGGCGCTGGCGCGAGACCGAGAGCGACTGGATCCGCGAGGAGCTGGCCCGCTACCAGGCGACCCGCGCCTGCGAGGCGTGCGCCGGCTACCGCCTGAAGCCCGAGGCGCTGGCGGTCAAGGTCGGTGGCCGGCACGTCGGCGAGGTGGCCGAGATGTCGGTCGCCGAGGCGGCCGAATGGTTCGCCGGCCTGGAGGCGCGCCTGCGCCCGCAGCACCGGGAGATCGCGGCGCGCGTGCTCAAGGAAATCAACGAACGCCTGCGCTTCCTGGTGAACGTCGGCCTGGAGTACCTCACGCTGTCGCGGGCCTCGGGCACGCTGTCCGGCGGCGAGAGCCAGCGCATCCGCCTGGCCTCGCAGATCGGCTCGGGCCTGACCGGCGTGCTCTACGTGCTCGACGAACCCTCGATCGGCCTGCACCAGCGCGACAACGCGCGCCTGCTCGAGACGCTGAAGCGCCTGCGCGACCTGGGCAACACGGTGATCGTGGTCGAGCACGACGAGGAGGCGATCCGCAGCGCCGATTACCTGGTCGACATGGGTCCGCGCGCCGGCATCCACGGCGGCGCGGTGGTCGCCGCCGGCCCGCCTGAGGCGGTGCTCCAGGCCCTGGACAGCCTGACCGCGCAGTACCTGACCGGGGTGCGCCAGATTCCGGTGCCGCCGCACCGCCGCCCCGGCCACAAGGGCCAGACGCTCCGCATCGTCGGCGCGGCCGAGCACAACCTGCAGCGGATCACCGCCGAGATCCCGCTCGGCACCTTTACCTGCGTTACCGGGGTGTCGGGCAGCGGCAAGTCGACGCTGATCGTCGAGACGCTGTACAAGGCGATGGCCCGGCGCCTGCATAACGCCCGCGGGCATCCCGGCCGCCACGAGGCGATCGAGGGGCTGGAGTTCCTCGACAAGGTCATCGACATCGACCAGTCGCCCATCGGCCGCACGCCGCGCTCCAACCCGGCGACCTACACCGGCGCGTTCACCCCGATCCGCGACTGGTTCGCCGGCCTGCCCGAGGCCAACGCGCGCGGCTACAAGCCCGGCCGCTTCTCCTTCAACGTCAGGGGCGGACGCTGCGAGGCCTGCCAGGGCGACGGCGTGATCAAGATCGAGATGCACTTCCTGCCCGACGTCTACGTCCAGTGCGACGTGTGCAAGGGCAAGCGCTACAACCGGGAAACCCTCGAGGTCACGTTCAAGGGCAAGAGCATCGCCGACGTCCTCGACATGACGGTGGACGAGGGCACGGAGCTCTTCAGGGCCGTGCCCGCCATCCGCAACAAGCTGGAGACCCTGCAGCGCGTCGGCCTCGGCTACATCCACGTCGGCCAGCCGGCGACCACGCTCTCAGGCGGCGAGGCGCAGCGGGTCAAGCTGGCCAAGGAACTGTCGCGCCGCGCCACCGGGCGCACGCTCTACATTCTCGACGAGCCGACCACCGGGCTGCACTTCGAGGACGTGCGCAAGCTGCTCGAGGTGCTGCACGCCCTGGTCGCCCAGGGCAACACGGTGCTCGTCATCGAGCACAACCTGGAGATCATCAAAACCGCCGACTGGATCATCGACCTGGGGCCGGAGGGCGGCGACAAGGGCGGCCGGATCGTCGCCGCCGGCACGCCGGAGGAGGTCGCGGCCGCGCCCGGCAGCTACACGGGCGAATTCCTCGCCGCCTACCTGCGCGGCGCCGTGGCGAAGTCCAAGAAGCGGGCGTGAACCCGGTCCCAATGGTCCGGCCGCGCCGCCGGGTGCGCCGTGGCGGCGTGGCCTGCCCAATGGTATGGTGCCCCGGCGACATTCGGGAATGTTTGCCTTGTCCGCGCCATCCTGCCACGACCCCTATCTGGACCAGGTCAAGCGGATCGTCCTGGACGCCCTGGGCGGCCGTCCCGCCACCGTCTATCTGTTCGGCTCCCACGCGACCGGCCGGGCACACAGGACCAGCGACGTAGACGTGGCCATCGAGGCCCACGCGCCGTTGCCGCCGGATCTCCTCGCAAACCTGCGCGAGGCATTGGAGGAGAGCACGGTTCCGTACCACGTCGACATCGTCGATCTGGCGAGCGCGGACGAAGACCTGCGCGCGCGCGTCAAACGGGAAGGATTGGTGTGGAACGGCTCCGCGAACGACTGAAGGTGGCCGACAAGGCGTTGTCCACGCTTGCTGAGATCGAGACGCTCGGCTTGCCGAAACAGGCCGAACGGGACGCCAAGATCATGCGTTTCGTCTACACGACCGAGGCGGTGTGGCGCGCGCTCCAACGTTATCTGCTCGTTGTCGAAGGAATCGACCTGGGCACGCCGAAATCCTGCATGCGCGGGGCGCGCGACGCCGGTTTGTTGACCAGCGAACAGACGAAACGGGCCTTGGCCATGATCGACGACCGAAACCTCACCGTACACACCTACAATGAAACCCTGGCCCAGCAGATCGCGGCCCGCATACCCGGGCATTTGGAAGCCATGAAATCTCTTCTGGCGGCCATGTGGACGCGGGTCCAAGGGTGCTGATCATGGCCGCCGGCGGCTGCGAGACGGCGCAGATCCGTGTCTCGACCGGTGACCCGGCGAACCTCGTGACTTCGCGTCGATCGCATCCCCGGGTTGTTTGGCGCCGGGACCGGCACTAATTTGGCCGCCATGAACTTGTCCCCATGCAGGCTGCCGGTTTCGGACAACGCGCCGGACGGCGCGGTGCGCGGCCGGCCGGAAGCCCGGGCGTGATGCCGGACGCACCGCCGCGATGAACCGCGGTTCGGTCATGCCCGGCCCGGACGCGCTGGTGCGCGCGGGAGAGGCGCGGGCCCGCGCGGAATCGATCGTCACCTGGCTGCTCGAGGAGGAGCGGCTGCGCGCCGCGCGCACGACGGCCCTGCTCGACCGCTTCGTCCAGCGCCTGCTCGAGGCCGGCCTGCCGCTCGACCGGGCGAGCTTGCACATTCAACAGCTCCATCCGCAACTCGCCGCGCGCAGCATCCTCTGGGACTCCGAGACGGGCGGGGCCGTGGAGATGGGCTACGAGCACAGCGTGCGCAATCGGGACGCCTTCCTCGCCTCGCCGGTCAAGGTCATCTACGAGGGCGGCGCGCCGATCCGGCGGCACCTGGAGGATCCGGCCTGTCCGATCGATTTCCCGATCCTCGCGGAGCTGACCGAGCGCGCGTGCACCGACTACGCGATCTTCCCGATGTTGTTCTCGGGCGGCGCGACCAACGCGATCAGCGTGGCCACCCGGCGCGCCGGCGGTTTCCACGACCTCGATACCGCGATTCTCGACGAGGTTCTGCCCGCCTTCGCCGCGGTACTCGAGCTGGCGCAGCTGCGGCGAACGGCGCGCGAGCTGCTCAGCACCTACGTCGGCCCCAACACCGGCGAGCGGATCCTCAGCGGCGCGGTCAAGCGCGGCGACGGCGAGGTGATCCACGCGGTGCTCTGGTACTGCGACCTGCGCGGCTTCACCGCGTTGTCGCAGACCGAGCCGCTGGGCGATGTCATCGCACTGCTCAACGAGTACTTCGACGGGGTCGCCCGCCCGGTCGCCGCCCACGGCGGCGAGGTCCTGAAGTTCATCGGCGACGCCATGCTGGCGATTTTTCCCTGCGAAGCGACCGCTGCAGCCGTCTGCAGCGCCTGCGACGCTGCGGTGACCGCGGCCGAAGTGGCGGTCGCCAGCGTCGCCGCGCTCAACCGGGCTCGAACCGCCCGGGGCAAGGCACCGGTTCATTGCGGTGTGGCGGTGCACGTCGGCGATGTGATGTACGGCAACGTCGGCGCCGCCGACCGGCTCGATTTCACGGTGATCGGGCCTGCGGTCAACCTGGTCAACCGGCTCGAGCACCTGTGCGCCGAGCTCGACCATCCGATCGTGATCTCCGCCGACGTCGCGCGCGGTGCGCGCCGCCGGTTCCGGCCGCTCGGCCGGCACGCGCTCAAGGACATCGCCGAGCCTCAGGAGGTGTTCACCCTGGCCGACGGCCCGGTCGTGGTCTAGGTTGGGAACCAGCGCCCCGCGCGGGCCGGAGGGGTCCGACCATGTACACCGGCAAGCTGCTCTATCCCGTCGTCGGGACTGGCTCGTTCATCGTCCTGTTCTTGCTCGGCCTGTCGGTGGGCCACAACCTCGGCCTTCACATTCTCTCGATGCTGGTGCTGGCCTTCGTCTGCGGCAGCGCGGGGGCGTCCCTGGTCGTCCAGTTGGAGCGGCGCGACCGGGGGCACTGAGCCCCCGCTCGGGCTTGTCGGCCCGCGCGGGCGTGGCTATCTGACGAGGCATGGACACGCGCGCGATGAGTCCCATCCACGTCATCGGCGGCGGCCTAGCCGGCAGCGAGGCGGCCTGGCAGGTGGCGCGCGCCGGCGTGCCGGTCGTGCTGCACGAGATGCGCCCGGTGCGCGGCACGGACGCCCACGTGAGCGACGGCCTGGCCGAGCTGGTCTGCTCCAACTCGTTCCGCTCCGACGATGCGGCCAACAACGCCGTCGGCCTGCTGCACGAGGAGATGCGCCGCCTGGGCTCGCTGATCATGGCCGCGGCCGACGCCAACATGGTCCCGGCCGGCGGGGCCTTGGCGGTCGACCGCGAGGGCTTCTCGCGCGCGGTGACGGCGCGCCTGGAGGCCGACCCGTTGATCGAGATCCGGCGCGAGGAAGTGGCCGGCGTGCCGCCGGAGGACTGGGATTCGGTCATCATCGCGACCGGGCCGCTCACCTCGCCCGCCCTGGCAGAGGCGATGCGCGCGCTCACCGGCGAGGACGACCTCGCCTTCTTCGACGCCATCGCGCCGATCGTCTATCGGCACACCATCGACTTCGATACGGCGTGGTTCCAGTCGCGCTACGACAAGGGCGGGCCCGGCGGCGACGGCGCCGATTACATCAACTGCCCGCTCGACCGGGCGCAGTACGAGGCGTTCGTCGCGGCGCTGCTGACGGGCGAGAAGACCGCGTTCAAGGAATGGGAGACATCAACGCCCTACTTCGAGGGCTGCCTGCCGATCGAGGTCATGGCCGAGCGCGGATCCGATACGCTGCGCTACGGGCCGATGAAGCCGGTCGGGCTGAGCGACCCGCGCACGGGCCGGCGGCCCTACGCCGTGGTGCAGCTGCGCCAGGACAACGCGCTCGGCACGCTGTACAACATGGTCGGCTTCCAGACCAAGCTGAAGTACGCCGAGCAGGTCCGCATCTTCCGCACGATCCCGGGCCTGGAGCGTGCCGAGTTCGCGCGTCTGGGCGGCCTGCACCGAAACACCTTCCTCAACGCGCCGCGGCTTCTCGATGGGACCCTGCGCCTCAAGGCGATGCCGCGCCTGCGCTTCG
The DNA here is from genome assembly GCA_046758005.1 of Kiloniellaceae bacterium. Lineage (GTDB taxonomy): Bacteria > Pseudomonadota > Alphaproteobacteria > Kiloniellales > J153 > JBHHZJ01. The sequence continues at coordinate 17,059 of JBHHZJ010000067.1, forward strand.
CCGGGCAGATCACGGGCGTCGAGGGCTACGTCGAGTCCGCGGCCATCGGGCTGCTCGCCGGGCGCTTCGCCGCGGCCGAGCGCCTGGGCCGGGCGGTCGCGCCGCCGCCGCCGACCACCGCGCACGGGGCGCTGCTCGGCCACATCACCGGCGGCGCCGACGCCAAGACCTTCCAGCCGATGAACATCAACTTCGGGCTGTTTCCGCCGCTCGAGCCCACGGAGGGCGCGCGCCCCAAGCGCAAGGAGCGCAAGCCGGCGCTTTGCGCCCGGGCGCTGAGGGACCTCGAAGCCTGGTCCGGCGGCCCCGGCCGGCAGGCCGCGGAGTAGTCAGTACCGCCCACGCAGCCGGGCCCAAGTCAGCCGCCAGGCACGCCACGGGCTCTTGGCCTGGACCGCAGGTCGCAAGGGATCGAAATTCGACTTGCGCAGCACGGCAAGCTCCCGCTCGGCGAGCGTCGCGATCAGCAGCGCCGGCAGCGCCGCGCGCGGCACCTCGCCTCGGCCCGCCCGGGCCAGCCCCAGGTGTTCGGTCGCGCGCGCCGCGATCCGCTCGACCACCCGGCGCAGCGCCGGAGAGGAGCGGAGCTCGAACAGGTCGCCGACCTTTAACCCGGCCTCGCCCACGAGATCCTGCGGCAGGTAAAGGCGCTTCCGGCGTGCATGGAACGGCACCGCGCGCAGCAAGCCCGCGAGCGCCCAGGCGATGCCGGCGTGCCGGGCCGCGGCTTGGGCGGCGGGCGCCGCGGCGCCCAGGATTTCCAGCGCGAGCAGGACGACGCTCGCCGACGTGCCCTCGGCGTAGTCCTCGAGCGCGGGCAGGCTTTCCGGCGCCTCACCGTCGAGATCGAACTCGCGCGCGTCGATCAGGCGTTCGAAGTGGGCGCGCGACAGGCCGCGCTGCGCAACCGCCCCGGCGAGGGGACCGATCGCCTCGTGAGGCGGTGGCCTGCCCGCGTACATGGCCTCGACGGCATCGCGCCACCACTGCAGGCGGACCCGGCCGAGCATGGGCTCGCTCACCACCTCCGCTGTCTTCGCGACCTCGAGATTGAAGGCGTAAAGCGCGAACAGCGGCTCGCGCCGCTGCGCGGGCGCGAACAGGCAGGTCAGGTAGCGGTCATGATCGTAGCACCGGACCTGCTCGGCGCAGTACGAAAGCGCGGGGCCAGCCATGGCGAGGTTGGTAACGGATCGGCCGCGTTCATGGAAGCGCGGTGGGCGCGGCGCACGGTCCCTCGGACGGCTTTCCTTACACGCGGCAAGCCGCACCAAGCCCGGCTCGGATACGCATGCTGGCTCCGCCGGATCGCTTTCGCTAGAGCGGATCGTGATTGATTGGAACCACTTCGCGGTTCCAATCAATCACGTGAATCCGCTCTATACATTACAGTTGGAGCAGATCCGGGTCGATGAATCGCCTTCGGGCGATTCTCATCGACCCGGATTTGCTCTAGGGTCCACCATCACCCATGAACGCGAATTCGCACCGGAATGTGGACCGCCATCAGATCGTCCTGGACGCTGTTCATCGGGATGACCGTTCTGATGGTGAGCCACGGGATGCTCGGCACGCTTCTCACCCTTCGCGCCGCGGGGCTGGGCTTTGGCGAAACGGTGATCGGCGTCGTGCAGTCCGCCTATCCGGTCGGCGCTTTCATCGGCTGCGTGGCCGCACCACCGCTCGTGGCGAAAGTCGGTCACGTGCGAACCTTTGCGACGCTTGCCTCCGTTGCCAGCGCCGCCTCCCTCGTTCATATCGTGACCTTCGACCCCTGGAGCTGGGGTGCCATGCGCGTGCTGTTCGGATTCTGTTTTTCCGGGCTCTACGTGGTCGCCGAGAGCTGGCTGAACGGGCGCGCCTCGAACGAGAACCGGGCAAGCCTGCTGTCGATTTACTTCATCATCCAGACCGGCGGCCTGGCGCTAGGCCAGGCGTTTCTGAGCCTGTCGAGTCCGGACGGCGTGCTGCTTTTGGTCGTCGCCTCGATTCTGATCTCGCTGTCTCTGGTGCCGGTCCTCACCTCGGCAAGCGCGTCGCCGCCCTTCGTGGTGCCGGAGCGAATCTCGCTTGGCGAGCTGTTCCGGCTCTCGCCCATGGGGCTTTCGGGGGCCCTTCTCAACGGCGTCACTCAGGGCGCGCTCTATGTCGTGCTGGCACTTTACGGTCGCGCGATCGGGCTTGATGCCGGTGCGATCGGCGCGCTCATCGCCGCCAGCGCCTTGGGCGGGATGCTGCTTCAATTCCCGCTCGGCCACCTGTCGGACCGCATCGACCGCCGACTTGTCATCACCGGGGCGGCGGGCCTCGCCGTCCCCGTCTGCCTTGCCATGGCCGTTTTCGGCGGATCAGCAGGTTCCGTCTATTTGATTTATGCGGGCGTGGCCCTGATCGGCGGGTTGACCCTTCCGATCTATTCGCTGTGCGTCGCGCACACCAACGACTATCTCCGTTCGTCGCAGATCGTGGCCGCCAGCGGCACGCTTGTGCTCGTGTTGAACGCGGGGATCGTGCTCGGCCCGACGCTCGGCTCCTACATGATCGAGCGCGTGGGCCCCGAGGGCCTCTTCCTTATGCTGGCCGTGGTGCAAGGGCTTACCGTCATCACCGCGCTCTTTCGACTGTGGCGCGGCCGCGCGCCCGCCGAGGAACGCGGTGCCGCCGTCGCGTTCGCGCAACATGCGACCCCCCTGGCGGCCCGGCTCAACCCCGGGGCACCCGACGAGACGGGCGGCGGGCGTTTCACAGCTGCGTCGCGTGGGACCTCAGGGGCTGACCCGAACTCACAGGGTGCCGCGGTGTCGCGGCCGACGACCGCTCACAGTGTGAGGACCACGATCGCACGTCTCAGTACCATCGCGGCAATCGAGACCGGCGGCGGCCCCTGCGGCGTTCGCGCATGGCGGCGAGTATCGCGTGCCGGCCCCATGCGCCCATGCGCCAAGCGCTTGGCAAGCGGCCCGGCAATCCGTAATGTCTGCCTGGGTGGACCGGCCTTGCCCGGCAGGACCGCATCGTGATGGGGAGATCAATATCCCTGCCACCGGTAGGGTCTATTTGCAATTCAACCCACAATATCTTGTGATATTGTGGATTATCAATCGAGTTGCGGGAAGGGTCGAACGATGGCTTCCATCCTCACCGATCTGACGAGGACCGTGATCGCGGGCGTGATCCTGACGGCGGTCCTGTTCATCATTTATTATGTCACGCAGGGCTATTCGGCGGGCGACTTCGGGCCGTTCTTCTTCCGCTGGCTGCACGTCTTGAGCGGCGTCATGTGGATCGGCCTGCTGTGGTACTTCAACTTCGTCCAGATCCCGAACATGGGGAAAATTCCGGACGAGCAGAAGCCGGCGATCGGCAAGGTGATCGCGCCGGCGGCCCTCTTCTGGTTCCGCTGGGGCGCCATGGCGACGATCGTCACCGGACTGATCCTGGCCTGGATGAACGGCTACATCGGCGAGGCGATCATTCTCGGCCTCGGCGCCGTCGGCGAGGGCTACGTGGCCAAGCACACGGCGATCGGCATCGGCATGTGGCTGGGCGCGATCATGTGGTTCAACGTGTGGTTC
>JBHHZJ010000068.1:0-20358 GCA_046758005.1 Kiloniellaceae bacterium
CCGGCCGCCGCATGATGTGCCCGGCGAAACCGGTGTGGATGCTGGCGCCGTGATTCACGTCTATCGACATCACGCGGAAGCGGTAGGGGACACCGCGCTCCAGGCGCAGCACGCGGGGCTCGTAGGAGAACCGCATCGCCTTCAGGTAGACATCGATCGGTTCGTCGGCCTCGTCCGGTGCGGCTTCGCTCCCATGCTCCGGCCCGGCGGCATCCATCTCTTCCTGCGTGCCGTCCCCGCCCGTCGCTTCCCCGGTCGTTTCCATCGCCTCCGTCCACTCGCGCGTGGGCCGGACACTGCCGTCCGGGAGGCTGAGGTCTTCGATGAATTTTGACGTGATTTCCTCGAATTCCTCCGGCGTCATCGCGCCGACCCCGGCGCCATGGCCGCCCATCGCCATGCTCTCGGCGCTCTCGATTTCCATGCCTTCCGTTGGCATGCCGGCCGCCGGCTTGGCCGGCGCTTCGGTCAGGACGCTCAGACCCGTCGGCGCCGCCCCATAGGCGGCCCACAAGAAGTAGAGCGTAAGGACCAGGAGCCCTACAAAGATCGCAAAGCCCGGCCGCAGCGTGAAGTGTCTGAGCTTGGGATTCGCTGGTGCGGCCATTGATCGCACCTCGCTATTTGTTCGCGCGTTCGACGGAAGAAGAAAGCGAGATTTCTTATTTAATGCTCCTCCATTATGAAAATTGCGACAAATTGCGCCCAGGGCCATTGATCCAAATCAATGCGAGGGTCATTCCCATCGTTGTCCGGCGGCATGGCGCATCGAAGCCGGCTGTCTAGACATGATTCACCCGTGCCCGGGTTACGGTCGGGCAGCTCGGCCATTCGGCTTCGCCCTCCCGGATCCGGGCGTGCGGCTTTGTCGGGTACATCAGCGCGCGCAGGGCGCAATGGCGCGAGCGTAGTGCGCCGGATGGTGTCATTCGCGGGGGCTCGCCGGCGATGACCTCGTCGCCCTCGTCCTGGGGCAAGCTCAGGAGGGGGTGCCCCTCCCAGCCGGGCGGATAAACCCCGACTCGGGAGCGCCCGGCCAAGCCATACCGGCGAGCGGATCAAGCCATCGGCTCGCTGGCATTACAGGGAAACGAGGGAAATCCGGGCGGCGCGGGCCCGCGGCCGCGCCCGCGCGCCCCGTCAGGGCCGGCGCCGCATCAGATGGATGGCCGTGAACGTCATCACCACCTCGCCCGTCTGGTTCTTGACCTCGTAGGCCATGTGCAGGACGCCGCGCTCGGGCCGCGACTCCGAGGCCCGCTTGCTCTTGACCTCGGCCTCGGTGTGCAGCGTGTCGCCGGGGCGCACCGGCCTGAGCCAGCGCAGCTCGTCCATGCCTGGCGAGCCGAGCGAACAGTCGTTGATGACGTTGGCGTGAAGGAAGGCGCGGAAGGCGAGCGCCAGCGTGTGGAATCCGCTGGCGATCAGGCCGCCGTAGGGGGACTCGGCCGCGGCCTCCTTGTCGAGGTGGAAGGGCTGGGGGTCGTACTTCAGCGCGAAATCGAGGATCTGCCCCTCGCTGACCGTGACGCCGGGGCTGACGAACCGCTCGCCCACCTCGAAGTCGTCGAACGTGCGCCCGCTCATCTCGCCTCCTTTCGTTGCGCCGTGGAACCGCGATGGCGGGAGTATGCCGCCTCGCGCTCACGGCCGCCAGAAGGGCCTGGCGCGTGAGCATTCTATCCGCTCCTTGCGCCCTCCGACCGGGCCATCAGGTCGAGCTCCAGGTATCGCACGTCCTCCAGCGGGTTGTCGTAGTACGCCGGGATCTCGCGGAAGCCGAAATCCCGGTAGAGCGCCCGCGCCGCGGTCATGAAGCCCAACGTGTCCAGGCACATGGCCCGGTAGCCGGCCGCGCGCGCCGCGGCGGTGCAGGTCTCGGCCAAGCGCCGGCCGAGGCCGAGGCCGCGAAAGGCGGGCCGCACCCAGAGCCGCTTCATCTCGCACACGCCCGCCTTGAGCGGACGGAACCCCACGGTGCCGGCGACCGCGCCGTCCACGGTGGCGAGCCACAGTCCGCCGGCCGGCGGCGCGTACTTGCCGGGCAGGGAGGCGAGCTCTTCCGCGAAGCCCTGGAAGCAGAGGTCGACGCCGAGCCAGTCCTGGTACTCGAGGAACAGGGCGCGCACCGTCTCCATGTCCGCCGGTGCGGCCGCGGGTCTGACCGCAATGCGCCGTTCAGACACGGATGCGCCCCTCGAGATAGGGCGCGACCCGGCCCGAGATGAGCACCCGCTCGCCCCGGTCCTCGACCACGAGCTCGCCGCCGCGCCGCGACACCTGGCGCGCGGCCAGCTTCGCCCTGCCCAGGCGCCTCGCCCAATACGGGGTCAAGATGCAGTGCGCGGAGCCGGTGACCGGGTCCTCCGGAATGCCGGCGCGCGGCGCGAAGAAGCGCGAGACGAAGTCGCAGTCCGCGCCCGGCGCGGTGACGATGACGCCGCGCGTCTCGAGCGCCGCCAGCTTGCCCATGTCGGGCGCGAGCGCGCGCACCTCCGCCTCGCCGGCGAACACGGCCATCAGGTCCATTGAGGTCCACACCTCGAGCGGCGCGGCGCCCAGGGCCGCGGCCGCCTCGGCGCCGTCGGCCGCGCGCTCGGCCGGCAAACTTGGAAAATCCAGCGTATAGAAATCGCCCTCGCGCGCGACCGTAAGCGGGCCGCTGCGCGAGTGGAAGCGCACCGCCTCGCGCCCCGGTTCCAGGTAGGTGGCGATGACGTAGGCGGCGCCCAAGGTTGCGTGGCCGCACAGGTCCACCTCCTTGGCCGGGGTGAACCAGCGCAGGTCGAAGTCCTCGCCCCGGCTCACGAAGAACGCGGTCTCGGACAGGTTGTTCTCCGCCGCGATCGCCTGCATGACCTCGTCCGGCAGCCAGGACTCGAGCGGACAGACCGCCGCCGGGTTGCCCGCGAACACCTTCGAGGCGAAGGCGTCGACCTGATAGATCGGAACTTCCATCGTCAGAGACTCCTCCCGTTTAGAGCATTCTTCCGGTTATGCGGAACCGGCCCGAGTCCACGTCAATGGAAGCCGCTCCAGCGCCTCACGCCCGGCCGCGGGCCAGCGCCACGCCGCCGAGGATGGTCGCCGCCGCCAGGACCATGGGCCAGGTCAGCGACTCGCGCAAGATCGCCACCGCGAGCACGACGCCGACGACCGGCTGCAGGAACTGCGCCAGGCCGGTGCGCCCGATGCCGCCGCGCCCGAGCGCCCAGTACCACGCCGCGTAGGCGAGGATCGAGGACGCCGCGGCCAGGTACAGAACCGCGCTCAGGGCGAGCGCGCCGGCGCCGGCCAACTCGCGCGGCGATACGAGGAACGGCAGGATCGGCACGAGGACGACGCCGCCCACGACCAGGCCCCACAGCGTGATCGGCCAGGTCCCGGTCTCGCGCGCGGCGCGCGCGCCGGCGACGTAGCCCGCCGCCGCGGCGACGGCGGCCGCCAGGACCAGGGCGTTGCCGGCAAGGCTCGCCTCGCCCGAGTCCAGCGCGAAGCGCTCGCCGACCAGCAGGACGGTCCCGACCAAGGCCACGGCGCAGCCGGCCCACCAGCGCCCGCGCGGCAGCCGGCGCTCGAGCAGCGCGGCGATGAGGCCGGTGAGCACGGGCAGGATGCCCAGCAGCAGCGCGCCGTGCCCGGCGCTGGTCAGCCCCAGACCGAGAGTGAACAGCACCGGGAACAGGACGAAGCCGCCGAGCGCGGAGACCGCCAGATGGGCGCGGGCGCGCACGCTGGCCGGGGGCCGCAAACGCCCGAGGACGATGATCGGCAGCGCCGCCAGCGCGCCGAGCAGCGTGCGCAGGATGCCCACCGTCAGCGGATCGATCGCGGCCACGGCCACCTTCGTGACCATGGGCGTGGCGCCCCACAGCACCACCGCGCCGTAGGCCGCGGCCAGGACCGCGGCTTGGCGGCCCGAGTCGCCCCGGCTTCGCGATGCCGCCGTCGACGGCCTCATCCGGCGTTCCCCGCGATCCGCTCAGTCGGCGGCGTCGAAGGGGCGCACGGTGTGGCCGTGATTGACCGGGCCGTGTCCCTCGCCCAGGCCCGGCGCCGTGCGGATCGCCTCGTGCAGGTAGGCCCGGGCGCGCACGACCGCCGCGCGCAGCGCCGTGCCCTGGGCCAGCCCGGCGGCGATGGCCGAGGCCAGCGTGCAGCCGGTGCCGTGGGTGTGCGGCGTGTCCAGGCGCGGGTTCTCGAAGACCTCCGTCCCCTCCCTGGTGACCAGCACGTCGCGCACGACCGCGCCCGGCAGGTGCCCGCCCTTGAGCAGGACCGCCCGCGGCCCGAGGCCGAGCAGCCTCTCGGCCGCACGGACCATGCCGTCCGCGTCGCGGATGCTCAGGCCGGTCAGCCGCTCGGCCTCGGGCGCGTTCGGCGTGAGCACGGCGGCCAGCGGAAGCAACCGGCCCGCCAAGGTCTCGACGGCGCCGGGATCGAGTAGCGTGTCGCCGCTCTGCGCCACCATGACCGGGTCGACGACGATCGGGATCGCGGGCGTCCTCGACTTCAGCACCTCGCAGACCGCGCCGATCACTTCGGCGGTGTGCAGCATGCCGGTCTTGACCGCATCGGCGCCGATGTCGTCGAGCACGACACGCATCTGCTGCTGAATGAAATCGGGCGCCACCCCGACCACGCCGAACACGCCCCGCGTGTTCTGTGCGGTCAAGGCGGTGATGGCGGTGGCGGCGTAGCCGCCCAGCGCCGTGACCGTCTTGATATCCGCCTGAATGCCCGCGCCGCCGCCGGAATCCGATCCGGCGACGATGAGCACACGCCCCGTCATCGCCTTTGTCCGGCGGCCTTAGCCGGCCACCCGGGCGATCGTCTCGACGATGTTGTCGACCACTTGGCCGACCAGCGCCGCGTCCTCGCCTTCGGCCATCACGCGCACCACGGGCTCGGTCCCCGACGTGCGCACGAGCAGGCGGCCGGCGTCGCCCAGCGCCCGCTCGCTTACGCTGATGACTTCGCGCACCCGCTCGTTGTCCAGCGGCGCGGCGACGTTGATCCGGACGTTCTTGAGCACCTGCGGCAGCGGATCGAAGACGTGGGTGACCCCACTCGCCCGGCTACCGGTGCGGACGAGCACCGCCAGCACCTGCAAGGCCGCGATCAGGCCGTCGCCGGTCGTCGCGTGGTCGCTGAGCACGATGTGGCCGGACTGCTCGCCGCCCACGTTGTAGCCGCCCTCGCGCATCCGCTCGACCACGTAGCGGTCGCCCACGGGGGTGCGGACGAAGGTCAGCCCGAGGCCCTGCAGATAGCGTTCCAGGCCAAGGTTCGACATCACCGTGCCGGCCACGCCGCCCCCCTGAAGCCGCCCGCTCTCCTGCCAGGAGCGCGCCACGAGCGCGAGCACCTGGTCGCCGTCGACCAGGCGGCCCCGTTCGTCAGCCAGGACCACGCGGTCGGCGTCGCCGTCGAGCGCGAGCCCCATGTCGGCCCCGTGCTCGACGACCGCGTCTTGCATGGCCCGCGGCTTGGTCGCGCCGCAGTCGCGGTTGATGTTGAACCCGTTGGGCGCGACGCCCAGGGAGATCACCTCTGCGCCAAGTTCGTAGAGCACGTTGGGCGCCACCCGGTAGGCCGCACCGTTGGCGCAGTCGACGACGATCTTCAGGCCGTCCAGCCGCAGGCCCTTGGGGAAGCTGTACTTGACGAACTCGATATAGCGGCCGACCGCGTCGTCGAGGCGCTGGGCGTGGCCCAGACGGTCGCACGGCGCCAGATCCTGCGCGGAGCCGTTGCCGATGCGCGCCTCGATCGCCCGTTCGACCTCGTCCGACAGCTTGTAGCCGTCCGGCCCGAACAGCTTGATGCCGTTGTCCTGGTAAGGATTGTGCGAGGCCGATATGACCACGCCGAGATCGGCGCGCAGCGAGCGCGTGAGCATGGCCACCGCCGGGGTCGGCAAAGGGCCGAGGAGGACCACGTCCATGCCGACCGAGATGAAGCCGGCGGTCAGCGCCGGCTCCAGCATGTAGCCGGACAGCCGGGTGTCCTTGCCGATCACCACCAGGTGGCGATGCTCGCCGCGCCGGAACTCCGCGCCCGCCGCCTTCGCCACGGCGAGCGCGGTCTCCGCGGTGATCGGCTCGCAGTTGGCGGTGCCGCGAATGCCGTCGGTGCCGAAGAGTGTGCGCATAACGGGCGTCCCCGATCCACCGATGAGAAGACTGCCTGATCAGACCAATGCCGGAATGGTACAATACCAGAACTTTGCGATTGCTGAACAACCTAACATTCACCGCACCCGCGGTCTGCCCAATTCGCCGCCAGGCTCATGGCCCGGCGCCCGCAGCACTCCCGCCGCCGTGGATCGCGCGCCAGACGGCGAGCGCCTGGGCGGTCTCGGCCACGTCGTGGACGCGCACGATCTGCACCCCGCGGTCGAGGGCGGCCAGCGCCGCGGCCAAGGACCCTGGCAGGCGCGCCTTGGGAGCCTCGCCGCGCGAGATCCGGCCGATGAAGCTCTTGCGGCTGACCCCGAGCAGCACCGGGCATCCAAAGCCCTGATACACCGCAACCTGGTCGAGGATTTGCAGGTTGTGCTCGACCGTCTTGCCGAATCCGATGCCCGGGTCGACGGCGATGCGCGCGCGCGGAATGCCGGCCGCCTCGCAGGCCGCGATGCGATCGGCGAGGAAATCGAAGATGTCGAGCGCTGCGTCGTCGTAGCTCGGGTCGGCCTGCATTGTGCGCGGCTCGCCCTGCATATGCATGAGCACGACGCAGGCCTCCGCCTCCGCGACGAGGGCGAGGCTCGCCGGGTCGCCGGCAAGCGCGGTTACGTCGTTGACGATCCTCGCCCCGGCCTCCAGCGCCGCCGCCATGACGCGGGCGCGCCGGGTGTCGATGGACACCGGCGCCCCGCCGTCGGCGAGCGCGCGGACCACCGGGACGGTCCGGCGCATCTCCTCCTCCACGCTCACCGGCTCGGCCCCGGGCCGGGTCGACTCGCCGCCCACGTCGAGCATCGCGGCCCCCGCCTCGATCATGGCGAAGCCGTCGGCCGCGGCCCGGCCGGCGTCGAAGCGCTCGCCGCCGTCGGAGAAGCTGTCGGGTGTCACGTTGATCACGCCCATGATCCGCGGCCGCTCGACGGTAAGGCCGGCGTACGGCGGGCGCGGGGCGCTCAGTCGCGCGAGCAGCGCCTCGGCCTGTTCCGCAAGCCCGGGGGCGACGCGCGCCGCCCAGCCCGGCGCCGAGGCCGGCGCAACGACCGCGCGGGCGAGTTCCCTGCCCCCCTCTCGAACCGTGGCCTCGACCACGGTAAAGACGCGCGGACCGCCGGCGAGCGGCCGGCCGTCGGCGGCCGCCGCGGGCCCGTCGATGCCCAGGGGACGAAGCGTGAGCGTGGCGGTCATGGGTCCGGGATATCGCTACACGCGCAAAGCCCCGCGGTAAAGCGGGGCCTTGCGCTTGGCGTGGCCGTTTCGGGCGCGCCCGCCCGGCCTCGGCTCAGCTCCCGGGCTGGGGCTCGGGCTCCAGGCCGCCGGGGGCGTCCTTGCCCTTGGCCGGCTTGCCGCTGGAGGGCACCGAGGCGCGGCGCCCGCTCGGCCCCTGGGCGCTCACCGGCTCGGAGCGGTCGATCGGCTCGCCGCGCAGGATCTTCTGCACCTCCTCGCCGCTCAGCGTCTCGTATTCGAGCAGGCCCTTGGCGACCTTGTGCAGGTCGTCCAAGTGCTCGGTCAGGACCTTGCGCGCCGTGGCCTCGGACTCCTCGATGATGCGCCGGATCTCCTCGTCGATGATTTGCGCGGTGGCTTCGGAGATGTGCTGAGCGCGCGCGATCGAGTGCCCGAGGAAAATCTCCTCCTGGTTATCGTTGTAGCGCAGCGGGCCGAGCTTCTCGCTCATGCCCCATTCGGTCACCATGGAGCGCGCCAGATTGGTCGCCTGCTGGATGTCGTTGCCGGCGCCGGTGGTCACGTTCTCCTTACCGTAGATCAGCACCTCCGCCACGCGCCCGCCGAACATCATGGCCAGCTTGCCCATGATCTCGGTCTTCTTGAAGCCGTAGCGGTCCCTCTCGGGCAGGTTCATGGTGACGCCGAGCGCCCGACCACGCGGGATGATGGTGACCTTGTGCAACGGGTCGTTGCCGTCAACGAAAAGCCCGACCAGCGCGTGGCCCGCCTCGTGATAGGCGGTCAGTTCCTTCTCCTCCTCGGTCATCACCATGGAGCGCCGCTCGGCGCCCATCATGACCTTGTCCTTGGCAAACTCGAAGTCCGCCATGGTGACCACGCGTTTGCCGCTGCGCGCGGCGATGAGCGCCGCCTCGTTCACCAGGTTGGCGAGGTCCGCGCCGGAGAAGCCGGGCGTGCCCCGGGCGATCACCCTGGGCTCCACGTCGGGCGCCAGCGGCACCTTGCGCATGTGCACCTTGAGAATCTTCTCCCGGCCGAGCACGTCCGGGTTCGGGACGACGATCTGCCGGTCGAAGCGGCCGGGCCGCAGCAGCGCCGGGTCGAGCACGTCGGGCCGGTTGGTCGCGGCGATCAGGATCACGCCCTCGTTCGTCTCGAAACCGTCCATCTCGACCAGGAGCTGGTTCAGGGTTTGCTCGCGCTCGTCGTTGCCGCCGCCCAGCCCCGCGCCGCGGTGCCGGCCGACCGCGTCGATCTCGTCGATGAAGATGATGCACGGCGCGTTCTTCTTGCCCTGCTCGAACATGTCGCGCACGCGGCTGGCGCCGACGCCGACGAACATCTCGACGAAGTCCGAGCCGGAGATGGTGAAGAACGGCACGTTGGCCTCGCCGGCGATGGCGCGCGCGAGCAGGGTCTTGCCGGTGCCCGGCGGGCCGACCAGCAGGCATCCCTTCGGGATCTTGCCGCCCAGGCGCTGAAACTTCTGCGGGTCGCGCAGGAACTCGACGACCTCCTCGAGCTCCTCCTTGGCCTCGTCGACGCCGGCCACGTCATCGAAGGTCACGCGGCCGACCTTCTCGGTCAGCATGCGCGCCTTGCTCTTGCCGAAGCCCATGGCCTTTCCGCCGCCGGCCTGCATCTGGCGCATGAAGAAGATCCACACGCCGATGAGGAGCAGCATGGGGAACCATGAGATCAGGATCGAGAGCAGCGGGCTGACCTCCTCCGGCGGGGCCGCCTCGATGCGCACGCCGTTCTTGCGCAGGCGCTCGACCAGATTGGGGTCTTCGGGCGCGTAGGTGCGGAACTGCCGGCCGTCGCGGAACTGGCCTTCGATCTCCTGGCCCTGGATGGTCACCTCAAGGACCTGGCCGTTCTCCACCTGGTCGACGAAGTCCGAGAACGCCAGCTGCTGCTGCGGGCCGCGCGTCGCCGAGCCCTGGAACAGGTTGAACAGGGCGAACAAAAGCAGCACGATGACCAGCCAAAGTGCTGCATTGCGGCTGAAATTCAAGCTTAGGTCCCTTCCTTGCCATGCCCCTGCAGGCTGCGGCCAAGCCCAAATCCAAGACAAATTGCGTATGGCCTGCTTATAAAGATAATGCACTCTCCCGCCTAAGCAACTGTAAAGGTCCCTGTGGTCAGGCCGTTTCTCGGCGCAAAACGGCACTTTGTTACGGTTAACGCCTGCCCGCCGGCGCGTCGGTAACCCAAATGCGGAACGGCGAGCAGGCCGCGCGTATCGCGCAGGGCCGGCAAGGCGGGCCGCGCGGGCGCCGGAATGAGCGTGGCGCGCACCTCCGGCGCGGCGCGGCGCGCTTCCGTCCATCCGGCGGCGCCGAGGCCGTCGACCCTGAGATCGCCCGGCTGGCGCGGCCCGCCGCGCACCGCGATCTCGAAGCGGCCGTCCCACAACACCGCCTCGCCCGGGCGCAACGGACACGCGGCCGCCGCGGCCGATTCGCGCACGACCAGGAGGCGGCCCCGCCGGGGTAGGACCCGGCAGCCGCCCAAGGTCGCGCCCCGGTCGAGGCCCGCGACAAGGCGCGCGTGCAGGCGCTCCAGCCGCTCCAAACGCGGCGCGTACTCGAGGCCGCCCACGGTCATCAGGACCCGGGACAGGGCGCGCAGGCCGACCTCGGCCGGAGCGGCGGCCAACGGTACGGGATCGAGCTCGATGAAGCCCGCGGGATGGACCGTGGCGGCGCGGGCCAAGAGCCGCGCCAGCATCGCCTCGAGGGCGGCGCGCGCCCGGCCGAGGTGGGCCGCGGTGGCGCCGAGCCTGTCCGCCGTCAGTCCCTCCGAGGCGAGCGCCGGCATCAGGCGGCGCAGCCGCGCCCGCGCATGGGCCGGATCCCGGTTCGTCGGATCTTCGATCCAGGGCAGCCCGCGCGCCGCCAGCGTCGCCTCGAGGCGCGCCTTGGGCACCGGAAGCAGCGGCCGCAGCACGCGCACCGCGGACAGCTCGGCCACCGGCGCCATGGCGGCCAGCCCATCCACTCCGCTGCCCCGGCCGAGGCGCAGGAGCAGGGTTTCGGCCTGATCGTCGCGTTGATGGGCGAGCGCCAGATGGAGCACCCGGTGGCGCGCGCACCAACCGGTCAACAGGTCGTAACGGGCGCGTCGCGCCGCCGCCTGCACGTTGGCCGGCGGCTTCGTGCCGCGCCAGCGCAAGGTTCGGTGCGCGAGCCCAAGGGCCGCCAGGACGCGGCCGACCTGCGCGGCCTCGGCCGCCGATTCGCGGCGCAGGCCGTGATCGACCGTGAGCGCCACCACGCGCCCGGCGCGCGCCCGGGCCCAGTCGTCCAGGAGGACGGCGAGGGCCAGGCTGTCGGCGCCGCCCGAGACGCCGACGGCGATTTGCGGCGCCGGCTCGAACGGGCCGAGGCGGGCCATCAGATCCGCGAATTCGGATCGGGTCAGGGCTCGATGGCGCGGACCTGGCGGCGAGTGCGCTCGGCGCGGCCGGTCGTCTGCGCTCACGGACAGGCCAGGCGCTGCCGCTCTTGCTTGGCGCGCTGGAGGATCGTCACGGCGGCGTTGGGGTAACGCTTCCGCAACTCGGCGAACGTGCCGCAGGCGTCCGGCTTGCTGCCGAGGGCGGCCAGCGACATGCCGAGCTTCAACAGGTTGTCCGGCGCCTTGGAGTTATCCGGATACTGCTGATACGCCTCGGCGAAGGTGATCGCCGCCTGCTGGTAGTCCTGCCGGACGTAGTAGGTCTCGCCCAGCCAGTACTTCGCGTTGCCGGCGAGGGGGCTGTCCGGGTGCTGCTCGACGAAGGCGCGCAGCGCCCGCTCCGCCTCGCCGTAGTTGGCCTGGCTGAGCAGGCCGAACGCGTGCTTGTACTGCTCCTCCGGCGTCTCGCCTTCGAGCGGATAGCCCAAGGCCGCCGTCTGCTCCGCCCCCGGCTGGCCCGGCTCGAGCGCGGGCGAGGACGGCTCGACGCGCTCGCTGCGCAGGGCCTGCAGGTCTTCCTCATTGATCGTGCCGAGCAGCCCCGGCTGCGAAGCGGCGGGAGCCGGCGCCTCGGCGCCGGAGACGGCGGCCTGCGCGCCGGGTGCGGGCGCCCCGCCGGCCACGTCCGGCGCGCCCTGCTCGAGACGTTGCAGGCGCTGCTCGACGTCCGCGGCGACTTTTTCGAGCTGGCCGCGCAACTGGGACTGCCGGTAGCCGACCTCCTCGACCTGTCCGGTCAACTCGCGGACCTGGGCCTCGAGCTGCGACATGCGCAGTTCGAGCCGGGCGGCGACGGTGGTCGTCAGGCCGGTGGCCTCGGTCGTCGCCGGGCCGGTGGCCGCCGGCGCCTTGGGCGGCTCGCCCCGGTAGACCTGCCGCTGCAGGGTGACCAGCTCCCGTTGCAGCCGGTCGATCCGGTCGATCAGGCTTTGGATCTGCGCGTCCTGGCCCAGAACCGGCGGAGCAACGGCCCAGGAAACCGCGGCCAAGGCAAATGCGGCCCCGAGGCGCGCCCTACGATGGAGAAGACGGCGAACCGGCGCGATCACGGCACTGGCTGACATGACACTGGCTGGGCGCACCCACGGGCTCCAACGAATCCGGTACCCCCCTGCTTGACCGATATTCTTGTCAGAATTATGGCGTCTCGGCCAAGGTCCTTTCGCCCAGCCCCGGGGCCAACGCCTCAACCGAAGGCAACACCGCGCCGGAATCCACAGGCGCCGAGGCGGCCTATCGTCCGGAACGAAGAGCCAGGCGCGAGTCCCCCGATTCGGACGGCTGAGCCTAGTTCACCACGAATACGGCGCGCCTGTTCTGCGCCCAGGCCTCCTCGTTCGAGCCGAGGACCGCCGGCCGCTCCTTGCCGTAACTGATCGTGCTCAGCCGATTCGCGTCGATGCCAAGAGCCAGCAGGTAATCGTACACAGCATTCGCACGCCGCTCGCCAAGCGCGAGGTTGTATTCGCGCGTCCCGCGCTCGTCGCAGTGACCCTCGATGGTGATCGTGGTGGCCGGATAATTGTTCATCCACACCGCCACGGCCTCGATGGTCGCGCGCGCCTCCGGCTTCAGGTTGCTTTTGTCGAAATCAAAGAAAACGCGATCGCCGACATTGACAACGAGGTGCTCTTGAGTGCCGGGGGTCGGGCCAGGGATCGACGTCGGGCTGGGCGCCGGCGTCGTCGTTGCCGCCTGTGTCGTCGTGGTGGTCGTGCCACCGCCCGCGGTCCCCCCGGACTCCTCAGCCGCGGTGCCACATGCGGCCAGCAAGAACGCAGCCGCAATGAACGTGAGGAACTTAGAACGCATTTGGTGTCCTCTCGAGAATCCCCCGGAAATTGGGTGAAGGTTGGGTTGACCTACCGCTTGTGAGAGTCGAGGTCACCCTTCGGACAAGCATAACACCCAGCCCGCCAACGTCATGCCGGCGCGGCGGGGCCGACTATACCGGTGGCCCCCTAGGGAATCAAGGGGGACCAAGCCGGGTCGGAGCCGTCCACCGGCGTCATCAGCTCCCGTTCGTTGAAGCCGGTCAGATCGATCGTGTACAGCTTCGAGGTAAGCCGGCCGCGCTCGTCGGCCGGCGTCTGGCGGTAGAACGACAGGACCCGTCCGTTCGGCGCCCACGTCGGGCCTTCGACCAGGAAACCCTTGGTGAGCATGCGCTCGCCGGTACCGTCGGGCCGCATCACGCCGATGAAGAACTCGCCCTGATAGATGCGCGTGAACGCGATGAGGTCGCCGCGCGGCGACCAAACCGGCGTGGCGTAACGGCCGGGGCTGAAGGTGATGCGCCGGACGTTGCTGCCGTCCGCGGACATGACGTAGAGCTGCTGGCTGCCGCCCCGGTCGGAGTTGAAGACGATCTGCCGGGCGTCGGGGGAATAGCACGGCGAGGTGTCGATGGCCGGGTGGTCGGTCAGGCGCGTCACTTTCCGGGTGCGCAAGTCCATCTCGTAGATTTCCGAATTCCCCTGCCGGGCCATGCTCATGATCACCTTGTTGCCGTCTGGGGAGAAGCGCGGCGCGAAGGTCATGCCCGGAAAATCGCCCAGCACCTCCTGCTGCCCCGTGTTCAGGTTGAAGAGATAGACGCGCGGCGTATCGCCGACGTAGGACAGGTAGGTGATCTCCTGCGTCGTCGGCGAGAACCGCGGCGTGAGGACGAGCGAGCCGCCGTCGGTCAGGAAGCGGTGGTTCTCGCCGTCCTGGTCCATGATGGAAAGGCGCTTGACGCGCCGGTTCTGCGGGCCGGTCTCGGAGATGTAGACGACCCGCGTGTCGAAGTACCCCTCTTCGCCGGTCAGCCGCTTGTAGATGGCGTCCGCGATGATGTGGGCCACGCGCCGCCAATTGGACGGCGTCGTGAAGTACGCCAGGCCGGTCATCTGGGTCTCGGCGAAGACGTCCCACAGGCGGAACTCGACGCGCAGCCGGCCGTCCACTTGGAGCTGGGCGCCGCCGCTGATCAGCGCCTGGGCGTTGATCAGGCGCCAGTCCGCGAACTTGGGGGCGACGCGCAGCGTCGCCGGGTCCTGGATGAAGGCGCCGGGGTCGATGGGCTGGAACAGGCCGCTGCGCTCCAGATCGGCCGCGACCACCGCGGCGACGTCCTTGCCGACCTTCTTTTCCTGTGACGTCTCGCCGAAGAAATCGGTGACCGCGATGGGCAGGGGCTCCACGAAGCCGCGGGTTATGTCGATCACCAACTCGGCGTGGACCGGCGCGGCCGCGGTCGTCGCCGCGGCCAACACGAGGGCGAGCAGCGCGCGATGCGCGTGCCGATTCCGTCTCAATGCTTTGATCATGTTCCGAACATTTCTCGCGGATTGAATCGCAGGGTGAGTTCCCGCCACACCTCGTATTTTTTCGGCGGCAGGCGGAAGGGGCTACATATGTCGATCGCCCGTTTAGCGTTTTCCGCCGCGCTGCGGAAGTAGCCGTCCTGGACCATGCGCACGACGTCGACGATGTCCGTCTCGCGCACCGAGCCGTCCGGGTTGAGCACGACGTGGATCTCGACGACCATGTCCTCGGCCTGCGGCGCGCCCGGATCGAGCCGCCAGCAATCGCGCAGCTGCTGCTGGATCGCGCGGATCATTTCGTTCTGCTCGAAGACGCTGACCGGACGATTGACCGGGCCCCGGGTCTCGGCCTTCGCGGTCTGTTCGCGCTGCTGAGGCTTCGGCTTGGCCCGCAGCTTCTCAACGTTGCGCAGGATCGAGGCGAGCTGGTCGGGCTTGGGCGGCGTCGGCTCCGGCGGCGGCTTCGGCCGCGCCGTCTTCACCTCGGGGCGGCGGCGCGGCCTGGGCGGCGTCTTGACGACCGGCTTGGGCTTGGGATCCGGCTTGACCTCGGGCGGCGGCGGCGGCTCCGGAGCCGGGAGGGGCTCGGGCTTGGCCTCGGCCGGCGGCGGCGGCTTGGGCGGGGGCTCGGGTGCCGGGGCCGGCGGCGGCGGCGGCTCCGCCTTGGCCACCTGCTTGGGCGGCTCCGGCTCCGGCGCCGGCTCCTCGGCCATGGGCGTCGGCTCGGGCTCGGGCAGCGGCTTCTCGATGTCCTCCTCCTCGAGAACCACGAGCTCGACCGGCACGATCGCATCGGGCAGCGGGGTCACGAACGACGGCAGGCCGAACACGAGGACGCCGATTGCGACCGCGTGCAGAATGCTCGATAAGATCGCCCCGTCGCGCATGCCAGAGCCGATTTCGCCTTATTTGTTCGCTTTTTGCCTGCGGTCCTTGCGGTGCCGGCCCTTTGGCAGCTCGGCCACCAGGGCGACGCGGGTGAAGCCGGCGACGTTGATCGTGCCCATCACCTCCATGACGCGGCCGTAGTCGATACTGCGGTCGCCGCGCACGTAGATCCGGGTATCCGGCTTGTTGGCGGTGATCGCCTTGAGCCGCGCCACCAGGTTCTCGATGGTCACCTCGGTGTCCTGGATGAACACCTGGCCCTGGGCATCGACCGAGATGACCAGCGGCTCCTCCGACTCGGCGATGGACCTGGCCTTGGTCTTGGGCAAATCCACCGGCACGCCCACGGTGAGCAGCGGCGCCGTGATCATGAAGACGATCAGCAGGACCAGCATCACGTCGACGAACGGCGTGACGTTGATCTCGCTGAGCGGCCGGTAGGTCCTGCGCCGGTGGCTCGGCCCGCCGCCGCGGGCCAGGAATTCGCCCGCCACGTCCCTTACCTCTCGTCCAACTGGCGCGACAGGATCGCGCCGAACTCGCCGGTGAACGCCTCCAGCCGCCCGGCATAGCGGCCCAGGTCGTTGGACAGCTTATTGAAGGCCACCACCGCCGGGATGGCGGCCACCAGACCGAGCGCGGTGGCGAACAGCGCCTCGGCGATGCCCGGGGCGACGACCGCCAGGCTCGTGTTCTCCGAGGCGGCGATCGAGGTGAAGGCGTTCATGATCCCCCACACGGTGCCGAACAGCCCGACGAACGGCGCCGCCGAGCCGACCGAGGCGAGGAAGACCATGTGCCGCTCCAGGCGCTCCATCTCGCGCCCCAGCGTGATCTGCATGACCCGTTCGATCCGCTCCTGCAGGCCCACCCTCGAGTGCTCGCTGGTCACGGCGCCGCGCGCCGAGGAGCGGCGCCATTCGCGCATCGCCGAGACGAAGAGCGACGCCATGGGATCGGGCGGCACCCGGTCCATGCGGTCGTAGAGGTCGTCGAGCGAGCCGCCGGACCAGAACGCCTCCTCGAACTCCATCGCCTGGGCGCGCAGGCGGCGCATGCGCAAGACCTTCTCGAAGATGATCGCCCAGGTCCAGAACGAGGCGAGCAACAGGATCAGCAGGACGATCTTGACGACCACGTCCGCCTCGAAAAACAGGCCCCAGATCGTGAGGTCATACGCGACCGAGCCGTCGAGCGCGAGTGAATCGACCGCTTGGTTTTCCATGGACTAACGTTGCTCCCGAGATTGGACGTAGGGTTGCAGCGCCTGACGGACGGGCGCCGGGATGCGCGCCGGGCGTCCGTCGCGGCGCACGCAGGCGACTCGCAGGGCGAGCCGCGCCAGCTCCTCCGCGCCGCGCCAGATGCCCTGATCGGCGAAGACGGTGGCCGCGGCCAGATCGACCAGACGCGAGCGCACCTCGATCAGATCGTCGAGGCGCGCCGGCGCCCGGAAATCGAGCGTGCAGTCGCGCACGGCAAAGGCCATGCCATAGCGTTCGGCCATTTCCGATTGGTTAACGCCGGCCAGGCGCAGCATCTCGGTGCGCGCCCGTTCCGCGAACTTGAGGTAGTTGGCGTAATACACGATGCCGCCGGCGTCCGTGTCCTCGTAGTAGACCCGGACCGGAAGGACGTGCGTGGCGCCGTCGATATGTCCCGACAACCCGCTCACGCCTCGGCCTCTCCGCCCGGCGCCAGCAGGTCGAGCTGCGCCAGCGCGCGCGGCGCCTCGCGTCCCAGATAGCCGAAGGCGGCGACGGTCAGCACGCGTCCGCGCGGGGTGCGTTGCAGCAGGCCCTGTTGAATCAGGTACGGCTCGATCACTTCCTCGATCACGTCGCGCTGCTCGGACAAGGCGGCGGCCAAGGTGTCGACCCCGACCGGACCGCCGATGTAGCTGTCCGCGATCACGCCGAGGTAGCGCCGGTCCATCGCGTCGAGGCCGCGCTCGTCGACGTCGAGCCGGCGCAGCGCCGCGTCCGCCGCGGCCGCGTCGATCGCCGAGAGGCCCTCGACGGCGGCGAAGTCCCGGACCCGACGCAGCAGACGCCCGGCCACGCGCGGCGTGCCGCGCGCGCGGCGCGCGATCTCGCGCGCACCGTCGGGCGCCAGCGCGACGTTCATGACCCGCGCCCCGCGCGCCACGATCTCCTGCAGCTCCTCGGGTTCGTAGAACAGGAGGCGCAGCGGAATGCCGAAACGCTCGCGCAGCGGCGTGGTGATCAGGCCGGAGCGCGTGGTCGCGCCGATCAGCGTGAACGGCGGCAGGTCGATGCGCACCGAGCGCGCGCCCGGGCCCTCGCCGATGATGAGGTCGAGCTGGAAGTCCTCCATGGCGGGATAGAGCACCTCCTCGACCGCCGGCGGGAGGCGGTGAATCTCGTCGATGAACAGGACGTCGCGCGGCTGCAGGTTGGTCAGGATGGCGGCCAGGTCGCCGGCGCGCAACAGCACCGGGCCCGAGGTGGCGCGGAAGCCGACGCCCATCTCGCGCGCCACGATCTGCGCCAGCGTCGTCTTGCCCAGCCCCGGCGGGCCGTGGAACAGGACATGGTCGAGCGCCTCGCCGCGGCCGCGCGCGGCCTCGACGAAGACGCGCAGGTTCTCGCGCAACCGGCGCTGGCCGATGAACTCGTCGAGGCTCGCCGGCCGCAGCGACGGCTCGGCCGCGTCCTCGCGCCCGAATTCCGGCGTGACGACGCGCGGCCCGGTCACGATGCGAGCTCCTTAAGTCCGGCCTTGATCACCGCCTCGAGCGGCGCCCCGGCGCCGAGCGCGCGGGTCGCCTGCGCCACCGCGCCGAAGGCCTCGCCGCGCCCGTAGCCCAGGTTGACCAGCGCCGAGACCGCGTCCTCGGCGACGCCGTCGAGCGCGGGGCGCGCCCGGGCCGCGCCGTCGCCGGCCAGGCTCGCCGCCTCGCCGAGCACGCTCCGGCCCGCCTTGTCCTTCAGCTCGGCGACGATTCGGCCGGCGAGCTTGGGGCCGACCCCGCTGGCCTGCGTCAAGGCGGCCTTGTCCTGCGCCGCGATCGCCTGAATCAACTGCGTCGGGGACAGCACCGACAGGATCGCCAGCGCCATCCTGGCGCCGACCCCTTGCACCGTGGAGAGCAGGCGGAACCAATCGCGCTCGGCCGGTTCGACGAATCCGTAAAGGTGGATGTGGTCCTGGCGGACGTGGGTCTCGATGAGCAGGCGGATCGGCTCGCCGGCGCCGGGGAGGTTGGCGAGCGTGCGGCCGGAGCAGAAGACGAGATAGCCGACGCCGGAGACATCGACCACGAGCCAGTCCTCGCCGGCGGAATCCACGCTACCGGTCAGCTTGCCGAGCATGGGCCGCTTCCCTGTACCGCCCGGCTGCGCCCCTCGGCCGCCGCGGCCCAGCGCCGCGCGCTGGCCGCCGTGTGGGCGTGGCAGATGGCCACCGCCAGCGCGTCGGCCGCATCCGGGCCCTCGACCGCGCAGCCGGGCAACAGCCGCTCGACCATCATGGCGACCTGGTCCTTGCTCGCGCGTCCGGTGCCGACGACCGCGCGCTTGACCACCATCGGCAGATACTCGGCGACGGGCAGCGCGCCCAGCGCGGCGGTCAGCAGCGCGGTTCCGCGCGCCATGCCGAGCTTCAGCGTCGAGGCCGGGTTGCGGTTGGCCAGCGTGATTTCGACCGCGGCCTCGTCCGGGGCGAACGCGGCGAGGACCTCGGCCAGGCCCTCATGGAGCACCACCAGGCGGCCGGCGATGTCGCCCTTCGGGTCCGGAGCGACGAGCCCGTTGGCGACGTGGCACAGCCGGTTGCCCTCGGCCTCGATGATGCCCCAGCCGGTCCGCCGCAGACCCGGATCCAATCCGATGACGCGCATGGTCCCCCGTCTTTCCCGCCGGCTGGCGGCTTAGGCCGTGAGCCGGGTCATGACCTCTTCGGCGATTTCGAAATTGGCCGAGACCTGCTGAACGTCGTCGTTGTCGTCGAGCGCCTCGAGCAACTTGAGCAAGGACTCGGCCACGGCCTCGCCGACCTCGACCGTGGTCTGAGGCTTCCAGATGAGCGCCGCCTGGCGCGGCTCCCCGAAGCGTTCGGCCAGCGCCTCGCGCACGGCCGAAAAATCGTCCGGGTCGCAGGTGATCTCGTGGCCGTCGGCGCGGGTCTCGACGTTGTCGGCCCCGGCCTCGACGGCCGCCTCGAACATCTCCTCCGCGGAGGCGACGCCGGGGTCGTAGGAGATCGCGCCCACGCGCTCGAACATGAAGGCCACGCTGTTCGTCTCGCCGAGGCTGCCGCCGTACTTGCTGAAGGCGGCGCGGACCTCGGAGGCCGTGCGGTTGCGGTTGTCGGTCAGCGCCTCGACGATCACGGCCACGCCGCCCGGGCCGTATCCCTCGTACCGGATCTCCTGGTAGCTGGCCTCATCCTCGCCGCCGGCCACCCGCTTGATCGCCCGCTCGATGCTGTCCTTGGGCATGTTGGCCGCGCGCGCGACGGCGACGGCGGCGCGCAGCCGGGGGTTCTTCTCGGGATCGGGCAAGCCCGCCTTCGCCGCCACCGTGATCTCCCGAATGAGTTTCCCGAACAGCTTGGCGCGCCTTTTGTCCTGCGCGCCCTTGCGGTACATGATGTTCTTGAATTGCGAATGGCCCGCCATGGCCAATCGATCCTATATCATGTTTGTGACAGCTGAATCTTCTACCACATTTTGTGGTTTCGCACGTCCGATTTGTCGCTTGGTTGGGCGGAAACCCGCCACAAATAATCGCCCAATATGGCGATATTGCGGCGCCTTCCAACAGGATCCGGCGGCCGTCCAAGGCCCGACGCCGGACCGCCGGGCGCCGCGCCGTTAACCGCGACTTAACGGCAAGGGCGCGACTATTCGGGCCGCAGGACCCCCGGGGCGCTGCGCGGTGCAGAGCCCACGGGAGCGCGTCGATCCAGCGGTCAGGAGCCCGATGTCGTTACCGAGCAACATCCCGGAACTCGCGGTCCCCCAGACCGCCCCCGCCGACGCGCAGGAATTCGCGCGCTGCCTCGAGAACGCGGCGGACCTCGTGCAGAGGTTCGCCGCGCAGAACGCGCCGGCCGCCCTGAACGCCCTTCTCGCGGCGACCGACGGCGTTCCCGGCGCGGACGCCGAACGCGCGCTCGCGCTGGCCCAGGGCGTGACCAGGCAGGCCGAGACCCTGCACGGCGAGGTCGAGCGCTTCCTCGCGCTTGCCCGGCCTCGCTAGAGCGGATCGTGATTGATCGGAACCACTTCGCGGTTCCGATCAATCACGTGAATCCGCTCTATACATTACAGTTGGAGCAGATCCGGGTCGATG
>JBHHZJ010000069.1:0-20250 GCA_046758005.1 Kiloniellaceae bacterium
CTAGCGGAAGGAACGATCGTCAATGAGCTGTCGCCGGGCAGCGGCATCAGCGGCAACATCACCGGGGTCGTGAAGGTCGACGGCTCCAACGGCGTTGACGCTCCTAATGCGGCGATGGTCTTCGATTCATCCTGTCCGCCGACATTCACTCCGGCGGATTGCTCGGGCGCCGACGACGATCTTGGCACGCCCAACGAGGCCTTTTCGTTCAAGCCACAGCCGGGCCCGGCCATTCCCGGTCCCGGCGTTGGCGTCGGCGGCTTCCCGAGCAACAACTCCTCCGAGGGGAATATCCTGATCCTCACGGAGGATTTTGACTCGAGCGACCCGGACGACGCGGACAACCTGGGGATGTTCGTTGACTTCGACTTCGGCATGGTCGATGGCAGCGTCACGGTCAACAGCATCACGATCATGGATGTCGAGGCCGAGCAAGGTGAGGCCGGCACGTTCGTCGAGTTCTTCACCAGCGGCTCGTCGGTGCCGACGGACCTGGTCGCCATTCCGCCGACCGGCGACAACGGCGTGGTGGAGATCAAGAACATCAAGCTCGACAACGTCGATAGGATGACGGTGAACTTCAATGGCTCGGGCGCGATGCTCTCGGCCGTCTTCGGCGCGAAGGAGGCGGGCGTGTGCTGGACCACCACGGGCGGCTTCCAGAACGCCGGATTCCAAGCCGGCATGAAGGACTTCACCTTCGGCGGCAACGTCGGCCCGCCGCCGTCAGGCGTGTGGGAGGTCGTCGAGCACACCTCGGGCGACAATTTCCACTCCAACGACGTCGAGGTGATCGAATGCAACGTGCTCGACGACGGCTTCAGCGGCCCGGAACAGCCGGGCGGAAAGAAGGGCTTCGAGGAAAACCGGCTGTTGTTCAAGGGCACGGGGCGCCTGCGCGAGGCCGCCACCGGCGTGGTCACGGACGGCCTTCCATTCCGCGGCTGCGTGATCGACGCCGGCGAGCCCGCGGGCAAGCAGGGCCTTGATACCGACTTTTTCGAAATCGTCGTGTGCACGTCTGGCACCTGCGAATTTACCTCGGGCTTGTGCACCGCGCAGACCGCTGCCGATCTGCCCCCGGATCCGCAAGCCGTCTGCGATGGCCTGGCTGATCCGGTCTTTGCGGCCTGCGCCGCGCTGGACGGCGGCAACGTCCAGATCCATCCGCCGACCGGGAAGCCGTAAGGCGCGCGCCTATCCACTCGGAAATGCCGGCGGGGCCGCGGCTCCGCCGGCTCTTTTTTGCGCGGCGACCCACGTCGCCCTACGTGCCGAAGCCTATCCCGGACCGGACCGCGCGCTTCCCGCGCCTCTGCCGCGCGCGTTAGCATGACTGCGAGTGCCGGCATCCGCAAAGCGGGCGGACGCTATGAAAGGTGCGGTTCTGGTCCTCATCGCGCTGCTCGGCGCGGCCGGGCGGGCCCAGGCGTTCGAGGCGGTCGACCTCGAGCGGCTGCGCCGCACCGGCCTCTGCCCGGGCTGCGACCTGAGCGGCGTCGACCTGAGCGGGACCAAGCTGCGTCGCGGCACCCTGATCGACAGTGGCCCGTTGCGCCTGGACCTGAGCGGCGCCGACCTGAGGCGCGCGATCCTGCCCCGGGCCGCGCTCAGCCGCGCCATCCTGAACGGCGCCGATCTGCGCGGAGCCGTGCTCCGGGAAGCGGACCTGCGCCGCGCCGACCTGCGCGCGGCGCGCCTAGCGCGGGCCGACCTGCGGCAAGCGGACCTGAGCTCGGCCCGGCTCGACGACGCCGACCTGCGCCGCGCCGACCTGCGCGAGGCACGGCTGACCGGCGCGCGCCTCGCCGGCGCGAACCTCGCCGGGGCGGACGCCGGGGCGGCAATCTTGGTGCGCGCCTCGCTGAACGGCGCCGACCTGAGCGGGGCCGATCTGCGGCGCGCATTCCTAAGCGAGACCGACCTGCGGGGCGCGCGGCTGGACCGGACGGACCTGCGCGCGGCCGATCTGCGCAACGCCGACGGCCTGACGCAGTTTCAGCTCGACCAGGCCTGCGGCGACGAGACCACCGTGCTGCCGGACTGGTTCGTCATACGGCCCTGCGACCGATACCAATAGTCGAAAATATGAGTGCCCGGCTCGAAATGAAGCTCCATCGATCAATGGGTTGGCACAACCCGTTCTTCAATTCGTCATTGCCGGACTTGATCCGGCAATCCATCGAGGTCGCAGTCTCGCTGATGGATGGACCCTCGCGTCAAGCGCGAGGGTGACAACAAGGGGAACAACTGCAACCGCAAGCCATTGAAATCCATCCATTCATTTCGAGTCGGACTCTGAGACACAGCGGGCGCGGCGGCCGCGGTCAGCCGCCGGTCTCCTGCCGTTTCAGCAGCTGCACGAGGCCGAGGAACGCGGGGTCGGGATGGACGATGACCCAGGTCGGGATCGCCGCAAGATAATCGCAAAAGCGCCCCTTCGCCTCGAAGCGGGCGCGAAACGGCGAGCCGGCGAGATAGTCGACGAAACGCGGCAGGATGCCCCCGGCCAGATACACGCCGCCGCGCGCGCCCAGGGTCAGCGCCAGGTTGCCCGCCACCGTGCCCAGCATGGCGCAGAAGGTCTCCAGCGCCGCGGCGCTCGCCGGGCAGTCGCCGGCCAGCGCGTGCTCGGCGATCGCGGCGGCGTCGCGCACGGGCGCCGGCACCCGGTCGATCGCGGCGATCGCCTCGTAGAGGTGCACCAACCCGTCGCCGGACAGCACCCGCTCGGCCGAGACGTGGCCGAAACGGCGGCGCAGCCGATCGAGGATCCGGCTCTCCCGCTCGTCCACCGGGGCCATGGTCACGTGACCGCCCTCGGTCACCAGGACGATGGGGCCGCCTTCGGCCGGAACCAGGCCCGCCACGCCCAGACCGGTTCCCGGCCCGATCACCGCGGCCGGCGCGGCGCGCGCGGCGCGGCCTCCGCCGATCCGGACCCGGTGGCGTGGCGACAGGTGCGGCACGGCCCAGGCGATGGCGGCGAAGTCGTTGACGATCGCCACGGACTGGAAGCCGAAGGCACCGCGCAGCTTGGGCGCCGCGACGACCCACGGACTGTTGGTCATGCGCACCGTGTCCCCGTCCACGGGCCCGGCGACGGCCAGGGCGGCGCGGCGCGGCGGCGGGTCCGGCCGGACCCGATCGAGGAAGTGGCGGAATGCCTCGACCGGCCCCGGATAGTCGGCCACCTCGAGACGGGTCTCGGCATCGATCCGCCCGCCGCGGGCCAGGGCGACGCGCGCGTTGGTGCCGCCGATATCCGCCAGAAGCGCGACCGCCGCCATCGGACGGGGCTTCAGGCCGTGCCGCGGGGCGAGGCGGTGGCGAGTTCGTCGAGGAAGGACTGTTGCCAGGCCACCACGTCGTATTGGCGCATGCGCTCGAACATCGACGACCAGCGCTCGCGCCGCTCGCCCAGCGGCATGGCCAGCGCCCTCTGCAGCGCCTCCGCCACGCCCTCCACGTCGTAGGGATTGACGATGACCGCGCCGTCCAGCTCCTGCGCCGCCCCGGCGAAACGGGACAACACGAGCACGCCGGGGTCCTTGGCGCTTTGCGACGCGACGTACTCCTTGGCGACGAGGTTCATGCCGTCGCGCAACGGCGTGACCAGGCCGACCCGGCTCATGCGGTAGAAACCGGCCAGGGTCTGGCGCCGGAAGCCCTTGTTGAGGTAACGGATCGGCGCCCAATCGAATTCCGCGTAGGCGCCGTTGACGCGGCCGACGACGGACTCGAGCTGGTGGCGCAGATCCATGTACTCCGGCACGTCGGCGCGCGACGGCGGCGCGATCTGCAGCATGACCACGCGGCCGCGGTGGGCGGGATAGGTCCGCAGGAGGTGGTCCACGGCCTCCATGCGCGCCACCAGGCCCTTGGAATAGTCCAGCCGGTCGACCCCGATGATCAGGTCGCGGCCGTCGAGGCTTTCGTGCAGCCGTTTGTTCTGCCGCGAATCCTCGGCCTCCCTGGCGTAGCGGGTGACGTCCTCGGTGTCGATGCCGATCGGGAACGCGGCGGCGCGCACCCGGCGTCCGAAGGCCTCGACGACCCCGCCCCCGTTCACCGCTCCGCCGGCCTCGAGCTCGATGTACTCGAAGAAGGCGTGCAAGTCCTTCTCGGTCTGAAACCCGATCAGGTCGTAGGCGCACAACGCGCGCACCAACGCCTCGTGGTTCGGCAGGGCCAGCAGGATCTCGAGCGCGGGCCAGGGAATGTGCAGGAAGAACCCGATGCGATTCTTGCAGCCGGCCTGGCGAAGCTGTTCGCCCATCGGCATCAGGTGATAGTCGTGCACCCAGATCAGGTCGTCCGGCCGCAGGAGCGGCAGCAGCTTGCTGGCGAACAGGGCGTTGACCCGGTGATAGCCCAAGAGGTTGCGCCGGCTGAACTCGGTCAGGTCGAGCCGGTAATGGAACAGGGGCCACAGGGTCCGGTTGGCGTAACCGTTGTAGTACTCGTCGTAGTCGCGCTGCGACAGGTCGACGATCGCGCAGGTCAGGTTGCCGACGCTGAAGATGTCGGGCGCGCCCGGCTCGTGCTCGTAGACGCGGCCGCTCCAACCGAACCAGATGCCGCCGCGCTCGCGCATCGCCGCCGTGACGGCGACCGCAAGGCCGCCCTCGCTGCCCAACTTGGTGCGCTTGACCGGAGCCACGCGATTGGAAACGATGACCAACCGGTTCAAAACGCCTGCTCCCAGGGCTTGGACACGCGCATGGCCGAATTGATGAGGCCGACCATGGAGTAGGTCTGCGGGAAGTTGCCCCAAAGCTCCCCGGTCGTCGGATCGATATCCTCGGACAGGAGCCCCAAGGTATTGCGCATCCCCAACATGTCCTCGAACAGCTCGCGCGCCTCCTCGGTCCGCCCGACCGCGACCAGCGCATCAATGTACCAGAATGTGCACACGATGAACGACGTCTCCGGGGCGCCGAAATCGTCCGGCGCCTCGTAGCGGAAGACGTGCCGGCCGAGGCGCAGGCGCTGCTCGACGACGGACAGGGTGCGTTGGAACCGCTTGTTCGTCGCCGGCAGGAAGCCGAGCTCGGACATGAGCAGCAGGCTGGCGTCGACGTGCTTTCCTCCGAAGCTTTCGACGAAGCTTCCCACCTCCGGGTTCCACCCCTTCTTGAGGATCGCGGCGCGGATCGAATCGGCGTGGCCGCGCCAGTGCGCCTCGCGGTCGGGCAAGCGAAGGCGCCCGGCGATCTTCGCCAGGCGGTCGCAGGCCGCCCAGCACATGAGGCTGGAGTACGTGTGCACGCGCACGCGGGTGCGCAGCTCCCAAAGGCCGGCGTCCGGCTGGTTCCACAGCTTGATCGCTTGCTCGCCCAGGCGCTCCAGCCGCTCGAACAGGCTGGCCCCGCCCGGGCGCTCCAGCCGGCAATCGAAAAAGCTCTGGGTGCAGGCCAGGATGACGCTGCCGTAGCCGTCGTTCTGTTTCTGGCCGTGCGCATCGTTGCCGACGCGCACCGGTCCCATCCCGCGATAGCCGGCGAGGCTGTCGATCTCCCGTTCGGTCAAACGGCCTTCCTGGGTGATGCTGTAGACCGGCTGGAGGCGCCCGTCCTCGGCGGCGGCGACGATGTTGCTGATGTAGTTCAGGTAGCCCTCCATCGTGCGGGTGACGCCCAGGCGGTTGAGGGCGTGCACGACGAAGAACGAATCGCGCAGCCAGCAGTAGCGGTAATCCCAGTTGCGCCTGGAATTCGGCGCCTCGGGGATCGAAGTGGTCAAGGCCGCGACGATCGCGCCGGTCTCCTCGAAGTTGGACAGCTTGAGCGTGATCGCCGCCCGGATCACCGCCTCCTGCCACTCGAAGGGCAGCGCCAGGTAACGGCACCATTCGCGCCAGTACTCGTCGGTCTTCTCGAGGAACTCCCGGCCCAGGTCCTCGACCGATTGCTCGAGGCTCTCGTCCGGACCGAGGAGGAACGTTATCGGCGTATCGAGGATGAACGGCACTTCCTCGATCACGTAGGCGACCGGCGCGTTCGTGGTCAGCCGGAGGGTGTGGTCCGCCATGACGTAGCGGAGGTGGTTCGAGCCGCGGGTCGTCCCCGGGTCGTGGGCGCCGTAGCCGTATGTCGGGCGAAGCCGGACGCGGATGCGCGGGGTGCCGGCAACCGGGCGCACGATGCGCATCAGCATCACGGGCCGGAACACGCGCCCGAACTGCTTGAAGCGCGGGGCGAAGTCGGTGATCTCGATGGCCCCGCCCGTCTGGTCGCACAGCGTCGTGTCGACCACCGCGGAATTGCGGCGGTAGCTCTGGTCCGACCAGGCAAAATCCAAGAGCTCGACGTCGAAGAAGCCCTTGTGCTCACCGCCGCGGTCGTTGAGCAGCGAACAGAACACCGGATCGCCGTCGAAGCGCGGCACACATGTCCAGACGATCCGGGCCCGCGAATCGAGGAGCGCGCCGACGCTGCAGTTGCCGATAACCGCGAGGTCCAAGCTGCTCATGGCCCCTACCCGTTTGTCGCGACGGCCCGCGCCTCGCGCATCTGCCGGCGCGCGCGCCGACGGGCGTGAGTATACTCATGGGCGCCGCACTGGCCAGCGCGACGGCCGGGCCGCCGCCGGGCTCGCTGCGGCGGTGTCGACGACAGGAAGCGGATTTAGGAGAGGAGGTCGAGCAGCGTGCCGAGCCGTTCGTCCTCGGCCTCGATCACCTTCACGTTGGCCTGAAAGGCCCGCAGCGCCTCGATCTGAGTGACCACCTCGCGCTCCAGCGACACGTTGGGGCGCGGCACCAGGCCGTCGGCATCGGCGTTTGGATCGCCGGGGTCGAAGGCCAGGAACGAGGGCGGCGAGACGGGCACGGTCTTGGCCGCCGTCCCGCCCCCGGCCGTCGAGATGAGCGCTACGCGATGCGGGACGAAGGCTCCGGGTTGGGGCTCGGCACCGCCTGCCCGGAGCCCCAGGCTGCGGACGTTCGCGACGTTGCTGGCCGAGACCTCGAGGCGCTTGCTCTGCGCCGCCAGGGCGGACAGGGCGGTGCTGAATACCGAACTCATGGGGCCTCCTTCGGCACCGGGACCGGGTCAAGCTACGTCATCGCGGAGTTTCATGCAACTATTTGAATTTATTTTGTTTTTTTCTTGAGTTTGAAACGAACCCCGCACGTTTCCGGGCGCCCGGCTCGACCATGCGAATCCTGCAGGGCAGCCCTGCCTATATCGGATGGATATATTCTGGCTCTAGCTATGTCGAGTGTTTATATGTGGATCATCCAACAGGGGAAGAGACATGGACACGAAAACCCTTTGCCTCGGCGCCCTCAATCGCGGCGCCGCGAGCGGCTACGAGATCAAGAAGGCCTTCGAGGAAGGCCCGCTCAGGCACATCCACGAGGCGAGCTTTGGCTCCATTTACCCGGCGCTGACCGCTTTGAGCGAGGAAGGACTCGTGGTCTGCACCGAGATGGCGCAGGACAAGCGCCCCGACAAGAAGGTCTATTCGATCACCGATAAGGGCCGGGCGGCGCTGTTCGAGGCGCTCATGGCCCCGCCGGCGCGCGACAAGGTCCGCTCCGATTTCCTGTTCATCATGTTCTTCGCCCAGCTCCTGCCCCCGGCGCGTCTGGCCGAACTGATCGACCAGCGCATCGCGTGGTACCGGGAGTGCCTGGGGCGGATGGAATCCTGCGACCCGAGCGGCCGGCCGCCGGGCGAGATCTTCGTCCACGGCCTCGGGCTCGCGGTCTACCGGGCGGCCGCCGAGTATCTGGCCGCGCACCGCGACCGCCTGCTCGACGAGGTTTCGGCCGGCGCGCGCCTCGTCGCCGAATAGCCGGCGAATCTGGGGACACGGCCCCGTGAGGCGACGTACCACGTGAGCGAGGCGGGCCGAGCGGGCGAAAACAGGGCGCCATGAAACGATCCTACCTCATCGCGGGACTCCTCGCCGTCGCGGCGGCCGGCTGGATCGCCAGCGGCCAATTCGACCGCGGCGAGCGGCCGCGCCAAGGCCAGAAGCCCCCGGCCGACGTCTCCGCGGCCGAGAACGTGCCGACGGTCCGGGTGCGCAGCCAGCGCGCCGAACCGCGCACCGCCCAGGCGACCCTGCGCGGCCGCACCGAGGCCGACCGCAAGGTCGAGGTGAAGGCGCAAACGCACGGCCGGGTCGTCGAACTCGCCGCCGCCAAGGGCGACCGGGTGAAGGCGGGCGACGTGCTGGTCCGACTGTCGGACGAGGACCGACCGGCCCGGCTGGCCGAGGCCAAGGCGCTGCGCGAGCAGCGCCGCATCGAATACCGGGCGGCGCTGCGCCTGTCCAAGAAGGGGTTCCGCGCCGAAACCCAAGTGGTGGCCGCCAAGGCCGAGCTCGAGGCCGCGGAGGCCGCCGTGGCCGCCGCCGAGGTCGAACTGGCCAACCTGGTCTTGCGCGCGCCCTTCGACGGCATCGTCAGCAACCGGTACGTGGAGATCGGCGACTTCGTCGAGATCGGCGATCCCGTCGCCCGGATCGTCGACCTCGACCCGATCCTCGTCACGGCCCAGGCGAGCGAACGCGATGTCGGCCGCCTGTCCGTCGGCGCGCCGAGCCGGATCCGTCTGATCACCGGGGAGGAACTCGAAGGGCGCGTGCGCTACATCGCGAGCGAGGCCGACCCGGCAACACGCACGTTCCGGGTCGAGGTGGAGGTGCCGAACCCCCAGGCCGCGGTCCCGGACGGCGTCACCGCCGAGCTCGTCCTGCCGCTCGAGCGGATCGTCGCGCACCACATCTCGCCGGCGATCCTGACCCTGTCCGACGACGGGGTCATCGGCGTCAAGACGCTCGGCCCGGCCAACCGGGTCGAGTTCAAGCCGGTGCGGATCGTCGGCGAAGCGGCCGACGGCGTCTGGGTCACCGGATTGCCCGAGCGCGTCACCCTCATCACCGTGGGCCAGGAATTCGTCACCGCAGGCCAGAGCGTGCGCCCGATCGACGAGCGGACCCTCGCCCCCTACGGCGCGGGGGACGCCTCGTGAACGCGATGATCGACGCCGCGATCGGCCGCGCGCGCATGGTGCTCGCCTCGCTGGCGCTGATCCTGCTGGCCGGCGGCTACGCCTACATGACGGTGCCCAAGGAGGCCGAGCCGGACATCCAGATCCCGATTCTCTACGTCAACATCAGCCACGAGGGCATCTCGCCCGAGGACGCCGAGCGCCTGCTCATCAAGCCGATGGAGGAGGAGCTGCGCAGCATCGAGGGCGTCGACGAGATGCGCTCG
This sequence comes from Kiloniellaceae bacterium, assembly GCA_046758005.1. Lineage (GTDB taxonomy): Bacteria > Pseudomonadota > Alphaproteobacteria > Kiloniellales > J153 > JBHHZJ01. The sequence continues at coordinate 9,233 of JBHHZJ010000069.1, forward strand.
ACCGCCTTCCTGGGCGGCGCCAACATCGTGCTCGAGTTCGAGGCCGGGTTCGACGCGGACCGGGCGCTGGCCGACGTACGCGAGAAGGTCGACCTGGCCAAGCCGGACTTGCCCGAGGACGCCGACGAGCCGACGGTCCACGAGATCAACCTCAGCCTGTTCCCCGTGCTGGTGGTCACCCTCTCCGGCGACGTCCCGGAGCGGACCCTGCTCCGGCTGGCCCGCGGCCTGCGCGACGAGATCGAAGGCATCTCCAGCGTGCTGAGCGCCCAGATCGCGGGGGATCGGGACGAGGTGGTCGAGATCGTCGTCGACCCGATGGTGCTCGAAAGCTACGGCCTCAACGCCGACGACGTCATCGCCGCCGTCGCCCGCTCCAACCGGGTCGTGGCGGCCGGCGCGCTCGACACGGGCCGGGGCCGCTTCGCCATCAAGCTGCCCGGGCTGTTCGAGAGCCTCCAGGACATCAACGACATGCCGGTCAAGGTGAACGGCGACGCCGTCGTGCGCTTCGGCGACATCGGCGTGCTGCGGCCGACCTTCAAGGACCCCGAGGGTTTCGCCCGGATCAACGGCAAGCCGGCGATCGCGATCGAGGTCTCCAAGCGCACGGGCGAGAACATCATCGAGACCATCGAAACGGTCCGCGCCGCGGTCGAGCGCGAGCGGCAGAACTGGCCGCCCGGAGTGGTCGTCACCTACAGCCAGGACAAGTCGGCCGACATCCGCACCATGCTGACCGACCTGCAGAACAACGTGCTGAGCGCCATACTCCTCGTCTTGATCGTGGTGGTCGGCGCCCTCGGCCTGCGTTCGGCGGGCATGGTCGGCATGGCGATTCCAGGCTCGTTCCTGGCCGGGATCCTGGTGCTCGCCGCCCTCGGCTTCACGGTCAACATCGTCGTCCTGTTCAGCCTGATCCTCGCGGTCGGCATGCTGGTCGACGGCTCCATCGTGGTGACCGAGTACGCGGACCGCAAGATGATCGAGGGGCAGGGCCGCCGGACGGCCTATGCGCTGGCCGCCAAGCGCATGGCCTGGCCGATCATCGCCGCGACCGCCACGACGCTGGCCGCGTTCCTGCCGCTCATGTTCTGGCCGGGCGTTGTCGGCGAGTTCATGAAGTACCTGCCGATCACGCTGGTCGCGACGTTGTCCGCCTCGCTGGTCATGGCGCTCGTTTTCGTGCCCACGCTCGGCGCCATCTTCGGCCGGCCCGGCGGGGCCGTCGACCAGGGAACCATGAAGGCTCTGGCCGCCGGTGAGGACGGCGACCTGCGCCACGTGAAGGGGTTCACGGGGTTCTACCTCACGGTCCTGCGCGGCGCCTTGCGCCATCCGAGCAAGGTGCTGCTCGCCGCCGTGCTCGTGCTGGTTGCCGCGCAGTGGACGTACGCCCTCTACGGCCGCGGGGTCGAGTTCTTCCCCGACGTGGAACCGGACAACGCGGCGCTCCAGGTGCACGCGCGCGGCAACCTCTCGGTGTGGGAGCGCGACGCGCTGCTGCGCCAGGTCGAGGAACGCATCCTCGACCTGCAGCGTGAAACCGGCGAGCTGCACGCCATCTACGCCCGCAGCGTCGCCTCCTCCGGGGTGCAGCGGGACGAGCCTGAGGACCTGATCGGCACGATACAGATCGAGTTCACCGACTGGTTCCTGCGCCGCCCGGCCAACGCGATCCTGAGCGACATCCGCAAGCGCGTGGCGCCGCTGGCCGGGGTCATCCTCGAGCCGCGCAAGCAAGAGGCGGGCCCGCCCGTGGGCAAGCCGATTCAGGTCGAGATCGCCTCGGACTACCCGGACCTGATCGCGCCGACGGCCGGCCGGGTGGCGCAGACCATGGCCGAGCTCGGCGGCTTCGTCGACATCGAGGACGGGCGCCCGGTGCCGGGCATCGAATGGGAGCTCCAGGTCGACCGCGCCCAGGCCGCCAAGTTCGGCGCCGACGTGACCCTGATCGGCAGCTACGTGCGCATGATCACCAACGGCATGAAGCTGGGCGCATACCGTCCCGACGGCAGCGACGAGGAGATCGACATCGTCGCCCGGCTGCCCGCGGCCTACCGCGACATCGAGCAGCTCGACCGGATTCGGGTGCAGACCGAAGCCGGGCTGGTCCCGATCTCCAACTTCGTCACGCGCACGGCGCGGCCCAAGGTCAGCCTGTTGCGCCGGGTCGACGGTCGCCGCGTGATGACGGTGAAGGCCGACGTAGGCCCGGGGGTGCTGGCCAACGACAAGGTGCGCGAGCTGCGCCAGTGGATCGAGGGCGCGGACATCGACCCGCGCGTCAGCATCACGTTCAAGGGCGAGGACAAGGAACAGAAGGCGGCGCAAAGCTTTCTGGTCAAGGCCTTCGTCGTGGCCATCTTCCTCATGGCCATTATCCTGGTCACCCAGTTCAACAGCTTTTACAGCGCGTTCCTGATCCTCTCGGCGGTGATCATGTCGACCATCGGCGTCATGATCGGCCTGCTGGTGACGGACCAGCCGTTCGGCATCGTGATGTCGGGCATCGGCGTGATCGCGCTGGCCGGCATCGTGGTCAACAACAACATCGTGCTGATCGACACCTTCGACCGCCTCAGGAAGACGGCGCCCTCGCCGGCCGAGGCGATCCTGCGCACCGGGGCGCAGCGCCTGCGCCCGGTCCTGCTGACCACGGTGACCACGATCCTCGGCCTGATGCCGATGGTGCTCGGCATGAACATCGACTTCTTCGCGCGCGAGGTCCAGATCGGCGCGCCATCGACCCAGTGGTGGCGGCAGCTCTCGACGGCCATCGTCTTCGGCCTGTCCTTCGCCACGGTTTTGACGCTGATCGTGACGCCGAGCGCGCTCATGCTGCGCGCGAACCTGGCCAACTGGCGCGCCCGGCGCCGCAGGCCCAAGGCCGAGCGCGGCCTCGGCCCGGACGAGCGCCCGGTCGAACCCCTGCCGGAGGCCGCCGAATAGACGGCCCGGGCCGAGGCGGCGCGCCGCTACTTGTACCTCTTGACCGCCTGCTCGATCTCGCGCAGCAGCGCCGAGCCCACCTCCCCGCCGCTGCCTTGGATCCGGTTCTTGAAGACGGTCCGGATCGCGTCGATGTGGGCCGCGATCAGCTTGCGCTTGTCCTCCGTTATGACCGTGTCCGGGTCCATCGTCGCCTCGTAAAGCGACTTGCCGAATTCCGTGATGAGGGGATAGTCGAACGTCCCGCTCTGGCCGCGCAGCTCGTGCGCGATCCGGCTGATGTTGGCGATTGGCTTCCGGTTGTGCCTTTGCGCCCGCTTGCCGGGCCGTAGCGCGGCCAGCGAGTTCATCATCGATTCGATGTATTTCGTCACCCAGTCGGCGTAATCGCCGACCAACTGCTGGATGCGCTCTTCCGCCGCGCGGATGACCAAGGGATCGAACTCCACCGGCCGGCGCCGGGCGTTGGGGCCGAGCTTGTTGCGCAACTTGTTGCCGGGCCGGAAGTGGATCGCCCGGACATCCTCGCGCAGGGTGCGCACCTTCGAATCCGGCTGGACCACCTGAATCTCCGAGAGCTTCGTCCTGCGCCGCTCCACGGCGACGGCCACGTTCGTACGCCGCCGGTCGGGCCCGAAATAAGCCCTGACCAGCACGAACTGGCGCGGATTGTTGATGACCGCGAGGATCCGGTCGGCCACGGACTTGACCGAGTACGGCTTGGCCAGGAATTCGGTCACTCCGGCATCGCGCGCCTCTTCGACGACGAACCTGTCGGCGGCACCCGAGACCATGATGAAGGGCACGAAGCGGTCCGGAACGCCGTTGCCGGTCCTGATCCAACGCAGGAACAGGTTGCCGTCGACCCCGGGCATCAGATAATCGGACAGGATCAGATCGACCTCGCCGAGGCCCGCCTCGATGGGATCCGTCTTGCTCATCTTCAGCCGCTCGATCGCGCTCGCGCAGTCCGGCTCCCCGAGGGTGTCCGTAATGCCCAAGCAATTGAGCGTGGAGACGAGCAGCCGGCGCATGAACGCGTTGTCGTCCACGACCATCACGCAGATACGATCCCAGTTGAGCTTAAGCATCCCGACCTATTGAAAAATCGTGGCGGCGCATCGGCTCCCGCGAGCATTGAGCGCACGTCGATGGGTCCGCATCGCGCGTTTGAAGTTACCCGGCCGTGCGGCTCACCCGGTGGAGTCCCGATCGACGTCGTGGTCGTCGGGCGCCTGCGTCTGGAGCCGGCGGAAGGCGGCCACCGAGAACGGAATGCTGGCCAGATAAGCGAGGCCGACCAGGCTGAGCGTGACCCACGGCGTACTGACCAGGAAGGCGGCGAAGGCGCCGACGCCGATCAAGGCAAGTCCGACGTAAGTGTGCGGCACCTTGAGCCGCTTGGCCGAGAAGGTCGGAATCTTGCTTACCATCAGCGCCGCCACGGCGATCAGCATGGCGCCGTTGAACCACGCGGAGGAAAGGACGCCATCGCCCAGCTCGAAGCTGAGCACCATGGGCAGGAGCGCCAGCCCCGCCCCGGCCGGCGCCGGCACGCCGGTGAAGAACCGGTCCGTCCAGGGCAGCGGGTCGCCGACGCCCAGGCCGGTGTTGAAGCGCGCCAGGCGCAGGGCGCAGGAGAGCACGAACACCAGCGCCAGCGCCCAGCCGAGACCGCCCGCGTCGCCCAGCGCCCACAGGTACACGATGAGCGCGGGCGCGACGCCGAAGTTGATCACGTCGGCCAGGGAGTCGAGCTGCGCGCCGAACTCGCTCGTCGCGCCCATCAGACGGGCGATGCGCCCGTCGAGCGCGTCCATGACCATGGCCACCCCGATGGCGGCGATCGCCAGCTCCCAGCGGTCCATCAGCGCCAGCCGGGTGGCGGTCAGGCCGGCGCACAGCCCGAGCAGGGTCAGCCCGTTCGGGATCAGCCGGTTGACGGTCAGGCCGGGCAGGCGGCGGCGCCTGGTTCCGCTCATTCAGCGCACCTCCCCCGGCCGCGCGCCTTCGTCGGAATTCAGGTCGGCGATCACGGTCTCGCCGCCGACCATGCGCTGTCCGGGCGCCACCAGGGGCGCCACCCCCTCGGGCAGGTAGACGTCCGCCCGGCTGCCGAAACGAATCATGCCGAAGCGCTCGCCCGCGCGCACCGTTTGGCCCTCGCGCAGGGTGCACACGATGCGGCGGGCGACCAGCCCGGCGATCTGGACGAAGGCGATGTGGCGCCCGTCGGCCAGCGTCAGGCGCGCCGCCCGGCGCTCGTTGTCCTCGGAGGCCTTGTCGCGCGCCGCGTTGAGAAACTTGCCCTTGCGATAGGCCAGCGCGGTGATCGTACCGTCGGCCGGGACCCGGTTGACGTGGACGTCGAAGATGCTGAGAAAGACGCTGATCCGCGTGCGCGACTGCGTGCCCATGCCCAGCTCCTCCGGGGGCGCCGCGCGCTCGATGGCCGCGACCAGCCCGTCGGCCGGGCTGACGACCAGCCCGGGGCGCGCCGGGGTGACGCGGTCCGGGTCGCGGAAGAAGAAGGCGCAGAACGCCGCGGCCAAGACCCCGACCCAGGCCAGCGGCGCCCAGACCAGGAGCAGCACCAGCGCGGCCAACAGCGACGCGCCGATGAAGGGCCAACCGGCGCTGTTCACCGGGACGAACACGTTTTTCAGCAAATCGGCTCCCTCAATGGTCCGTGGCGACGCGGCGGCGCGGCCGTTCCTGCGCGCGGCCGCCTCTGCGCTCAGTGCGCCTACGGTACAGGGTATATAGAGAAAATTTTACGTAAGCTTAATGCTTTTCATGCTATCGGCCCGCTTTCGGAGGTACGCCGCAGGGGGCCTACCAACGTGCCGGAAACGCCAGAGAATGACAGCCTTCGCTCCACGCCGGGGGATCTGCGCTCGACCGTGGAGTTGGTCGCCAACAGCGGGGGGCCATTCCAGGTGGGCGACTTCGAGGTCGGCGACGACGGCCGGCTGCGCCCGCGCGAGGACCGCGGCCCGCTCAAGTTCGGCTTCGCCTACCTGGGCATCGAGTTTCGGGCCGAGGTCCACACCTGCCCGGAGCCCCGGATCGACCTGAGCGCCGACCTCGGCAAGCTGCCCTACACGATGGAACTGGGCCAGGGGCGGCGCCTGACTCGGCGGATCCTCGAGGCCACGGCGACGCTGCCCGGTGGCCGCATCTCACTGGCCGAAGACCAGGACATGCGCCTGCGCGCGGCGGCGGAGCCGCCCATGCCGCTCACCCCGGCCAGCGTCATGGCGACCGTCACCGCGCTGCTGCTCGATTTCAAGCCGTACCTGGAACTGCTCCGCGGGACGCTTGGGGCGCCACGGCCGGAGCCGAAAGGCGCCGCCTAGCGGGCGGCCCGATTGGCCGGCGGGATGACGAAGATCTGGCCCGGATAAATGAGATCCGGGTCGCGAATCTGGCCCTGGTTGGCCTCGTAGATGACCGTATAGCGCAGCCCCTTGCCGTAGACCCGGCGCGCGATGCGCCACAGGCTGTTGCCCGGCTGAACGATGACCGCGGTCTCGTCCGGAAGGGCGGCGACCAACACCGCGCGCGAGAACGGCGTCTCCACGCGCGCCGTCACCTTGCCGCTTTCGTCGACCTGGTCGACGCGCAAGCGATGGACGCCCGGCGACACCGGCCTGTCGAGCTTCACCTGCCAGCGTCCGCCGACCCCCACCACCGTCTGGCCGATCGGCTTGCCGTCCAGGTAGACGACAAGGCGCACGCCGGGCGCGGCGCGCCCGCCGATCACCGCCAAGCCCCGGGCGTCGTAGTCGACCGTCTCCAGGAGCAGCGCGCCCTCGTCCAGGCCTTCGCGCAACGGTTCCGGCTGTTGCAGGATCCGGATCGGGCCCTGGCCGGCGCGCGGCATCAGCACGGCGAACGGCTGCTCCGGCTCCGCCGGCCTCGGGATCTGGGATTCCGCCTCGCCAGCGGAACCGAGCCGCGCGAGGCGCGCGCTCTGCACCGCCGGGGCGGCCTCGGGCGACACGCTCTCGCGCGCGGCGGCCGCGGTTGAGGGGCTCGGTTCGGCGGGCGCCTGCGGGGCGGCCTCCTGCCCCTGATCGCTCACCCCGTCGGCGGCGGCGACCTGGGGCCGCGGCAACGGCACGGAGACGACCACGACGTTCTCCGACAGCAGGGATTCGCCCGAGGCGGCCCGCGCCTCGAGGCTCAGTTCGTGGCTCCCGGGCCCAAGCGGAACATCGAGCACGAGGACCCATTGCCCTTGCACATTTGCGGTCACTTGGCCGAGGTGGCGCCCGCCGTCCAGAACGGTGACGATGCTTCCGGGCGGGGCGCGCCCCGCGATCACCGCCTCGCCGCTGCGCTCGACCCGGACGACGTCGAAGCTGGGCAGGATCCCGGGACGCGCCAGCGGCCGATCGGCCGGCTTCCGTCTCGGCCGGACCGCCGTCGCCTCGGCCGCCGGCGGTTCGCTCCGCGCGGTCGCGGCGGGCGTTTCGCGCACCGGAGGCACGGCGGCTGTTTGGCCCGTAGAGGGCGTGGTCGCGATCGCCGGCTCGCGCGGCTCCAGTCTTGGCCGGACCGTCGGCGCCTCGGACGTCGGCGTCTCGGTCGCCGGCGGTTCGCTCTGCGCAGTCGCGGCCGGGGTTTCGCGCACAGGGGTTTCGCGCACCGGGGGCACGGCGGCTGTTTCGCCCGTCGAAGGCGCGGTCGCGATTGTGGGCTCGGGCGGCTCCCGTCTCGGCCGGGCCGTCGGCGCCTCGGTCGTCGGCGGTTCGCTCTGCGTGGTCGCGGCGGGGGGTTCGCGCGCCGGGGACGCGGTCGCTGTTTCGCCCGTCGAAGGCGCGGTCGCGATCGTCGGCTGTGCGGGCGCCGCCTGCGCGCGCGGCGGCGGCGCGGCGCGGGAATCGGAGCGGGGAGCCTGGGCCGGGGTCTCGGGCGCCTTTTGCGCAGGAACTTGCGGCGTCGGCCGTTCCGGCGCGGCGCCCGGGGCCACCTCCGCGGTGACCGGAGCCGGAGGTTCCTTGTCGCTCAGCAGGAGATAGCCCAGGACGGCGAGCCCGACGACGACGACGAGGCCGACGATGATCCTGGCGCGGTTCAAGTTCGATTCCTCGCGTTGACCGCCGATAGCCTAGTATGCGCGCCAGTGCGGCGCAATCGTGCCCGGCCGCGCCGCTCAATACCCACCATAACAGGAGGACGACACATGGGACCGCCTCGAAGGTTCTCTCGTCTCGGCGCGTGGCGCGCCGTGATGCCGGGCCGTCGCCCGGGGCGCCACCGGGGCCGCGCGACGACGCCCGAAGGGGCTGCAAGGCCGCGCGCGGGGTCGCTTTTCGTGCTCGCCGGCGGGCGCCGGCACCGCTTCCGCCCCGGGGCGGGAAAAGACGATCATACGTATCAACTTCCCATGACGGCTGGTACTAGGGCCCCGGAATCGGCGGTAGGGCAAGCAGATACGCGGCGATTGCGGCGCGGTCGGCATCCGTGAGATGGCTGGTGCTCTCCTCGATTACCTCGGTCATGGCCCCGCCCGCCACGTCGCCGTCCGGCCGGAATCCCGTCTCCAGGAAATATGTTATATCCGATTCGCGCCAGTCGCCGATCCCGTCGCGTGGATGCGGGGTGATGTTGGGCACCTTCTTGCCGTCCGGGCCGGAGGGATTGCCGGCCAGGCGGCGGTCCTCGTCGACCGCGCCGAGGGCGTTTCGAGGGGTGTGGCACTCGCCGCAATGGCCCAGGGTTTCGACCAGGTAGGCGCCGCGGTTCCACCGCTCGCTCCGGGCCGGGTCGATCGTGCGCCGGCCGGCCTCGAAAAACAGGATCTTCCAGATCCCGAGCAGGAACCTGAAGCGGAACGGAAAATTCACCTCGTGCGGGGTGTCGGCCCGGGTCGCGGGCGGCTGGGCGAAGAGATAGGCCTTGAGGTCCAAGACGTCCGGCTCGGTCATGCCGGTGTAGGAGGTATAGGGAAATACCGGATAGTAGTGACGCCCGTCCGGCGCCACGCCGTGGCGGATCGCGCGCAGGAAGTGCTCGTCCGACCAGCGGCCGATGCCGTGCACCGGGTCGGGCGTGATGTTCGGGGCGTAGAAGGTGCCGAACGGTGTCTTGAGCGCCCGCCCGCCGGCGAGCGGCGCGCCCTTGTTCTTCACGTCCGTGTGGCAGGCGTAGCACCCCGCGGCGCGGAACACGTACGCGCCGCGGGACACCGCTTCGGAGTCGGCCTTCGCCGGCGCGAAGGCGGCGGTCATCGCCACGCCCGGCAGAACGAAGGCGGCTGCCGCCGCCGTCCATGCCAAGCCGCGTTCGCGCCGTGGACGGGCAGGTCGAGCCACTGCTGCGGTCGAGGGCTACTTCTTATCCTCCGCCCGGAACGGCTTGTGGCAGCCGCCGCAGGCCTTGCCGACGTTCTTCAGCTGCGCGCCGATGGCCCGCACGTCGCCGCCCTGCGCGACCTCGACCAGCTTGGCGCTTTCGGTCTGCAGTTTCTTGAACGCTGCCTCGAACTTGGCCCGGTCGTTCCAGATTTCGGGCAGCGCGCGGGTGCTGGGATAGGCGCCGCGATCGGTTCCCTTCGGGAAGATGTCCGGGATCAGCTTGCTCATCTCATGGATGCCCCGAGCATGGGCCGCCACGTGCGAGGAGAAGCTGACATCGCCCTTGACCACGCCGACGATGGCGCCCGTGTGGCCGCCGATCGCCTTCATGACCGACTGGCGGTACTTGATGACGTTCTCCGGCTCGTCGACGGCGAGCGCCTGCGCCGCGAAGGCGCAAGTCAACCCGATCGCGAGGGCAAACGACGTTTTCTTCATGGCCTCCTTCTCCCCGTGCTGAATTTCGTCGATTTTCCGGCACGCCACGCGACGGACCGGAGCGATTGCGCCGGGCAATCGGACCCGGTCGCGCCATCCGTAACGCGCCATCCGCAAACGGTAGCGGCGGTTGTATTGGCCGTCCAGACCGCCGCGGGCTAAGGTATCGCGAATTCTTGCTCGGGCCAGCCCGAATTACGCCAGCGTGAAGGACGAAAGGTGCGCATGTCCCGGGTCGAAGCGCTTTGCGTCTATTGCGGTTCCTCCAACGATGTCGATTTGCGGCATCTCGCGGCGGCGGCCGACCTGGGCCGCGGCGCGGCGCGGCGCGGCATCCGGATCGTGTTCGGCGGCGGCCACGTCGGCCTGATGGGCGCGCTCGCCGATGGCGCGCTGGCCGCGGGCGGCCAAGTGGTCGGCGTCATGCCCGAGCACCTGCAGGCCCGCGAGGTGGCGCACCAGCGGCTCAGCGACCTCATCGTCGTCGACTCGATGCACACCCGAAAGCGGCGCATGTTCGAGCTGTCCGATGCATTCTGCATCCTGCCCGGCGGGCTCGGCACCCTGGACGAGACCTTCGAGATCGTCACCTGGAAGCAGCTCGACCTGCACGACAAGCCGGTCGTGCTGGTCAACCTGGACGGCTTCTGGAACCCGTTGCTGAGCCTGTTCGATCATCAGCTCGAGGCCGGCTATATCCGGCCCCGGCACACCCGGCTGTTGCGCGTGGTCGAGCGGATCGAGTCGGTGTTCGACGCCCTGGCCGGCGCGCCCGAGCCGGTGCTCCCGGCGCGCGGGGCGCGCCTGTAATACAAGCCCCAGTTGATGTATGACCGCGCGCCGGGGCGCCGACGCGGTTTCTTGCGCCCGAGCCAAAGCCTGCTATGTTCCGCGCGCGCCGGGGGGCGCGCCATCCGTGCGAGGCTGGAGGACGCCATGGCCAAGATCAAGGTCAGGAACCCCGTGGTCGAACTCGACGGCGACGAGATGACCCGGATCATCTGGGCGATGATCAAGGACAAGTTGATCCTGCCTTACCTCGATATCGACCTGCGGTCCTACGACCTGTCGATCCAGAACCGCGACGCCACCGAGGACCGAGTCACGGTCGAGGCGGCCAACGCGATCAAGGCCCACGGCGTGGGCGTCAAGTGCGCCACCATCACGCCCGACGAGGCCCGGGTCCGGGAATTCAACCTGAAGCGGATGTGGCGCTCGCCCAACGGCACGATCCGCAACATCCTGGGCGGCACCGTGTTC
>JBHHZJ010000070.1:0-18923 GCA_046758005.1 Kiloniellaceae bacterium
TCGGGCGATTCACCGACCCGGATCTGCTCTAGCGCGCGACGGCCACGAAAGCTTCGTCAAACGGGTCGTGGCGAGCCGACCCGGCCCCTGGAACGGGACGAGCGTCGCGGCTCCGCAGCGACGCCGCCAGGATATCGGGCCCAGCAATGACCGCGGCCGACCGGGGCCGGCCTCAGCGGCCGGTCAGGGAACGTCGATGTCGGCTTGGCCGATGACCTGGCCGCCCTCTTCCGGGCGCGCCTGGTAGGTGACGCGCAGCCGGCCGCCTTTCAAGCGGACGCCGTCGGGAAGGCGCAGCGGCAGAACGAGCACTCGGGAAGCGTTCGGCGCGTACACGGCGAGCTTGTTGGCCCGCGCGACCACGAATTCGCGATCGCTGCCCGCCGCGAAATAGGCGGCTGTCACATCGCCGAACAGCGAGCGGTCGCCCTTTCGGTTGATGCGGAAGGACAGCTTCGGTCCCTCCGGCCCATTCAGATCCACGAATCTGAAATCGGAAAGGGTCGCGGTAGCGGACAGTGTGCCTTGCCGAACGATGAGCGGAATCGTCACGCCGGGAATCACGGTCAAGCTGATCTGGATGCCCTCGCTCGATCCGGTGGCCTCGACGCTGCGCCCGGCGCCCGGCGGCGGAACCGCCCGGAAATAGAGATGCGAACGATATTCCCCCGGCGGCAGATCCTTCGGCTTGCGCAACATGACGCGCACGGTTTGCGTGGCGCCAGGTTCGAGCGTGACTTGCCTGGGCGCGAAACGTATGAGCCTGTCGGCGAATTTCTGATCCGCTTCCGGCTCCTCGATGGTCTCGAATTTGCCGGTCTCGGTCATGCGCATGTTGACGATGGAGATCCGGTACGTGGCAGGCTGGGAGCCCTTGTTGAGAAGCGAGATCTGCGCCGTGCGAGTCCGGCCCTCCAACACGATCCGCGTTGGCGACACGCCCAGATCGCCGACCGCCTGGCCGCGTGACGGCGTCGGCAGGGCGAGCACGAGCGCCGCGGCAAGGTACAAAGACCAAGGGGCGCAACGCGATTTCAGGTCGGCCGCCAGCACCTGGATCGGAGTCCGGGGAACGCTCATGGATGATGCCGCCCGGATATCCTTGGCCGCCCTGCCGAACCAAACCTTGAATTGCGCCACCGGTGGTGGCCCCGAGGTCTCCAAGAAAACACGTCCTTGGCCAACTGCTGCACAAACGCGACCGGCGGATTTTCGCGTGGATCCGCCGAGTGCCAGCGTTAACCAATTCTGCTTAAAGGTTGGTTAACGGTCGAGAAGGAAAGTGCGCGGCATGCGCACCGTACCCTTGGGGGCCGACCCCGGGGGGTCAGTTGTTGGACAGGACGACGTCGACGCTGCCGCTGTAGACGCCGGCGGTCTGGCCCCAGCGGAGCTTGAGCGTCGCTCCGATGTTGAAGTGCCCGTAGCCCTTCGGGTCGAGCGTCGGGGTCCACCCGGCGTCGTGCACGAACGTCATGACGCTGATTCCATCGCGGCCATTGGTGAACGTGGCGGCCGACGGCAGCGTGATCGTGTAGGCCTGATTGTCCTCGCCGAGGATCTTGAAGGTGGCCGACTTGACTTCCTCGTCGCGGGCCACGTCCACGCCCTGGGCGGTGAACTTTCCGTTGGGCAGAAGCGCCACGACGCCGGTCTCCCCATTCGGCATCAAGGTGCCGAAGTTCATGCCGGACACGTTCGCAAAGGAGACCGGCTTGAGGACAGTGGCGCGGACCATCGCTCGCCCGGCGTCGGCGGCCGCCTGCGGGCCGCCGAAGACAAGCGCCAGGGCCACAACCGCCGAGCCAAAGGCCAACCCGCGCGTTACAAGTCGGACCATCATGGCGTTGGATCTCCTCTGCTCCGTCTCTCGAGAGGCCGCCGCTTCTCGGCCCGCGGTCGTATCCGGCGCGACCGCGGGGTTAATTGTAGTTCACCGTCACGTTGAAGGTGCCCGTATAGGCCCCGGCGGCCTGACTTGCACCAACGGTCAGGTCGGCGCCGACGGTGAAGGTGTCGTTCCCGGTGCCGTCGAGGGTCGACGTTCCGCCCTTGGAGTCGGTGAACGTGTTCACGGTCATGTTGTTCGCGCCCGCCGAGATGGTGATCGACGACGGTAGCGTAATAGCGTAACCCGTGCTCGCTTCGCCTGTCACGCTGAACGAGGCCGCCTGGATCGTGCCACCGCTGACCAGTGTGGCATCGCCGCTCACAAGCGAGCGGGCGCCGGCGCTGCTGATTCGAACCACGCTGGAGGCGGTGCCGGCGGCAACCTTGCCGAACTCCAGGCTGTTCACGTTGGAAATCGCGATCGGCGTCACGATGGTGGCGTTGGTGGTCGCGGTCGCCTGGGCCGCAATGGCGCGGTCGGCGGCGACTGTCAGGGCGCCGATACCGGCGATCCCGACGGCGGCGAGTAGAATTCGTTTGCGTGAGAACATTGGCTTCCTCCTCCTGAAGAAACCCGAGGGAACTTCAAAACCCTCAGGGCCGGTTGGGCGTCCTACTTGTGATCCGTCCCGCCACCTCGCAGTTTGGAACCTCGTCGTGACGGGCAATGGCTCTACTCCAAATACCAATCAATGTTTCGTAGAATACGCGGCAAACATTAATAGTCCGTTAATGTCAATAATTGAGAAATAGTATTAATTTTGGCCTCGTTAATATAAAAATTGTTTTAATTTGTATCTTATTTGTAAACTTTCCCGGATTGGAGCGGATTTGGGGAGGCCGAGGCCGGTCCGGCGAGGTCAGCGACGGCTCCGACCACCTTTCCTGAAGTCCTGCAGGGTCGTGCCGGGCCCGGCGAAATCCAATCTCAAACGGGTACGAAAAGAGAACGCGGTCGCGCGCCCGCCAAAGGTCGCGGACACGGCGGGAAGACCCGGTTCCGTGGCGGGACCGAATCGCTTGCCCGGGTAGCGGGCGGCTCAGTTGTAGTTGACGGTGACGGCGAAGGAGCCCGAGTAGACGCCCGCGGCCTGAGTGGCGCCGACATGCAGGGTGGCGCCTACGTTGAACGTGTCGCTTCCGCCGGGCAGGGACGGCGTCGGATTGTCATCGGTGAAGGTGTCGACGGTCATGTTGGCGCCCGGGCCTGTGAGGGTGGCGCTCGAGGGCAGACTGATAGCGTAGGCCTGGCCGTTCTCGCCGGTCACGCTGAAGCTGGCGGCGCTCACGGTTCCGCCGAGCAGATCGACGTTGACCGAGCTGCGAACACCGGCCGGCGTGACCGTGACCGTGCCCGCCGTGCCGGTGGGCACGACCTTCCCGAAATCGAGGTTGCCGGTGCTCGAGATCGAAATCACCGAGCCCAAGGTCGCGGTGACGTTGACCGAGCCCTGGGCCGTCCCACAGTCCAGGGTCAGGGTGCCGGTATAGGATCCCGCGGCCTGGCCGGCCGGGAGCTGGAGGGTCGCCCCGACCTTGATCGACACTTTGCCTTTCGCCGGTAGGTTGCCGGCCAATGGCTTGTTGGTGACGAAGGTGTCGACGGTAACGGTGCTCGACCCGGCGCTGAGCTGGATCTGGCTTGGCAGCGTGCAGTCGTACGCACTGCCGCCGGACCCTTTCACGTCGAATTTGCCTGACTTGACCGCGCCCCCAAGATCGAACGCACCGCCGGTGACCGTCTTGTTGTTGCCGGTGTCTACGGCGACCGTCCCGGCGAGGTCGGCGTCGCCGGCCGCATCGCCGAACTGGAGGTTGTTCTTGCCCGTGACCTGGGTTACGGCGGCGTTCGCGCCCCCGGTCCACGCGGCGATCCAGAGCGCCGCGCAGAGGGCGAGCGCCGGCGCCGCCTCCGGTCCGATCCGCCTAGGAATTCCGCACGGTCTCAATGGCTACTCCAACGCCGCCAGACGACATCGACGTGCCGCGTGTCTCGACACGACCCGCGGCGTCCGGTTCCGGCCGACCGCGGTTGGGGCGGTCGGTCCCCGTGCACAGGGTGCGTCAACGATGGTTAACAAATTACTTCTCCCAGCCCTCCGGAGGAGGGGTTATGGCCACGAATGTGAAGCCGGGTCGCGGGATCGCCGCGGTCGGCGGCCGCTCAGGGCTTGCCCGGAACCTGGTACGGGATCGGCCG
This sequence comes from Kiloniellaceae bacterium, assembly GCA_046758005.1. GTDB lineage: Bacteria > Pseudomonadota > Alphaproteobacteria > Kiloniellales > J153 > JBHHZJ01. The sequence goes on from JBHHZJ010000070.1 coordinate 4,091, forward strand.
GATTTCGGCGTTCACGCTGTTGCCGTTGAGATAAAGCGCCGCGAGGACCGTATACTTTCCCGGCGCGAGCCGATCGGCGAGGTCCAGCAAAAAAGTCCCATCGGCCCCCGGCCGGCCGCGGCCGGCCAAGGCCACCTTCCCGCCGGCGCCGATCACCAGGTAACGACACTCGACGGTGGCGCCGCCGAGGGCGTAGGCGTCCGCGCGGCGCAGGGGTCCGCGGACGATCCTGTAGCTTCGCATCGACTTCTCGACCGTCTCTACGTCCACGACGATCGTCAGCCCCTCCTTCCGGCGCTCGACCTTCGCGACGAAGGCCCGGCGCGGGATGGCGTACGCGTCGTAGGAGCCGACGCCCAGCGGATAGGTCGGGTCCCGGAACACCTGCAAGACCGCCGACCGGCCGGACCATTCCTCGAGCCGGTACGGGCCGTTGGTGGCCAGGAAGTGGCCGTGCTTGTCGTGGAACGCGGCCAGAGCCCGCCAACGCGCCCGCGCCTCCTCGGCGGTGACCAGGTCCGCGAGCGCGGCGGGCACGAAACCGTCGCGCGCGAAGGCCGCCACCAGGGAGGCGAGACGCTGCTTGATGGCGTCGTCCCGGACCGGGTCCAGCCACGGCACGCCCCGACGCTCCGCCTCCTGGCGCGAGAAGGCCGCCCATCCCCGGGCCACGCCTTCCTCCATCAGGGCGATCACGTGCCACGGCAGGCTGCTCCACGGGGGCGCGACGGCCGCCGCCTGCCCGCCATCGTCCGGGGCGGCGTTCACGTAGGCCTCGACAAGCAGCAATTCGCGGGAGAGCACGAGGTCCCCGAAGCGGATGGACTTGGAGGTCCTGTCCACCCCAATGAACCTTAGGCCGACCAGGCGCTCGCGGAGCAGGGCCGTCGATCGGTCGATCGCCGGGTCGTAGCGTCGGCCGTCCCCGGTCCCTCCGACGCCCCAGCGGTAGGCGACCGCGTAAGGGTATAGGATGTCCGCGATGGTCATACGGGTGCCGTCGTGGAACAGCGACGCCATGGCGCCGTAGGTCAGCCGGACCGAGGCCGTTTTGCCGGGGCCGACCGGGATCAGGCGGCCGCTTCCGGGTTCGGGAAGAACCGCGTCCGGCGGCACGGCCACCAACCGGCGGCTCGGCGTCCCTTCCGCGGTCGGGGCCGACGGCGCGCGTTGCACGATGGGCTCGGCGAGGATGCTGAGGCTGGTCACCGTATAGATCACCATCAGGGCGGTGACGGGAACCTGGCTGCCGAGCGCGGCCCGTCGCTCCCCGAGCGTGGTCAGCGCGCGCACGTGCGCCAGGTAGACGGCGATGACGTGTCCGATGACGATGGTGATCACGGCCGTGTACCACGCGAACTTTGCGCCGACGACCGCGATGTCGACCCGGTACCCGGCGGTGCCGAGGAGGTCCCAGCCGTAACCGAACGGATCGGAGGCCAGGGGAATGATGTATTGCCCCTGGATAAGCAGATAGGTGAGGTAATGAGCCAGATGATAGGCGATCGCGATGGGGACGAGCGAAAGGACGAAGCGCCGCGCGATCTCCCATGTCGTGAGCCGGCCGCCGACGACCCTGCCCACGATCCAGCAGGTTCCGACATAGGCGCCTAGAAACAGCAGCCAGAAGACGACGCTCCCCGCGGTCTTGACGGCCATGCGCAGCCCGTTTCCCGAGCCGGGAAACAAGGCCAGGAGGGAACGTTCCAGATTGGCCCACGCCGGTACGGCGAGGAGGCCGTCGAACAGCACCGTGGACAGTATGAGCAGGATGAAGGCCACCATCGAGGTGGAGATCCGCTCGTCGCGGAGCAGCCCCACCGCATAGGGACGCACGGCCCATTGTCTATCGGCTTGCGCCGCGTGGTGGTAGCAGGTGGCGCAGTCGATGCATTGGCCGCTGCGGTCCAGACAGCCGAGGCCGCAGGCCGCGCAGAAGTCGGGCCGGGCGACCCTGATTTCCATCGGGGCGAACCGGGCGAGCACGCCGAACACCAGGGAGAAAACCTCGCCGTGCTTCAGCCAGCGCTCGCGCCCGAACAGAAACATTCCGGTCCAGGTGAGGGCCGAGTAGCCCAGCGCCGCCCGGGCGATATTGGCGGGCGCCGCCGAATTCGGAAACACCAGCTCCAACCAGGCGAACGCCAGAAACAGGCCCACACCCGGCCACACCCCCAGGGCCGCGGGATACGGCAGGCGAAGCGAGAGCTCCCGGCCGCGACCCGTGCGGCGGTATAGCGCCTCCGCCCAGGCGAAGATCGTCCGCCATGGATTGATCAGCGCCCACAGATTTCCGACGAAGGCGGAGACATACGCCAGCCCGACCCACCCGATGATCCACACCAGGGTCGGGGCCAGGTTTCGGATCGGGTGCTGGTTTCCGAACAGCCCCGCCGCCACGACCAGGGCGAACAGGCCGACGGCGGCAAGTCGCGCCAAAAAGAGAACGTATTCGTGCGCCAACAGACGCGCGGGGGCGTAACGCAAAAGGTTGAGGTGGGGGTAGGCGTGCGACCAGGGCGCGCCGCGGATGAAGAGCCCGACGACGACAAAGGACAGGGCCACGGCGGCCGCGGCGCCGGCCAGATAGAGCCCGAGCGGTACGGGCAGATCGTAACGCTGACCGAAGGCGTGGGCTGCGGCGGACCTGGTCGTGGCGAGAACGAGGATCGCCGCCGCGGGAAAGACGGCCCAGTCAGCCCTCTCAGGCCGGCGCAAAGGGATCTCCTTAGCGCGGGTAAACCTCGACATACACGAGCGGCTCTTCGTCGTGAGCCGGTCCGGCAGAGTCCCCCTCGGTCCTGTGAATGGCGACCGGGAACCTTCCCGTTGCGTAGGCCTCGAAGGCGAACTCGGTGACCTTACCCGGGCGGACCTCCTTCTCGATGTCGTAGCCGTGCAGGTGCAGGATGATCCGCTCGTCGCTCGTCCACAGGAGCCGAACGTGATCCCCCTGCTTGACCCGAACGTGTCTCATCTTCGCCGGCACCGCCCCATGCGCGACATTCAGCTCGAAAGTCGATTCGGCCGGGTCCTCGGCCACGACGGGGAAGCTCATCCCGCAGACCAAGGCAAACGCCGCCAAATACGTGGCGACCCTTCGCAAGACCTCTTTCAACCCGCCCTCCATTCGCAATTTCTACCACCCCGCTGTCGAGCGGACGTCGCCGATCCGGTTCAGGGTCCAGCCGGCGTTGTAAGGTTCGGGAAACAGCGCCGGATCGCCCAGCGCGGACCAAATCAGCCGTCCGGCCTCGTCGCTGAAGCCGCCCATGGGGTTCCAGGCCGCCGATGGCTCCGTCCCGATCCCCAGCCGGAGCCAACCGTTCCAGGGAAAGTCCTTCAACTTGACGGTTCTGATAAAGATCGCCGAGTTGAGCCCGGCATGGGAATCATAGGCGATGTTCTCGATGCCGGCGGAATACTCGGAGCTGAAGTACTCCCGCTTCGTCGTGTATCCGACGACGACCTTCGCGCAGCCGCCGGTGAGCAGCGAGACGAGGTCCCGTTCCAGCGTGATCCGCTCTTCCGCTTTCCGGTAGTCGCCCCTGCGAAGGCGCTGGAAAAGCGCCCTGGCAAGACTTTTTTCGCCGTCGCCCGACAGCGCCCCGGCCAGGAGGAGATAGGCGTGAAACCAGCCCTCTTTCAGCCACGGGGGTCCGGACCAGCCGTTGAGGAAGAATCTCACGCCGGCCACGAGGCCGCCGACGTCGATCTCCTCGATGCGGGCATCCGATTCCGGCCCGTCGGTGCGCCAGCGCGGCGGGACGAGCTTGTCCGCGAGCGCGCCCGTGGCGCGCACTTTCGGCTCGGCCATCGCCGCGACGGAGCCGTTGAGAATGCGGGTCTTCGCCGCCGCGGCCAGGTCAAAGTGGTTCAGGTAATCCGCGTGATACGGGGTGACCGGGTAGGGGTGGAAGACAAAGCCTTCGCCGCCTTCGCCGAGGCCGCGGATCACGGTCTTCGCAAGCGTGCAGCCCGCCGCCTCGTCCCTCGCCAGGGGCGACGTCGGATCGAGGGTAAGCACGACGTAAGAGCCGAGCGACTCCACGTAGCCGATGGAGTCCGGCAATGCGCTCGAGAATGACGGCTCGCCCCCCACATAGGCATGGATCTTGCTCTCGCGAAGGAATTGGGCCGCCGACACCGCATCGACCGTCTCGATGCGGATCTCCTGGGGATAGTAGGAGGGATAGATGGGCGTCTCGTGGCCGCCGCGCGCCGCCGGCGGCGTCGCCAACGCGAAGACGAGCAAGATAATAGCGCCGAGTTTCCTCATCGTGGGAGCTCACGGATCCCGTCCCGCCCCGGTTTGACGCGACCGCGCCAACCCCGCCCGGTCAGCCGCGCAGGGTCTTCATGACGTTCTCGTTCTCGATGGCTTCCTCGGGCCTTCCGTGGAAGATGATCTCCCCGCGATCGATGGCGTAGAGGCGGTCGGCGATACCGGCGGCCGACGCCAGGTTGGATTCCGCGATCAGCAGGGAGATGCCCATCTCCTTGATCTTGATCACCGCGTCTCGGAACCGGCCCACGACCACCGGGGCCAGCCCCTCGAACGCCTCGTCGAGAAGAAGCAGCGATGGCGACAGGAACATGGCCCTGGCGATCGCCACGATCTTCTTCTGGCCGCCGCTCAAGTTTATGCCCTGACGCCCTGTGAGGTCACGGATTTCGGGGAACACGGAGCGCACGCGCTCGTCCACGCTCTCACCGCCCGTATCCCCGCCGCCGGCCCCCGAATCGGACAGCCAGCGGCCGATCATCAGGTTCTCCGCCACCGTCAGTTCCGGGAAGATGCCGCAGTCTTCGGGCGCGTAGCCCATGCCCCGCCGGGCCCTCTGGTGGGGCGGTAGACGCGTGATCTCCTTTTCGTGGAACGTGATGGTCCCGGACCGGACGGGAAGCAGGCCCATGATGCTTTCCATGGTCGTTGTCTTGCCGGCCCCGTTGCGGCCGACCAGGCACACCACCTCCTGCGGCCCCACCGTGAGCGACACGCCGTACAGGATGTGGGCGGTGCCGCGGTAGGTGTTGATCTCTTTGAGTTCGAGCATGCCGGTCTTGCCTCGCCGCGACGCTCAACCGAAGACCGGCGTGCCCAGCAGGTTGGCCGCGACTTCCTCGTTGGCCCGGATTTCGTCCGGCGTGCCGTCGGCCAGGATGACGCCCTCGTGCATGGCGACAATCCGGTCGGAATATTTGAACACCACATCCATATCGTGCTCGATGATCACCGCGGTCACGTTGCCGGCCCGCACCACCGAGGAGATGGTGTCCATGATCTGTCCCTTGTCGCGGGTGCTGACGCCGCTGGTCGGCTCGTCGAGGAACAGCAACTTGGGACGCAGCGCGTAGGCCACGGCCACATCGAGGAGCTTGCGTTGCCCCTGCGCAAGCCCGCCGGCAAGTTCATTGCGCTTGTCGGCCAGGTCGAACTCTCCGAGGATCTCGTCCGCCTCGCGGGCCACGTCCACGTCGCTGTCGGCCAACGAGACCATGCTCAGGGTCTTGCGCTCGCGCGAAAAGACGGACAAGGCGACGTTGTCGAACGTGGTCAGGTCGTCGAAAAGGTTGACCAGCTGAAAACTCCGCGCGATTCCGGCGCGGACAAGATCGTTCACCGAAGCAAACGTCACGTCGCGATCCTGGAAAAGGATTTGCCCGGAATCGGGATGGAGGAAAGCGCTGATGAGATTGACCAGTGTCGTCTTGCCGGCGCCGTTGGCGCCCACGAGGGAGAGGAACTCCCCCTCGGCGACGCTGAAATCCACGCCGTCGACGGCCCGGGTCTCGCCGAAGTACTTCTTGAGGTCGACCGTCCTAAGCAGGCTCACGCCGGGGCTCCCCCTTTCGCTTCAGCCTCGCGATCCCCCGCCACAGTCCCCCGACGAGTCCGGTCGGCAGGGTCAGCACGAGCACGACGAGGACAATCCCGAGCAGCCCCTGCCAGTACTCCGTCCAGCCGACGGCAAAGGCCTCGAGCCGGTTGTACACGATCGCGCCAACGATCGGCCCGGCAAAGGTGCGGAATCCGCCAAGCACGGTGAGGAACACGATCTCGCCGGAGAACGGCCAGTACAGGATATCGGGCGTCACCAGCCGGTTGAGCGGCGCCCATAGGACGCCCGCCAGGCCGGTGAAGGTTCCGGACACCAGGAAGGCGAGCCAACGGAACTGCTGCACCGGCACGCCGAGGAATTGGGCCCGGGTTTCATTGTCCCGGATGGCCTGCAACGCCTTGCCGAAGGGCGAATGGACGATCACCCACATGACCACCGCCGCGAGGGCGAAGATGACAAGCACATAGTAATAGTAGTAATTCACAAACTTCAGATACCCCCCGCTGCCGGAGAAATCCACGAGCCCGCCGAGCAGCGAAACCCGCGGCACCCGGATCCCGTCAGTGCCGCCGGTTACCCAGAAGAACTTGTACGCCAGGGTCCACAACACCTGGGAAAGCGCCAGGGTCAGGATGGCGAAGAAGATGCGGGTGTGCCGGACGCACACGAAACCCAACGCGGCCGAAACCAACGCCGACGTGACCAGCCCCGCCACGATGCAGACCTCGATCGTCGACACTCCGAGGTTCCGTACCAGGAAGCCGACCGTGTAGGCGCCGACGCCGAAGTACGCCGAATGGCCGAACGACAGGAGGCCGGTGTACCCGAGCAGCAGATTGAATCCGAGCGCGGCGATAGCGAAGACGAGCCCGTAGGTGAGTAGTTCCGTCTCGTACGGACTGGTGATCGCGGGGAAAATCAGCAGCACCGCGCCGCCCGGAACGGCGATCGCCAGCGCGCGCCCCAAGGCGCGTCTGTCCTTCCGGGCCGCCGCCGCCCTCATGACGCCCGTCCGAACAGGCCGGTGGGTCGCACGAGCAGCACCGCGGCGGCGATGAGGTAAATGGCCGCCAGCTCGATCTCGGGGAAGAACTGGATGCCCGCGGTCCTCACGAAGCTGACCAGGAGCGCCCCAACCAGGGCGCCCTCGAGGCTGCCCAGGCCGCCGATGACCACGACGACGAACGCCAGGATCAGGGCCTCGATTCCCATGCCGAGCACCGCCGCCTGGCTGGGCACGATGATGGCGCCGCCGAGGCCGGCCATGAAGCAGCCGATGGCGAACGCCTGCACGTAAACCCGTCCCACGTTCAAGCCCAGCGCCGAGGCCATGCGCCGGTCCTGTGACGTGGCCCGCAACATGATCCCGAACTTGGTGCGATAGACGAAGGCCCAGAGAAACAACGCGGCAACGACGCCAATTCCGATGACCAGGATATTGTATGCGGGATAGATCGACCCCATCACGGAAATGCTTCCCATGACGTCCATGAGGATCCCCGGCGACAAGGGCATGCCGCCGAACAGGAACCTGAGCACGTCCTCCAAGATCAACAGGAGGCCGAAGGTGATCAGCAGGTGATATTCCTCGGGCCGCTTATAAAGCGGCCTGAGCAGCGTCGGCTCGATCACCAAACCCGCCACGGCCACCGCAAGCGCGCCGAGCGGCAGCATCAGAAACAAGACCGCCACATTCGCGTTGCCCGCGGCCTGTCCGACGGACCACGCCGTCACGTAGGCGCCCAACGCGTAAAGGCTGCCGTGCGCCAGATTGATGATCCGCATGACGCCATAAATCAGGCTCAGGCCCGCGGCGATGAGAAACAGAATCGATGCGTAGAAGATCGAATTCAGGACCTGAATGACAAAAATATCCACCGGTCACATCCTTTGGTGACGAAAGGGCTTTATCCCGCATCCTCCGTCGCGGAACAACGCATGGGCAAAATTGTTGGTCGGCGGCATGGCGAGGATAAGGTACCCCGGTGCGACTTGCAATTCCGCATCGGGCGCTGCGGTGGCGGCTCACGATCCATCCGCCTGAAAACGCAGCACCCCGGTCGACGGGTTGAGCGAATTGCCGTCGAGGTAAATGGCGGCGAGGACCGTGTAACGGCCGGACGGCATGTGTTTGGGGAGGTCCACAACGAACCGCCCGTCCTCCGCCCAACGCATCTTGCCGGCGCTGACCACGCGTCCGTTGGGGCCGATCACGAGTTCGCGGGAAACCACGAGAACGCCGTAAAGCCCGCGGGATGTCTCCCGCGTCAACGGTTCGTGAACGGTCTTATAGCTCCGTTGGTCACGGACCATCATCTCCACCTCCACCCGTATCGCGACCCGATCGGCCTCCCGCCCGATCTTGCGGATGATCCCCCGAGGCGGGTGGACATAGCGGTCGAAAGTACCGAACCCCATCGGGTAGGTCGCTTCCCTGACCGCCTGAACCACGACCGAATTCCGGTTCCACTCCTTGAGTCGATAGGGGCCGTTGGTCACCAGAAGGTGCCCGCTTTCGCGGACGAACTCGCGCAGGGCGCGCCAGCGCGCTCGCGCCGCCTCGGCCGTGACCAGATCCGCCAAGGCGGCCGGACGATAACCGTCCCGCTCGAATTCCTCGATCAACGACGACAACCTCTGCCGCAGCGTCGGGTCACGGGCCAGATCCAGCCACGCCACCCCCCGACGCGCCGCCTCCTGCTTCGAAAAGGCGGCATACCCGCGCTCGACCGCCTGCTCCATGAGCGCCAGCAGATGCCAGGGAACGCCACCCCACGGCGGCGCGAGAGCCGCGACCTGTTGAGAGTCGCCGGGAACGTCCGTGACGTAAACTTCGACGACGGGTGTTCGTTGCACGATGTCGAATCCGGGGGCGATCGGCTTGATCTGCTGTTCCACGCGCACCGCCCGCACCCCCATGAGACGCCCGCGCAACGTTCGCGCGGCGGGCTCGATCGACGGGTCGTAGGCTCGGTCGTCCGGGTTGGCCCTGACCCCCCACCGGTAGGCCATGATGAAAGGATAAAGGAGGTCGGCGATCTCCATTTCCGTGCCGTCGTTGAACGGCGAAGCGATGACCCGATAGACGATCTTCGCCGCGGCGAACTTCCGCTTGCCCACGGGACGGAGCGCGCCGGTGCCCGCCTCCGGCAGGACGGCGTCCGGCGGCACGATCACGCCGCCCGATTGGCCCTCGGGCCGGGTGAGGGTGAAATCGGTGCGGTTGGGGACCCAGCTCGCGTTGTAGGGAAGCGGTATCAGGGCCGGATCGGCCAACGCGGACCAGACCAGTCGTCCCGCCGCATCGCTGAAACCCGCGACGGGATTCCACGCGGCTTCCGGCCTGCGGCCAACCCCGAGCCGAAGCCAGCCGTTCCACGGGAAGTCCTTGAGCTTCACGGTTCGCACGAAAACGGGCGAGTTCAAGCCCAGCTGCGAATCGAAGGCGATGTTCTCGACGCCGGTGGAAAATTCATCGCTGAAGAACTCCCGCCTGACGGTGTAGCCCGCGACCATGCGATCGCATCCCCGGGTGAGGTTCTCGATCAGGCTCCGTTGGAGATTGACCCGCTCCGCCAAATCCGTGTACCGGGCCCGCACGAGTCGTTCGTAGATCGCCTCGGCGGTTCGCCGTTGCTCGGGATCGCGGACCGCCGAGGCCAGCAACCGATTTGCCTGGAACCACCCCTGCTTCATCCAAGGCGGGCCCAGGCGGCCGTTGAAAGGGACGCCGCCCGCCGCCATCAGCTCGCGGAGCGGGACCTCCTCCAGGCTGGCATCCCAATCTTCACCGGCTTCTCCGGCGGGCGTCCAACGGGATTGGACGAGACCTTGCGCCCGCCGGCCCTTCGCCCGGAATTTCAGGGGCCCCGTGATCGGCCTTTGGGTGCGAAGGGCCGCCTTGGCTTCGTCGATTCGATCCAGGTGGTGCAGATAGTCGGCATGAAAAGGGGTCACCGGATGGGGATGGAACACGAAACCCGGGGCCGCTTGCGGCAACGCGGCGAGCACCCGGCGCGCCGCGGCGCATCGGTTCGCCCCCGGCCCGAAGGCCTTGGACGCGGGGTTGATCTCGAGGATCAGCAACGAATCCAGCGACTCGACAAACTTCACGTGAGCGGGCGCGTTGCCGCCGAAATTCGGCGCCGATCCCACGTAGGCATGGAGGGCCTTGTTTTCAAAGAGGGTCGCCGCGGTGCCCGCGTCCACCACGTCGATTCGGATCTCATGGGGGTAGTAGGACGGATAGTGGGCCACCCCGTGCCCGGCATGGGCCGGCGCCCAAGCACCGACGAGGCCGACCGCCGCCAGGATCCCGCGGGCCACGCGCCTCATGTTCGCGCCCGGGGGCGAGCGAAAGGCCGATGACGCCCACAGCAATGGGGCGCGGGTCCATACCTTTCCCGCTGTCCGGCTGGCCGGACGGTCCATTCCGTCTCCTCGGAACCCGGGGAACGGACGCCCGCTACGAGCCCGGCCCACCACGAGCATCTTCGTTCCGCCCCGCTAGGGAGCGGCGGTGCCGGCGAGGCACGGCCGCTCCCCGCGACAGACGCGTGCGCCTAGGCCTTGCGCCAGGTGGTCTTCATCCAGTTGGCCGCCGCCGTGGAATCGTTGTGCGAGGTCCCCGGCTTCGGCCAGTTGGGCGGCGCCGTGATGTTGCGGACCGGGATCGTGATGATGGACTCCGGATCCCAGACCGGGAACGGATAATCGGGCAGGTTCTTGCTGAGCCCCGTCAGGGTGTCTTTGTAGCCCTGGTGGTTGTCCGGCCGGATATAGATGTAGCCGGCCGGCGCATCCAAGCCCATGCCCTCGAGCTGACTGATGATGGCGTCGTCCTCCGGCCAGCCGCCGGTGAGTTGATTCGCCTTCTCCACCGCGTTCTTGAAGAAGTAGAGCGCCGTATACGCACCCTCGGCCTCGAAATTGGGGTATTCGTTCCAGCGCTTGAAGTACCGCGCCACGAAGGAGTCGTTGATGGGCCACCGCTTTTTCGTGGGGTAGGTGAAGTGGTAATTGGCGTGCACCCCCGCGAGGATTCCCTCCGGGTGGTCCTTTCCCAGGGCCTGCGGCGCCACGCCGAAGGCGAGCGTGGTGGCCACCTTCATCTTGTCGAACAGCCCGTAGCGCAGGGCCTGCTTGTAGAAGGCCACGTAGTCGCCGCCCCACAGGCCCACGATCAGGAGGTCCGGCCGGGCCGACAGGAGCTTCGTAATGTGCGGCGTGAAGTCGGTGGTGAACAACTTCGGCCACGCCTCGGCGACGACTTCCGTTCCAGGCAGCAGGCTCTGAATCGCCAGGACGAAATGCTCATGCACGTTCCGGCCGTAGCTGTAGTCCGGCTGGATCGAGGCGATCTTGCGCGCCTCCGGCCAGTGGGTCGCCGCACCCACCGCCGCCGTTACCCCGTCCGCCGACTGGATGTTGGTGATGCGGAATATGTAGTGCGGGTTGGGGACCGCCTTGTCGAACAGGAAATCGGTGCATCCGTCGTTGAACAGGGTCAGCACCCCGAGCTCCTCGGCCACCGGGCCGAGAGCCGGCGTGTTGCCGCTCGAGATAACGCCGGTGAAGAGGTCGATGCCCTCCGACAGCTTCATGCGCCGGAGTTCCTTGACGTTGGCGTCGGTGCCGGCCGCCTCGTCCGCCTTGATCGTCTCGATCATGCGCTTGCCGAGCAGACCGCCCTCGGCGTTGATCTCCTCGGCGGCCAGAAGATGGCCCTTCAGACCCGGCTCGGACAGGACCGCGGCGGGGCCGGTGAGAAACGTCATGTGCCCGGTCTTAAAGGGCTTGTTCGGAACGTTTCCTTTGGGTGTAGCGGCTTGGCCAAGACGAGGACCGGCGAAGTATCCCGCCGCCGCTCCGGCGCCGACGGCGCCGACCGTCACGCCCAATCCGTTCAGGAAATCCCGACGGCTTACCTGATTGTCCATGGTTTTCCTCCCTTCCTCGGTGGCAACACATGCCTTTGGTCTTCGGAGGCCGAACGCCTCCGTAGAGTGCTTGCTGCAGAATTTGTTCTCAGTTCTCCGCGGTCTAACGGGCGTTGCCGTCCGCCAAAGTTCGCAACGCGGCGGCGCGACGCGATGTTGTTTCGAACTCCCGCGTTCGCGTCCGATTCCGCAACAGCCTCTAGAAATTTATGGCTCCCCTACGAGCAGAGGTGGGGAACTAGTCGAAAACTATACCGAATTGCCTCGGGCAATGTCCAAGGAAAGCGCCCCTAACGTCGGCCGGCCGGTCAGCGCCCGGTTCTTTCCGGACTAACTGCCCCCGGCGCCGCCGGGGCCACTCTTCGGCGCAGAACCAGAGGTTCGGATATGGATGCATGGAAATGGACGCATGGAGTTTGCCGTCCCGGCTCGAAGTCGTTCCGGCGGGAGGGTGATCAATTTAGCGTGATCGCCGAGTGGCACCCGTCGCGCGAACCATGCGCCATTCGAACGGCTCGGTTCCAACTTGGAATTGGCTCGCCCCGTCCATTTTTCGTAATGTGACCCCAAGGGGGAGCCGAACGATCCAGCGATGTGAATTTCCATGATGCCCGGGGAGGGCGAGGTAGGGGGCCATGCGCTTATCGCGATTTCCGAGAGTTCGCCTTTGTCATAGCCCGACGCCCCTGGAGCCGATGGAAAACCTGACGCGGCTCCTGGGCGGCCCGACGCTTTACGTAAAGCGCGATGACTGCACGGGGCTGGCGACGGGCGGCAACAAGACTCGAAAGCTCGACTTCCTGATGGGAGATGCGCTGGCGCGGCGGGCGGACACGGTGGTCACCCAGGGCGCCGTACAGTCCAACCACGTTCGCCAAACGGCGGCGGCCGCGGCCAAGCTTGGACTCAAGTGTGAGATTCTCCTGGAACGCCGGGTGCCGAATGTCGCCGAGGATTACGACTCAACCGGGAACGTGTTCCTCGATAGACTTTTTGGGGCCAGCATCGGTTTCCGTCCGGCGGGTCTCGACATGAACGCGGCTTGCGAGGAGTTGGCCGAGGAGCTTCGGCGGCGCGGCGCCGCACCCTACGTCATTCCCGGAGGCGGCTCCAATCGAGTCGGCGCCCTGGGCTACGTGAATGCCGCGCTGGAACTCGTGACCCAGGCCAACGAGGCGGGGCTGCGGATCGATTACGTCGTTCACGCCACGGGCAGCGCCGGAACGCAGGCGGGACTGCTGGTCGGGCTCGAGGGCTGCAACAGCGGCATCAAGGTTCTTGGGATCAGCGTGCGGCATCCCAAGAACAAGCAGGAAGAGGTCGTTTACAACCTAGCGGCTGAGACGGCCGACTATGTCGGCGTCAGCCGAGGGCTTTCTCGCGATTGCGTGGTCGCGAGCGGCGACTATGTGGGCCCCGGCTACGGCCAACTCACGCCGGAGACGGCCGAGGCCATCAGAACCGTGGCACGGCAGGAAGGCGTCCTTCTCGACCCCGTGTACTCGGGCAAGGGCATGGCCGGGTTGATCGCCTTGATCCGCCGGGGCTTTTTCTCGAAGGACGACAACGTGGTCTTCGTCCACACCGGCGGATCCGCGGCCCTGTTCGCGTACCCGTCGGTGGTTGCCGAAGAAGCGGCCTGACCCTCGGCCGCTCGTTTGTTCGAGACGGTTGGGGGGCTCACGGGGTACATACCATCGCGGGCCCGGCGTGCTTGGCGGGTTGTCGACATGCTCGTGGGACTCGAGCGTCCGGACCGGGACACTGGGCATTCAGAACCGACGGGGAAATCTCCGACAATATGGGCAACGATCCGACCTTGGTCGCGGAGCGGCCGACCTTCGTCACCCACCTGGAATGCTCCATGACCGGCGAGCGGTTCGAGGCCGACCGGGCGCACGGCCTGTCCGCCGCGGGCAAGCCGCTGCTCGTGCGCTATGATCTGGAAGCGCTGGGCGGCGCGCTCGACAAGGCGAGTCTGGCGGCGCGTCCCGGCGGTTTCTGGCGCTACCGGGAGTTTCTGCCCGTGCGCCGGGCCGAAAACGTGGTGAGCCTGGGCGAAGTGACGACGCCGCTGGTGTCGCTTCCGCGCCTGGCGCGCAGGCTCGGCCTCGAGGGCGGCGAGATCATCGTCAAGGACGAGGGGCGCCTGCCGACCGGCTCGTTCAAGGCGCGGGGCCTGGCGCTGGCGGTCGCCATGGCCAGGGAGCTGGGCCTCAAACATCTCGCCATGCCCACCGCCGGTAACGCCGGCGCCGCCATGGCCGCCTACGCGACCCGCGCCGGGCTCAGGAGCACGATCTTCTGCCCCGACGACGCGCCGGAGATCGCCATTTCCGAGATGGAGCTGCAGGGCGCCAGGGTCTATCGGGTCAATGGTCTGATCAACGACTGCGGCAAGCTGGTCGGCGAGGGCCAAGCCGCGGCCGGCTGGTTCGATTGCTCGACCTTGAAGGAGCCCTACCGCATCGAGGGCAAGAAGACCATGGGCCTGGAGCTGGCCGAGCAGCTCGGCTGGGACCTGCCCGACGTGATCTTCTACCCGACCGGCGGCGGCACCGGCCTGATCGGCATGTGGAAGGTCTTTGCCGAACTCGGCGCGATGGGCTGGATCGGGGACGCGCGCCCGCGCATGGTCGCGGTGCAGGCCGCCGGCTGCGCGCCCATCGTCAAGGCCTTCGAGGCGGGGTCGGAGCACGCCGAGCTGTGGCCCGACGCGCACACGATAGCCGCCGGCATCCGCGTGCCGGTGGCGATCGGCGACTTCCTGATCCTGCGCGCGGTGCGCGAGAGCGGGGGCTTCGCCATCGCCGTGCCCGACGAAGAAATCCTGGCCGCGCGCGACGAGGCGGCGCGCGCGGAGGGCCTGCTGCTCTGTCCCGAGGGCGCCGCGACCTACGCCGCCTACAAGGCCGCGCTTTCCGACGGCCGCGTGAGCCCGGACGAACGCGCCGTGCTGTTCAACTGCGCCACCGGCCTGAAATACCCCATGCCGCAGGTCGCCCGCCGCCTCGACCGCCACGGTGCGATCGATTACGCGCAGCTGTAGCC
>JBHHZJ010000071.1:0-18790 GCA_046758005.1 Kiloniellaceae bacterium
GGTATACCGACGACCTTTCGGCGGTTCGCCTTGTCGGACATGGTGGCGATCATCAGGTCGATCTTGCCCTGCTGCAGGAACTGCATGCGGTTGGACGACTGCACCGGCACCAGCTCGAGCTTGACTCCCAGCGCATCGGCCACGTCCTGGGCCATGTCGATCTCCATACCGACCAGCTTGCCGCTGGAATCGCGGAAACCCCACGGCTTGTAGTCGGCCTTGACGCCGACGACGACCTTGCCGCGCTCCAGGACCTTCTTGAAGCGCTCGTTCTTGGCCGAGGCGCCGCCGGCGGCCACCGCCAACGCAATGACCGTGGCGATCGCGCCCAGAAGCGTTCGTTTCATCATTTCCAGCCTCCCTCTGATCGTTAAGGCGGGCCCTGCGGGGCCCTCTATTTATACCTTCCCGGACCGTGCCGAAAAATACAACCCCGCGGCGGGCGGCGGGCCGAAAAAAGGGTCCTCGGAGCAGGACCGCCGGCCGTGTCCGCCGTGGTCGAGGATCGGGCACCGAGGCCGGCCCGCCCCGGCGACATTGTTGCTGACGGTCTCGCGCACGTGGGCAAGAATGGGGTGGGGACGGCCTCTCGGTCCCCCGGCGCGGCGCGTTGGGCGGCGGGCGCTTGGGGACGAGGCCGATCGCGAACCAGGACCAGAGGCGGGGTGATCGACGATGAAATCAAACGTGCGGGTCGCGGTGATCGGCGGCGGGGTGGTCGGGTGCAGCGTCCTTTATCATCTCACCAAGTTCGGCTGGAAGGACGTGGCGCTCATCGAGCGCTCGGAGCTGACCTCGGGCTCGACCTGGCATGCCGCGGGCGGGTTCCATACCTTGAACGCCGATCCCAACATCGCCGCGCTCCAGGGCTACACCATCCAGCTGTACAAGGAGCTGGAGGAGATCAGCGGCCAATCCTGCGGCCTGCACCACGTCGGCGGCCTGACCATCGCCACGACGCCCGATCGCATGGACTACCTCAAGGCCGAACGGGCCAAGCACCGCCACATGGGGCTCGACACCGAGATCGTCGGGCCCGAGGAGATCGCGACGCTCAGCCCGGTGACCAACACCGAGGGACTGATCGGCGCCCTCTACGACCCTCTCGACGGCCACCTCGATCCCTCGGGCACGACCCACGCCTACGCCAAGGCGGCGCGCCGGCAGGGCGCCGAAATCTCGCTACGCAACCGCGTCGTGGAGTTGAACCCGCGGCCCGACGGCGCCTGGGAGGTGGTTACCGAGCAGGGCACGATCGTCGCCGAATACGTCGTCAACGCCGCCGGCCTGTGGGCCCGCGAGGTGGGCGAGATGGCCGGCGTGTACCTGCCGCTCCACCCGATGGAGCATCAGTACCTCGTGACCGACGACATTCCCGCGGTCTACGAGCGGGATGCGGAACTCCCCCACGTCATGGACCCGGCGGGGGAGAGCTACCTGCGCCAGGAGGGCCGCGGCCTGGTGATCGGCTTCTACGAGCAGGCCTGCGCGCCCTGGGCCGTGGACGGCACGCCGTGGGACTTCGGCCACGAGCTGCTGCCCGACAACCTGGACCGCATCGGCGATTCGCTCGAGGTCGCCTTTCACCGTTATTCCTGCCTCAAGGAGGCCGGCATCAAGCGCGTGATGAACGGTCCCTTCACCTTCGCCCCCGACGGCAACCCCTTGGTCGGACCCGTGCCGGGGCTGCGCGGCTACTGGTGCGCCTGCGCGGTGATGGCGGGGTTCAGCCAGGGCGGCGGGGTCGGATTGACGGTCGCGCAATGGATGGTCGAGGGCGAGCCGGCGCGCGACGTCTTCGCGATGGACGTCGCGCGCTTCGGCGACATTTGCACGAGGCCCTACACCCGCGCCAAGGTGACCGAGAACTACCGGCGGCGCTTCGCGATCTCCTATCCGAACGAGGAGCTTCCCGCGGGGCGGCCCCTGCACACGAGCCCGGCCTACGGCATCTGGAAGGCCCGGCGGGCCGTCTTCGGCTCCGCCTACGGCCTGGAGCACGTCAATTACTTCGCCCCCGAGGGCGAGGCGCTCTACGAGACCCCGTCTTTCCGTCGCTCCAACGCCTTCGCACCCGTGGGCGAGGAGTGCCGGGCCGTGCGCACGGGCGTCGGCGTCAACGAGATCCACAACTTCGGCAAATACGAGGTGACCGGCCCCGACGCCGAAACCTGGCTGAACCACGTCATGGCGAACCGCACGCCGCGCGAGGGCCGTATCGCCTTGACGCCCATGCTGAGCCCGAAGGGCAGGATCATCGGCGACTTCACCGTGGCCAAGCTTGGGCCCGCACGGTTCCAGCTGACCGCCTCCTACGCGGCGCAGGCCTATCACATGCGCTGGTTCGAGGCGCACCTGCCGGACCGGGGGGTGGCGCTGCGCAACGTCTCGTTGGCGCGCGTCGGCTTCCAGATCGCCGGGCCCAGGGCGCGGGATCTGCTGCAGCGCGTCACCCGGGCCGACGTCTCGAACGATGCGTTCCCGTTCCTCTCGGTGCGGCAGATCGAGGTGGGGCTGGTCCCCGCGATCGTCTGCCGGATCACCTACACGGGCGACCTGGGGTACGAGATCTACGTGCCGGCCAAACACCAGGTGGCGCTCTACGAGGCGCTGGCCGAGGCGGGGCGCGACCTGGGGCTCAGGCCCTTCGGCATGCGGGCCATGATGTCGCTCAGGCTTGAGAAGTCCTTCGGCTCCTGGATGCGCGAGTTCAGGCCCGACTACACGCCCGCCGAGACCGGCCTCGACCGTTTCGTGTCCTTCAAGAAGAACGATTTCATCGGCCGCGACGCGGCGCTCAGGGACCGGGACGGGCCGCCGGGGCGGCGGCTCTGCACCTTCGTCGTGGAGGCCGCGGACGCGGACGTGTGGGCCGACGAGCCGATCTGGAAGGACGGCGCGGTCGTGGGCTTCGTCACCTCCGGCGGATACGCGCACTACGTGGACAAGTCGGTCGCGCTCGGCTTCGTGCCGACCGAGACGGTCGAGCAAGGCGCGCGGTTCGAGATCGAGATCCTCGGCGACCTGCGGCCCGCGACCCTGGTGGCGGAGCCGCTGTTCGACCCGCAGGGCGAACGCATGCGCGGATAGCTCCGATGCCGCCCGCAGGTCGTATCGCCGAAAGGCCGACCGCGCGGGCCGGCGTGGCCGGCGGTCAGGTGATTACGATCTCGGAACACTCAGTACGGGCGGGCCCCCAGCTCGCGCCGCGCCCGCCTGCCTGTCTCAAGGTATTGCTCGGCGTGCTCGCGTATCATGAACGACCCGTAATGCGGGATCGGGTCCTTTTCGCCTCTCAGATAGACCGCGACATTAATTTCCAATGGTCCCCAAACGCTCCTGCTCAAGCGAAATCCGTTGTCCTTGTCGAGCCTGACCACCTCGGAAGGCGTAAACCACCGCTCGCTCAAGTTATAGACGACCCTATCGATGGCATCGATCACACAGGCCGCCAACGATGGTGATATCGTCTCCTGGTCTTCGCTGTGGACCGCAACGGAGAACGTATTCTTGAAGTAAGGGAACCCGTTACGTGCAACCGTCCCCGTTGCCTCGGAGTCTTGTTTGATGCGGATAAGGGTCTTCTGGCTGTCCGTGAGTTCAAGAGGGTTACAGTCCGTGTCCGGCGCGCCCAGCTCGGTCACCTTCTGCTCGGCTTGCTCCGCCGCCGTCGTCGCAAGCGTGATCTGCTTGAGTCTCTTGGCGGCGTAATCGGCTCTCTGGGCGATGGCCGCAACCGCACTCACCTGTTTATCCAGTTCGTCGATTCGTGCTTGGACGGCGTTGGTCGCATTCCTGGTCAGGGTCTCGATCTTCTCGCTCAGTCGTGCTTGGAGCTTCGGCTCAGCGCCTTGCACCATCTCGTCAACTTTGGCGTCAATCTCGCTTTGGATCGTTTTTTCCGCCATGTCCGCCGAAAAAGCCAATAGCTCTTTGTAGAATTCATACGCGGTGAACAGACCCAGCGCGCTCAAGATCGCCAAGATCGCGAACACGCCGACGGTCATTTTCTGGCGCGCCTTGACATAAATCTGGTGGGCCCAAAGATCCTCCTGAACCTTCGTGGTGCGTGCGAGTTCGGCTTCCAGCCGTTCGATCTTGCGGCGGGCCTCCTCAAGCTCGGACTCAGACACGGCGGACTCCTCGGATAGACGGCAATTACGTCATTAGAGCGGATCGTGATTGATTGGAACCACTTCGCGGTTCCAATCAATCACGTGAATCCGCTCTATACATTACAGTTGGAGCAGATCCGGGTCGATGACTCGTCTTCGGGCGATTCTCATCGACCCGGATCTGCTCTACGGCGACGGGCAGGCAGGTTCCGCGCACGGGGCTTGACGAAGTCCCCACGGATCGGGTGCTGCGGTGCAATCCGTCCTTCGGAAAGGCGAACGACCGAGGTCAAGCGGTGCCTTGCCGCCGGTCACGGCCCTCGATGCACGTCATGCGGGTGGGCGGCGGGTCGATCATATCGCCACTTGTTCCCGCGATCATAGGCCGATTTGAACCGCGCCGGTGTTACCGGGCCGCGGCGCCGGGCTACGTGCGCCAGGACACGCGCCCCGGTCGAAGAGATGATCGCCGCCGGCGGGTCCGAGCCGGAGGTCGCGCGCGCTCCGCCGCGCGGGCCCCGCCGCCGGGCCCCTTGCGACCGCAGTCGCGTGTGCCTGCGCGCGTGAGATTCGGCGTAGGGACCCGGCCGCCGGTTCGCCGTCGCGAGGCCCTCAGAAGCCCGGTATCGTCTGGTCCTCCGGATAACTCACCGCGTAGGCGAAGCGGATCGTCCGCTCTTCGTTCGGCTCGTAGGTGTCGGTCCAGGCGAGCACGCCCTTGCGCCCGTCGAAATCCCGCTCGCTGGGCTTTGTCGACGCTCTCAGCAACTCCACCTCGATGCGCTCGTCCTGGGGCACCGGCAGTTGATCGAGCACGGTGATCTCCATGGGGCGGGCGTGGTGGTTGGCGACCTCGACCAGGTAGCGCCGCTCGAGCCGCCGGTTCTTGTTGATCAGGCCCTCGCGCGAACGCTCCCCGGTCTCGAGCCGGTAGGCGACGCGCACCTTGTCGTCGACCCCGAAGGAAAGCTTGAAGGTTTCCCCCGGGCGCAGGATGGGGATGGCGTTCGTGCCCACGAAGGCGCCGTCGCGGAACACCGAAACCGGCCCCGGCAGCCAGGGCTCCGCGCCTTCGTAGGTGATCTCGCCGTAAAGATGGGCCTGGGGCGCGATCTTCGGGACCGCGCGCACGGCAAGGCGTGCCTGGAAGCCCCGTTCGGCGATGACGAACTTGTGCGGTTCGTTGTCCGAGAGCACGCTCGCCGCGCCCGGAATACGGTATTCGGCCGCGAATTCGCTGGCCATCACCTGTGCGGTAACCGGTGCGGCCGCCTTTGCCTTCGACTTGGCGGATATCTCGTCCGCGGCGCTCGGAGCCTCGAGCGCTGCCGACAGACTTCCGCGAAGGCCCTGCGGCTCCGGCTCCGCTTTCGCCTGTTCCGGGCGGAACCTCTGGTCCGCGAAGTCGATGAACCAGGATGCGAGCCGCGGCAGGCGAGCGTCCTGCGCGGGTCGCGCGGTGGAGAGCGTCAGACGGACGTTCGACCAGTCCTCGCCGGTTCGCTGCCGCACCTCGCCGATCTGAACGACGGCGGTCCGCGCGGTTTCCGAGTCGAGCCGCGCGTCGTAGAGCGGCCGCCAGGAAGCGCCCGGGATCTGATAGCTCAGGTGCAGCCGGGCAGCTGTCGGACCGGCGGTCTCGACGTTGACCCGCGCCGCGACGTTCGCGGTCCGCCCTGTCCGGATCCGGTTCAACCTTTGCCGCGTCTGGACGATCTTCCGCTCGAGGCCGCGCTTCTCGATCTCGGCGGCGCGGATCCGCTCGTAGGCCTTGGCGGCGCCGTCGCCGATCACGGCGAACGCCTGCCGCCAGGCTTCCGGGTCGAGCTTGCCTTCGGCGATCTCACGGTTGGCGACGTCGGGTCCGTCCCGGCCGATGGCCGTGATGAAGTCCAGCTGGATCCGCGCCGCCGCGATCCGGTCATCGAGCGCCCGCTGTTGGTCCCGGAGCGCTTCCAGGTCCGCGCTCAGCCGGCGCTCCTCTTCGCGCACCGCGCCCTCGGCGAAGTGTCGTTTGGTCTCCACCGAACCGATGCGCAGGGCCTGCGCGGCCGCGCCCCGGACACGGACCGACTCCGATGTCAGGCTGGCCGGCAGGCCTTCGATCACGACCGTGGCTTGGCCTCCGGGCAGGGTAACCTCGAGCGTGCGCACGACCTCGGCCCGGTCGGGAAAGACCGTGACCGCCGCGATCTCCGCTTGGCCGCGGACCTCGGGCGCGGCTCGCCCGGCCGTGGGCAGCAGAAGCAACACAAATGAAGTAGAAAAAATAATGCTTCGCCAATGCATTTCCAAATCTCCCGTAGTTTTAGCTTCAAGATAGATCTGCATCCATCCCCCTGCTTCGCCGGTTCCGCCGGCCCGGCTTCCCGGAATTCGCCCCCGAATTCATCTCCGAATTTATGACGCCAAGATTTGCCTGAGGATTATGGCCGCCCGGTGGCGGAAATGCGGCCCGATTCGATGCCTCGGCGCGGGGCCACCTTGCCGCACCGCCCGCTTGACGTGTATTGGCGCGAAGGTGTCGAGTGGCGGACAGCCGCGCCGGGCGCGGCCCTTACCTTGCGATGCGCCATGCCGTTCGGACTGTTGAAATACGGATTCAGCCGGAAATACCCGGCCCGCCCCGACATTCCGCCGCCGAAGGACCTCGCGCCGTCCTACGACGTGGTCATCATCGGCGGCGGCGGGCACGGCCTGGCGACCGCCTACCACCTCGCCAAGGGCTGGGGGATCAGGAACGTCTGCGTCCTGGAGAAAGGCTATCTCGGCGGCGGCAACACGGCGCGCAACACCGCGGTCATCCGCTCCAACTACATCACGCCGCCATCGGTGCGCTTCTACAAGGAGGCGGTCGAGCTGTTCGGCAACCTGTCCAACGAGCTCGGCTTCAACATCCTGTATTCGCAGCGCGGCCAGCTCACGCTGGCCCATTCCGACGCCTCGCTGCGCACCTTCCGCCTGCGCGCCGAGGTCAACAAGCACCTGGGCGTGCGCTCGGAGATGGTCGACCGCAGGCAGATTCGCGAGATCGTGCCCTGCCTCAACATGTCCGAGGACATGCGCTACCCGATCCTGGGCGGCCTGTGGCACCGCGACGGCGGCACCGCCCGGCACGACGCGGTCGCCTGGGCCTACGCCGCGCGCGCGGCCGCCCTCGGCGTCGAGCTGCACCAGCGCACCGAGGTGGTCGGCATCCGGCGCGAGGACGGCCGGGTCACGGGCGTGGAGACCACGCGCGGCGGCATCGCCTGCGGCCACGTCGTGCAGGCGGTGGCGGGCAGCAGCTCGCTGGTCGCGAAGATGGCGGGCTTGCGCCTGCCGATCCGCACCTTTCCGTTGCAGGCCATGGTGACCCAGCCGCTCAAGCCCTTCCTCGACCCGCTGGTCAGCTCCGCGGCGCTGCACTGCTACGTCTCGCAGAGCGCGCGCGGCGAACTCGTGATCGGCGGCGGCTCGGACCCCTACGAGCTCTACTCGACCCGCTCGACGCTCGAGCTCAAGGAGAGCCTGATCGCGCACACGCTCGAGCTGTTCCCGTTCCTCGGCGACGTCAGGTTGCTGCGCCAGTGGGCCGGGATCACCGACATGACCCCCGACTACAGCCCGATCATGGGGGAAAGCCCGCTCAAGAATTATTGGCTGGACGCCGGCTGGGGCACCTGGGGCTTCAAGGCGACGCCGGTCTCGGGCAAGTACATGGCCGAGACCGTGGCCCGGGGGAAGGTGCCGGACATCCTGCGGCCGTTCCGCCTGGACCGGTTCAGCACCTTCGACCTGGTCAACGAGATGGGCGCCACCGCGGCCAGCCATTAGGGAGCAACCGGCCATGAAGATCATGCCCTGCCCCTTGAACGGCCCCCGCAACATCTCGGAGTTCGCCTGCTTCGGCGAGGTCACCGAGATGCCCGACCCGAACGCGCTCGACGACCCGGCCTGGGCCGAGCACGTCTGGTTCTCGAACAACACCGCCGGCGTCGTGCGCGAATGGTGGTGCCACCTGGCGACGAGCTATTGGTTCATCGCCGAGCGCGACACGGTGAGCGACGAGATCGTGCGCACCTACCCCGCAGGCGAGGTCTTCGAGCGGCGTGTCGACTTCCCGCCCAGGGACGGCGGCGCGTGAGCGGGAACGCGCACCGCCTGCCGGCGCCGTCCGGCCTGTTGATCGACCGCACGCGTCCGGTCTCCTTCACCTTCGAGGGCCGCCGCATCCAGGGGTTCGCCGGAGACACCATCGCCAGCGCCCTGGCCGCCAACGGGGTCAAGGTGCTCTCCCGCTCGTTCAAGTACCACCGGCCGCGCGGCATCCTCACGATGGCCGGGCAGGACGCCAACACGCTGGTGCAGCTGCCGCACGAGCCCAACGTGCCGGCCGACCGGCACCCGATCTCGGAGGGGCTCGAGGTCCGGGGCCAGAACTATGGCGGCAGCCTGGAACGTGATCGCGGCGCGCTCATCGGCCTGATCGGCCGCTTCCTGCCCGTCGGCTTCTACTACCGCGCGTTCTTCCGGCCGCGCGGCGTGTGGGAGCGGGTCTGGGAGCCGGTCGTGCGGCGCTCCGCCGGGCTCGGCCGGGTGCGCCTGGACGCGCCGCACGGCACCTGCGACAAGGCCTACGGCTTCACCGACGTGGCCGTCGTCGGCGGCGGGCCGGCCGGCATGGCCGCGGCGCTCGCCGCGGCCAGGGCGGGGGCTCGGGTGCTGCTGGTCGAAGAGAACCCGGTGCTCGGCGGCGCGCTCGCCTACGCGCGCTTCGACGTCGAGGGGAATCGAGGTCCGGCCCTGCGCCGGGATCTCACGGCCCAGGTGGCAGCCGATCCCAATATCGAGGTCATGACCGATGCCGTGTGCAACGGCTGGTTCGCCGACAACTGGCTGCCGGTCATCCGCGGCGAGCGCCTGTACAAGGTGCGCGCCGGCGAGGTCGTGATCGCGGCCGGCGCCCTCGAGCAGCCGGCGCTGTTCCGCAACAACGATCTGCCCGGCGTGATGCTGGGATCGGCCGCGCAACGCCTGATCCGGCTCTACGGCGTACGGCCCGGGCGGCGCGCGGTAGTGCTCGCCGGCAACGGGCACGGATATCTGGTCGCGCTCGACCTGATGGAGGCCGAGGTGGAGCTCGCCGCGGTCATCGACCTGCGCCGCGCGCCGGCGGATGATCCGGCGATGCGCGCGGTGCTCGAACGCGGCGTGCGCGTGCTGTCCGGGCACACCGTCACGCAGGCGCTGCCGGGCCCGGGCAAGCGCTCGATCGTGGGCGTCGTGATCGACAGCATCACCGGCGAGGGCGAGGTGGCCGGGCAGGGCGAGCGCGTCGACTGCGACCTGCTCGCCATGTCGGTCGGCTACACGCCGACCTATCAGCTCGCGCTCCAGGCGGGCGCGCGGCTCGACTACGACGACGCCACCGCGATGCTCTCGATCACGGGGCTGCCGGACCACCTGCACCTGGCCGGCTCGGTCAACGGCGCCTACGATCCGGACGCCGCGCTCGCCGAGGGCCGGCTGGCCGGTTGGCGCGCGGCGCGGGCGGCCGGGTTCGACGCCGGCCCCGAGCCGCCGGTCCCCGGCGACAAAGGCGCCGAGGGCATCAACTTCCCGTGGCCGATCTTCCCGCACCCCGAGGGCAAGGACTTCGTCGACTTCGACGAGGACCTGCAGATCGGGGACATCCTGAACAGCGCCGCCGACGGCTACGCGGAGCTGGAGTTGGTCAAGCGCTTCACCACCGTCGGCATGGGGCCGAGCCAGGGGCGGCACTCGGCGCTGGCCACGGCGCGCCTCGTCGCCAACGCCAGCGGCCGGTCCGTGGCCGAGACCGGAGTGACGACCGCCCGGCCGCCGTTTACCGGCGAGAAGCTGGCCGTGCTCGCCGGGCGCAGCTTCGAGCCCGAACGCCTGAGCGCCATGCACCACCGGCACCTGGAGGCCGGCGCGCAGATGATGCCCGCCGGGCTGTGGTGGCGGCCGGCCTACTACGGCCCCACGGAGCGGCGCGAGGACTGCATCCGCGAGGAGGTGCTGGCGGTGCGCGGCAACGTCGGCCTGATCGACGTGTCCACCCTGGGCGGGTTGGAGATCCGCGGTCCCGACGCGGCCGAGTTCCTGAACCGGATCTACACCTTCGCCTACGCCAAGCAGGCGGTCGGCCGGGCGCGCTACGTGCTCATGACCAACGAGGCCGGCACCATCATCGACGACGGCGTCGCCTGCCGGCTGCGCGAGGACCACTTCTACGTCACCGCGACCACCGGCGGCGTGGACCGGATCTACCTGAGCATGCTGTGGTGGAACGCGCAGTGGCGCCTCGACGTCGATGTCGCGAACGTGACCGCGGCCTACGCCGGCGTCAACATCGCCGGGCCGAAGTCGCGCGAGGTCCTGACCCGGCTGGTCGAGGGCGTGGACCTGTCGGCCGAGGCGTTTCCCTACATGGGCGTGCGCGAGGGCCGTGTCGCGGGGATCCCGGCGCGGCTCATCCGCGTCGGCTTCGTCGGCGAGCTCGGCTACGAGGTGCACGTGCCGGCGAGCTGCGGCGAGGCCCTGTGGGACACGCTCGTCGAGGCGGGCCGCGACCACGACATCCGCCGTTTCGGCGTCGAGGCCCAGCGCGTGCTGCGTCTGGAGAAGGGGCACATCATCATCGGCCAGGACACCGACGCCATGACCTTCCCGCACGAGGTGGACATGGCCTGGGCGATCGCTCGCAAGAAGCCGTTCTTCGTCGGCGGACGGTCCATCGAGCTGCGCCTGCGCCAGCCCATGCGGCGCAAGCTGGCGGGCTTCGCCATCGACGACCCGAAGCTGCCCACGCCGGGCGAGTCCAACCTGGTCCTGCGCGACCGCGACATGGCCGGCTTCGTCACCTCGGTCGCCCGCTCTCCGAGCCTGGGCAAGGTCATCGGCATGGCTTACGTCCACCCCGACGACGCCGTGCCCGGCGCCTCGATCCGGATCAAGCTCGACGGGGGACAGGTGGTCGCGGCCGAGGTGGTGCCGCTGCCCTTCTACGATCCCGACAACAAGCGGCAGGAGATGTGAGGAATGGCCGCGCCGGGCAACGTTCAGCCGACCGGCTTCGTCCGCCGCAGCTTCGTCTACCGAAAGCTCGCCGAATCCGGCGCCAACTTCGCAGCGGTGAACGGCGCGGCGGTCGCGGTCGACTTCGGCGATCCGCAGGGCGAGGCGGTGCTCGCCGGGCGCCTGGGCCTGGCCGACCTGTCCCCGCTGCCGCGCGCCGGCTTCAAGGGCACGGGCACGGCGGAGTGGCTGGCGGAGCAGGGCGTCGTGGTGCCGGAGGCGAGCAACCGCGCGGTGCGCCAGGAGGGCGGCGCGCTGGCCGCGCGGCTCGCGCCCGCGGAGGTGGTGATCCTCGGCGACCTTTCGGGCGCAGGCGGGCTGCCGGAGCGGCTTACGGCGTCCTGGGCGGCGGAGCCGCAAGCGTCCACCACGCCAAGAGGCTACCCGGTCCCGCGCGTCGATACGCACGCCTGGTTCCTGGTGACCGGCGAGCACAGCCCCGCGATGTTCGCCAGGATTTGCGGGGTCGACCTGCGCCCGGACCGTTTTCCGCCCGGCGCGATCGCCCAGACCTCGGTCGCGCGCACGAACGCGGTGATCGTGCGCGACGACCAAGGCCGGACCACGGCCTATCACCTGCTCGCCGACAGCGCCGCGGCCGGCTACCTGTGGGACTGCCTGCTCGACGCCATGGCCGAGTTCGACGGCGCTCCGGTCGGCCTGAGCGCGCTGCGCGCGCTTGCCTGAGGTTATCTTCGCGCGATCCGGCGCCGGCGCGTCCTGCGCCGGTTCGCCGGTTCCGGGGCCCGGCAACCCGTTGAAGGACGGCGCCAACGGCTCGTTACGGGTTTTAGTGCGCCCCTATTGACTTAGGTCAATTACAAGCTGCGCTGGATTCGCTCGATTACTTATGAGGGCCCCTCGGGCCAATCCCAAGCCAAGGTCTTAAGACGGGAGGATCGTTTTATGCGTTTATTCGCGATCGCAGCCTTCGGGGTTGCGCTGATGCTCGGGGTGCCCCCGGCGCAGGCCAAGGAAATCGTCATAAAATTCAGCCACGTCACGGCGGAAAAAGGGCATCCGAAAGGCGAGGCCGCCGCCTTGTTCGCCAAGCGCGTCAACGAGCGCATGGCCGGCAGGGTCAGGGTCGAGGTCTACCCGAACTCGCAGCTCTACAACGACAACAAGGTGCTGGAGGCCATGTTGCTGGGCGACGTCCAGATGGCGGCCCCCTCGCTGTCGAAGTTCGAGAAGTACACCAAGAAGTTCCGCGTCTTCGACCTGCCGTTCCTGTTCGACGACATCGACGCGGTCGACCGCTTCCAGAGCAGCAAGGCCGGGCAGAAGCTGTTGCACGCCATGGACAAGAAGGGCCTGCTGGGGCTCGCCTACTGGCACAACGGCATGAAGCAGCTTTCCGCCAACAAGCCGCTGATCGTGCCCGAGGACGCCAAGGGCCTGAAGTTCCGCATCCAGACCTCCGACGTGCTGGAAGCGCAGTTCGAGGCGCTGGAAGCCAACCCGCAGAAGATGGCGTTCAAGGAGGTCTACGGCGCCCTGCAGACCGGCGTCATCGACGGCCAGGAGAACACCTGGTCGAACATCTACACCAAGAAATTCTACGAGGTTCAGGACGGCATCACTGAAACCGACCACGGGGTCATCGACTACCTAGTCGTGACCAGCGTGCAGTTCTGGAATTCCCTGCCGGACGACATTCGCACCGAACTCCGGCAGATCCTGGCCGAAGTGTCGAAGGAGCGCAACCGGCTGTCGACCCAGATCAACCTCGAGAACCGGCAGAAGATCATCGAGGCCGGCGCCGTCGTGCGCCAGCTCACGCCCGAGCAGCGCAACCTGTGGCGCGCCAAGATGAAGCCGGTGTGGGACAAGTTCGTCGAGGATATCGGCCAAGACGTCATCGACGCGGCCCTGGCCGCCAACAAGGGCAGCTGATCGTGCACTTTCGGGCCGGCGGGGAAGGGCCCTGCCGGCCGCGCCTTTATCGGCCCCGCGCCGCACGCTGGGGGGCGTGAGGGATGCTCGCACGGATCATCAATCAATTCGAGGAAGGCATGATCTCCTTCCTCC
Source organism: Kiloniellaceae bacterium (assembly GCA_046758005.1). Classification (GTDB taxonomy): domain Bacteria; phylum Pseudomonadota; class Alphaproteobacteria; order Kiloniellales; family J153; genus JBHHZJ01. The sequence goes on from JBHHZJ010000071.1 coordinate 13,230, forward strand.
TGGCGGCGATGACCCTGGTGACCTTCTCCCAGGTCATCGCCCGCTACGTGTTCAACACCGGCGCCGTTTGGGCGCTCGAGCTCACGGTCTACCTGTTCGCCTGGCTCGTGCTCTTCGGCATGTCCTACGGCGTCAAGATCGGCGTCCATCTGGGCGTCGATGCCTTCGTCAAGATCTTCCCACCGGGCGGGCAGCGCGTGCTGACGATCCTCGCCGCGCTGTGCTGCATCGCCTACGCCGGCATCCTCCTGGCCGGGGCCTGGGACTATTTCGTCAAGATCTTCCGCTTCGGCATTGCCACCGAGGACCTCTACGTGCCGCGGGTCATCGTCGAGGCGCTCCACCCGGGCGCGGCGTACGAGGAGGTGCCCATCCCGCGGTGGATCCCGTACTCCATCCTGCCCATCGGCCTCGCCCTGCTTCTGTTCCGCTTCCTCCAGGCCACGTGGCAGGTCGTGACCGGCAAGCGCGAGCACATCACGGCCAGCCACGAGGCCGAGGACCTGGTGCGCGAGGCGCACGAGATCCTGGACGTGACCGGGGAAGAAGACACCATTCCCGCGCCGCACGCGGACGGTCCTGACGGCGACGCGCCCGGGCGGGGCGCGGACCCGCGCAAGGACTGAGGCGGCTCATGGTCTCGGCGGTCCTTTTCGTTCTCGTCCTCGTCCTGCTGTTGATCGGCACCCCGATCGCGGTGGCGCTCGGCCTGTCCAGCGTCGTCGTCATCATGGCGTTCTCCGAGGATTCGCTCACCTCGATCGCCCTCAAGCTGTTCGGGGCGATGGAGCACTATACGCTGCTCGCCATTCCCTTCTTCATCCTGTCCTCGGCGTTCCTGTCCACCGGCGGGGTCGCCCGGCGCATCATCCGCTTCGCCATCGCCTGCGTCGGGCATTTTCGCGGCGGCCTCGCGATCGCGGGCGTCTTCGCCTGCATGCTGTTCGCCGCCCTGTCGGGCTCTTCGCCCGCCACGGTGGTGGCGATCGGCTCGATCGTCATCGCGGGCATGCGCCAGGTCGGCTACAGCCGCGACTTCGCCGCGGGCGTGATCTGCAACGCCGGCACGCTCGGCATCCTGATTCCCCCGTCGATCGTCATGGTGGTCTACGCCGCCGCGACCGACGTTTCGGTGGGCCGAATGTTCATGGGGGGGGTCATTCCGGGCCTGACCGCCGGGCTCATGCTGATGATCGGCATCTACGCCGCGGCCCGGATCAAGGGCCTTCCGGCGCAGCCCTGGCGCGGCGTCGGCGAGATCGTGGCCGCCGCGGGCGACGCCTTCTGGGGTCTGATGCTGGTCATCATCATCCTGGGCGGCATCTACGGCGGCGTGTTCACGCCGACCGAGGCGGCGGCGGTGGCCGCGGTCTACGCCTTCTTCATCGCGCTGTTCGTCTACCGGGACATGGGGCCGCTGCGCGGGGTGCCCTGGCGCAGGGACGACGAGCCGCTGGGCGCGGCGGCGGCGCGCAACGTCGCGGCCATCCTGCTCTATTTCGTTCCCGCGATGGTCCACCGCGACACGCGCCGGACCTTGCTGGAGGCGGGCAAGGTCACGCTCATGCTGATGTTCATCATCGCCAACGCGCTGCTGTTCGCCCACGTGCTGACAACCGAGCGCATCCCGCAGGTGATCACCGAGGCCATCGTCGGGGCGGGCTTGGCGCCCTGGACGTTCCTGATCGTGGTCAACCTCCTGCTGCTCGCCGGCGGGCAGTTCATGGAGCCCTCGGGCCTGCTCGTCATCGTCGCGCCGGTCATGTTCCCGATCGCGATCGAGCTGGGCATCGACCCCATCCATCTCGGGATCGTCATGGTCGTGAACATGGAGATCGGCATGATCACCCCGCCCGTGGGCCTCAACCTGTTCGTCACCTCGGGCATCACGGGGATGTCGGTCATGGAGGTGGTCAAGGCGGCGACGCCGTGGCTGCTGATCCTCCTGACCTTCCTGGTGATCGTGACCTACGTGCCGTGGGTGTCGACCTTCCTGCCCAACCTCATGTTCGGGCCGGAGATCGTCCGGTAGGCCGGCGCGCGCCGCCGGAATATGCCGGGCTCCATCGCCTCGTTCGCGGCCCCGCCTACATCCGATGCCCCGGCTTCTCCGTTTCCCGGCGGTGCCTCCGCGCGGTACGGCGGACGCTCTCGACCAGGATGACCGTACATCCGAGGAACAGGAGCGGCGCGTCCCACATCACCTCCATGTCGAGGCGAGGCAGCAAGACGATGCCGGCGCCGAGCCAGACGACAATCGCCACGGTGAAGGGAACGTCATCGACGAACAGCGCGAAGAGTTCCAGGGCCGCTGCGCGCAACCATTCCATGCCCGCCTCTCAAAAGTTGGAGGGTTGGGACGTCAAGCCCGCCCCGACGATGCGCCGCGCGAGTCCGACGGCCAGCAGCGCGGCGGCAAGGAAACCCGCGATCAGTGCGAACAGCGCAAGATCTTCTCCGGGCCACTCGAAGCCGACGCCTTCGCCGACCCAGAAAATGCCGAAGGCCGAGAGCAGGATGCCCACGGCAAATTTCAGGCTGTTTTCCGGCACCTTGGCGAGGGGCCGATGGAGCAGGAGACCGAGCATGATCACGACCAGGAACGCCGCAACAGCGCCGAGGGACGCGGGCGCCAGGGCGTTGCCCGCCGCGCCGATCGCGATGACGATGAAGATGACCTCCAGACCTTCGAGAACCACTGCCTTGAAGCTGGTAATCAGCGCGACCGTATCCCAAGGCCCGTGCGTCGAGCCTGCTTCCCGCAGGAGGCGGGCCTTCTCCGCAAAGGCCGCGGCCTCGTCATGGAGGGCAATAATCCCGGCCGCTCGCAACACGGCCTTGCGGAGCCAGCGCATGCCGAAGAGCAGCAGCAATACGCCGACGACGACTTGCAGCCAGGCGATGGGAATTCGGCCAAGCACCGGTCCGAAGGCCAGAACCAGGGTCACCAGCAGCGCCGTGCCGGCCGCCGCGCCGGTCAGCGCCGGCCGCCAGCCCCTGACTGTTCCCACCGCGAGCACGATCGTGAGCGCCTCGACGAATTCGACGAGCGAGGCGAGAAAGGCGGCCAGGATAGTCGCGCCTGAGTGGGCCCAATCGATCATAACAGGTGTCCTCTCGCGTTGAGCCTTCGTTTTTTTTTCTGCGCGCGGAGGTGAAAAAGCCCGCCTCGCGCGGGCGGGCCTTTTTGCAATAGTTCCTACCGCGTGGATTGCGCAGGTAGGAGTCATCAGCCTCATCGGCCGTTATCGGGGGACCCCATCCCCAACGATTCCTATATCCGCCGGGCCGAGGCCTCTGTCAATTTCAATTTCGATCTTGCAACGAAAAGACGGATCGTCCGTCCAGCCAGCCATCGAAAAAATTCGATTTTCCGGCAATCTTTTGTCAGCACGACGTTGTCTCGTTGGGCCGGTGCCGGAAAAGGGATCTTGCGGGCAGTTTGACACAAACTTTGCACGCATTGTCGCGCGGATAGATGCTTTGATTGCATTTGGAGGTTTGGAATCAATGCTTTCAATTCAAGACATAATTCACGGCTTGTAAACGCGGCCCAAGGCATAGTACTAGAGTCATTAACAAGAACGAGGGGGCTCGTGCGATGAAGCGGGTACGACGCTACGGCCTGCACGTCGTTGCCGTTCTGGGGGTGTTTCTGACAGCCGGATCCGCTGTGGCCGGACGATCGCAGGCTGCGGCCGGGGCGACCGCCGCGCCGGCGCGCCAATCCATCGCGCCGGAACGCGCGTCCGGCCCGTCGCGCGTCCAGCTCGCCACCCATCTCGGCGCGCAGACCGCGACCGTGCCCGTCGGGACGATCCGCCTGCGCGTCATCCCGCGCGTCGGGGCCAAGGCGCTGCGCACGCCGATCAGGTGGCAGGTGATGACCTTCGGGCGCGACGCGTCGGGCCAGCGCCACAAGGTCGCCGAGGTCACCGGGCCGACCCCGGAGCTCGTGCTGCCGGCCGGCTGGTACGTGGTCCACGCGCACCTGGCGGACAAGGTCATCAAGCACCCGGTCGAGGTGACCGCCGGGCGCACCTTCAAGTACACGCTGGTCAAGAATTAGGCCCGTCAGCCGAGTTTCGCGCCTGACGCGAGGCGCGCGCCGCGCTGCGTGCGTCGTTTCAACGGATTGATCTCAAGCCTTGGCAGGCCGCCATGGACATGGCTTTGCCCCGGTCCGGGCCCGACGCACCGTCGGCATGGGCGCCACCATCCCCCAAAGCCGCGGCCGGTCGGCAGGAGGTTCGATCGCCCGGCCCCCAAAATCGTGGGCAGCGCCCTCGGCACGGGCCACGAGACGATGGAGTTTCTTGATCCAGGTCAATGCAACGCTACCACAGGGACGCCTACTGTGAGGCCATGGGATGGAGTGCGCGGCCGGGGCGACGGTCGTCAAGAAATCGCTCCCGGACCCGAAATGCCCGACGCCGCTCCGCCGCGGAAAGGAAATGAAGGAAAGGGAGGCGGCCACAAAGGCGGAGGATATCACGAGCATCGTCAAGGATCGCTATGACGCATTCGCCGAGCGGGGCGGCGGGGAGAGAGCGGTTTGCTGTGCCGGGGAGACATCTGCCAGTCAGAGCTTTGCCGCCGAGCACGGGCTTTACAGCCGGGAAGAGCTTTCCCTGGTCCCCGAAACCGCCTTCACCCTCTCCCGAGGGTGCGGCAACCCCACGGGATTCGCCGAACTTCAATCGGGCGAGACAGTGGTGGACTTCGGGTGTGGTGCCGGCATCGACATTGTCCTTGCCGCCCACAAGGTCGCACCGGGCGGAAGGGTGGTGGGCGTGGATTTCGCCCCTCACATGATCGAGCGCGCGAAGCAGACGGTAGCTGAGGCGGGCGTAACGAAGACGACCGAATTTGTTGTCACCGACCTGGAGCGCGCCCAGCTTCCGGATGGCTTCGCCGACGTGGTGATCTCGAACTGCGTCATCAACCTGTGCCCCGACAAGGGGGCCGTGTACCGCGAGGTGTTTCGCGTCCTCAAGCCGGGCGGGCGTCTGGCCATTTCCGATATCGTTTATACCGGGCGGATTGATCCCCAGGTCCACGAGCGCTTCCGATCGACGTGGGCGGGATGCGTGGGGGGCGCGATCGAGGAGGATCGGTATTTTCAGATCGTTCACGATGCCGGCTTCACACGCGCCGAGGTCGTGGCGCGTCATCCGCTCCAGCCGAAGGAACTGGAGGAAATGGCGTGTTGCCCGGGCCCTGAGTTCACGCCCGTCCCGGCGAAAGAGGATATCGCTTCGGTGGCAGGGAAGGTCGTCAGCATCAAGTTCCGCGCCGGAAAGCCAGGCGGCGCGGCGCGGCGGGCCGGAACGCCCTGATCTTCGGATCACCCCTCGATCATCGGCAGCCTGAGCCCGTGCTCGCGGGCGCAGTCGATGGCGATGTCGTAGCCGGCGTCCGCGTGGCGCATGACGCCGGTGGCCGGGTCGTTGGTCAGCACCCGCTCGAGCCGGCGCGCCGCCGCCTCGGTCCCGTCGCACACGACGACCATGCCGGCGTGCTGGGAGAAGCCCATGCCGACGCCGCCGCCGTGGTGCAGG
>JBHHZJ010000072.1:0-18176 GCA_046758005.1 Kiloniellaceae bacterium
GACCTGGATATGCTCCAACTGTAATGTATAGAGCGGATTCACGTGATTGATTAGAACCGCGAAGTGGTTCCAATCAATCACGATCCGCTCTAGCGGCACACGGCCTGCGGTCCAGCCGATCGCGTTACCGGTCGGCAGCCGAGCGACGGACTTGGGGCCGGCGGCTGCGCCCGCGTCCCCTGGGCGGAGCGGCGCGTCCCGGTTCCCGGGTGTGAATGAAGTCGTGAACCTGCGGCAGGATGCTCTCGGCCCAGCAGCGGCCGGAGAACAGGTCGATGTGGTCGGCCTCGGGGGCGACGTGGCGGCGGCGCTTGTGCGGCGCGATGTTCGGGCACAGGTCGTGCGCCGCGTGGGTCTGGCCGCGCCCGGAGACGTCGTCGCGTCCGCCTTCAACCGTCATCAGCGCCGTGTCGCGGATCGCCGCGGGGTCCACCTTCCGCCCGCGCCAGGCCATCATGCCGCGGGGCAGGGCATGCTCCTGGAACACGAGCCGCACGGTCTGCAGGTAGAACTCAGCCGGCAGGTCCATGACCGAGAGGTAGTCCTCGTAGAAACGCTCGCAGGCCAAGGCCACGTCGCCGCGGCCCCGCAGCTGGCTGTCCACCAAGCGCAGATTGAGCGCGGTCAGGCGGTCCACGTTGCTCGCGAGGAACGTCGCGCGCTGGATGAAGCCCGGATGCACCCAACGGTCCCGGCCGGGATAATGGGACGGCACGCGCGCGATCTGCGTGCGCTCGAACCAGCTCAGAGAGTGCCCGGTGGCCATGCGGTCGATCGCCGTGGGATTCGTCCGCGTGTCGATCGGGCCGCCGAGCAGGACCATCGAGCGAGGGGTGGCGGGGTCCTTGTCCGCCGCCAGGAGCGAGACCGCGGCGAGCACCGGCACGGTCGCCTGGCAGATCGCGATCACGTGCAGGTCGGGCCCCAACAGCCGCAGGAAATCGCGGACGTAGGCGATACAGTCCTCGAGGTCGAAGCCGCCTTCGCTCAGCCGGACCTCGCGCGCGTCGACCCAGTCGGTGACGTAAACGTCGTGCGCCGGCAGCAGGGCGGCGACCATGTCGCGCAGTTGCGCCGCGAAGTGCCCGGCGAGCGGGGCCACGAGCAGCACCTTCGGCGCCGCGGCAGGCCGTTCGCACGCGAAACGCAGAAGGGTGCAGAACGGCCGGCGGCACACCGCGACCTCGCTGACCGTGGTCTCGGCGCGGCCGATCGTAACGCCGTCCAGGTCAAAGCCCGGCTTGCAATGGTGCCGGTTGGCGAACTCGAACATGGTGTGCGCGGCGGCGAACATCCCGCCGAGCGGCGCGACCGCCGCCGGGGCCAGGGGGTGGCGCAGGACGCGATGGCCCGCCTCGACCAGGAGGCGAAGCGGGGTCGCGGCGGCGCTTTGCCATTCGTGGAGCTGATAGAGCATGGCCGCGGCGGAATGGGGGGCGCGTGCGCTCTCCGATTCGGGCTCGATTCGGATGGTCGCGCCTGCAGGGCAGGGCTGTCAACGATCGAGGCCCGGGTGTGATGTATCGAGCCCTTGCGCCAAACGAAGGAAAATGGGTAGTCCTTGTCCTTCAATCGGCACGAAATTCGTGACATTGCGCGGTCGAGGAGGTTTCGGTTGCGGATCGCACCGAGGTCCGTTTCGCTGCGGCGGCTTTTCTTTTCCCGCCGCCGGACGCAACATGGGCGTTTGCCCCTGCCCCTGCCCCGGCCTCGGCGCGCACCGACCGGCAGCCCGCCCCGCCCGGCCTTCACGGAGGTGTTACATGAGCGACAACGTCTACAGCGTCACCGAGCTTGTCGGGTCATCGGACAGCTCGATCGAAGACGCCATCGAGAATGCGATCGAAACCGCGTCCGGGACGCTGCGCAACCTCGATTGGTTCGAGGTCCGCGAGATCCGCGGGCGCATCAACCAGGGTGAGGTCACCGAGTACCAGGTTGGAATTAGGCTCGGCTTCCGCTACGAGAAATAGGACGACCGAAGAAACCGTGCCTCCCGGGCGCCGATCGGGGCGCCCGCCGGCGGGACGGACGTGCCGGGCGGGCAGCGCCGCGTGCCGCACCCTGTCTTGACAGGGCTTCGGGTCGCTCTCTCTAATGGCAGCTCGCACATTGGACGACGGTAACGATAAATCGTGCGAGCCTCCTTGCAGGCTTGCCGAAGACAGGGGGCAGGATCATGACCATGACTCTCTCACGACGCGGGTTCCTCGGTGCGGCCGCGGCCACCACGCTGGCGTCCTGGTGGCGCCCGGGCTTGGCGGCGCCGGTCAAGGTGGCGGGCATTCACACGGTGCCCGTGGAGAACGCCTGGAATTCGCGGCTTCACGAGGCGATGCTCGCCGCCGACGCCGCCAAGGAGATCAAGTACGTCTTCTCGGAGTCGGTGGCCAACACGGACTATGCCCGGGCCATGCGCCAGTACGCGGAGTCCGGGGCCAAGCTCATCGTCGGCGAGTCCTACGGGGTCGAGCGCGAGGCACGACAGGTCGCCGGCGACTATCCCGAGACCGCATTCCTCATGGGCTCGAGCGGCGGGCCCGACGGGCAGAACTTCGGTGTATTCGGCACCTGGAACCACGAAGCGGCGTATCTCACCGGCGTCATGGCCGGCCACCTGACCAAGGTCGGAGTCCTCGGCGCGGTCGGCGGCTATCCCATTCCGGAGGTCAATCGGTTGATCAACGCCTTCCGCGTCGGCGTGCGCGAGGTGAAGCCCGACGCCAAGTTCCTGGTCGGCTTCATCGGCACCTGGTTCGACCCGCCCAAGGCCAAGGAGGCGGGCCTGGCGCAGATCGACGCCGGCGCCGACATCCTGTTCGGCGAGCGGATCGGCACCGCCGACGCCGCCAAGGCGCGGGGCATTTTGGCCGTCGGATCGCTGATCGACTACATTCCGCGCTATCCGGGCGTGGTCTTCGCCAACGCCATCTGGAACTTCGGGCCGATCCTCAAGGCCGCCGTTGCCGATGCCGCGGCGGGCAAGCCGACCGGGCGCGACTACAGCGAGTACAGCTTCATGAAGCACGGCGGCAACGACGTGAACTACGATCCGAAGATCGTTCCGGAGACCGTGATCGCCACCGTGAAGGCCAAGCGCGAGGCCATCGTCTCCGGCGCGTTCACGGTGCCGATCGACGATTCCGAGCCGACCTGATTGGCGCTCGTCGAATGGCGCGGCGAGCCCTCGCCGCGCCGTTCCCACGACTGATGCAGGACGCGGACTACGTCGGCCTCGACGCGGTCGATCTGGCCGCAGCGGTGCGCGCAGGCGCACTCGCGCCCGACGAGCCGTTCCAGGCGGCCGCGCGGCGGCTCGAACGGGTGAACCCTTGGCTCGGCGCGGTCTGTCTGCGCACGGATCTGATCGCGCGCGAAGCGTTGCGCACGCTCGACCGCGCCGCCCCGCTCGCCGGGGTCCCCTTCCTGATGAAGGATCTCGGCGCGCCGCTGCAAGGGGTCCCGACGGCGGCCGGTTGCCGCTACCTCTCCACCCACGCCACGCCGGCCCCGTGCGACGGCGATCTGACGGCGCGCTTCAAGCGCGCCGGGCTCGTCGTCCTTGGCAAGACCACGGTGCCGGAATTCGGCCTCAGCCTCGGCACCGAGCCCGCCATCGGCCCGATCTGCCGCAACCCGTGGGATCCCGCGCGCATCGCCGGCGGTTCGTCGGGCGGCGCAGCGGCGGCCGTGGCCGCCGGCATCGTGCCGATCGCCCACGCCACCGACGCCGGCGGCTCGATTCGGGTGCCGGCCGCGTGCTGCGGCGTGTTCGGCCTGAAGCCGAGTCGGGGCCTGGCGCCCCAAGGGCCCGACTTCGGCAATACCCTCATGGGATTGACCGCGGAGCACGTGGTCAGCCGCAGCGTGCGCGACAGCGCCGCGGTCCTGGACGCGACGAGCGGAGGCGGGTTCCTGAAGGCGCTGGAGACGCCGCCGAGGCGCCTGCGCGTCGGGTTGGTCGGGGAGGGGCCCGGCGGCCTGGTCCAGGACCCCGCCTGGGCGAGGGCCGTGCAGCGGACCGGAGCCCTGCTCGAGTCGCTGGGCCACGTGGTGAGCCCGATCGAGGTCGGCCGGCTCACGCCCGCGATCGAGCGCTCGGCGGAGGTGTTCCTCGACGTTGTCGCCGCCAACCTGGCCTATGAGGTCGGGCGCATGGAGCCGGCGCCGCGCGACGACGCGTTCGAGCCGCTCACCTGGGCGGTCGTGCGCCGCGGGCGCGCCATGGACGCCGCGCGCCTCGTCGCCGCGGAGCGGGCGCTGCTCGGAGTCGGTTCCGCGGTCGGTGCGCTGTTCGGGGAGATCGACGTGCTGGCGACCTCCGCCCTGGCCGGTCCGCCGCCCCCGCTCGGGGCGTTTCCGACCGACCACGAGGACGTCGAGGCGCACTTCGCGCGCCTCGGCGCGTTCGCGCCCTTCGCCGTCGTGTTCAACGTCGGCGGTCAGCCGGCGGCCGCCGTGCCGCGCGGGCTGGACGAGCGCGGCCTTCCGGTCGCGGTGCAGCTTGCCGGCCCCATCGGGGCCGACGGGCTGTTGCTCGGCCTCTCGGCGCAAGTGGAGGCGGCCGATCCCTGGCCCGGGCCCGCGCCCGAGGCGATGTCCACGGTGGCCCGATGACCGTGGACTCTTCCGACGTCGTCCTCCGTCTGCGCGGAATCACCAAGCGCTTCGGCCAGCTCGTCGCCAACGACGCGGTCGACCTCGAGCTGCGCCGCGGCGAGGTCCTCGCCCTGCTCGGCGAGAACGGCGCCGGCAAGACCACCCTCATGAGCATCCTGTTCGGGCACTACGTCCCGGACGAGGGCCGGATCGAGGCGTTCGGCGCGGCGCTCCCGCACGGTTCGCCCCGGGCCGCGATCGAGGCCGGCATCGGGATGGTGCACCAGCACTTCACGCTGGCCGATAATCTGACCGTGCTCGACAACGTGATCCTGGGGTCCGAGCCGCTGTGGGCGCCGCGCTCCGAGCGCCGGCGCGCCCGGGCCAAGCTCGCCGACCTCTCCGCGCGTTTCGGGCTTACGGTCGATCCTGCCGCGCGCGTGGCCGACCTCTCGGTCGGCGAGCGCCAGCGGGTCGAGATCCTGAAGGCGCTCTACCGCGACGCCCGCATCCTGATCCTCGACGAGCCGACCGCCGTGCTCACGCCGCCGGAGGTGGAGAGCCTGTTCGCCACCCTCGGCCAGATGGCGCGCGGCGGCCTGTCCATCATCTTCATCAGCCACAAATTGGACGAAGTGATGCGGGTCAGCGACCGCGTCATGGTGCTGCGCGGCGGGCGCGTGGTGGCCGAACGGCCGGCGCGGGCCACGGACCGCCACGAGTTGGCCGAACTCATGGTCGGCCGCCGGGTGACCCAGCCGGTCCATCGCCCGCTGCCGCCCGGGGATCTGGCCTTCGCGCTGGAGGACGCCACGCTCGAGCGCGACGGCCGCCCCCTGCTCGACCGCGCCAGCCTCGCGGTGCGCGGCAGCGAGATCGTCGGGGTCGTGGGAGTGGCCGGCAACGGGCAGAAAGCCCTCGCCGAACTCGCCTGCGGCCTCACCGCGCCGACCCGCGGCGCCGTGCGCCTGTTCGGCGCGCCCGTGCGGCGGTTCGCGCCCGCGCATTTCGTGGCCGCCGGGGTCGGCCGCATCCCCGACGATCGCCAAGCCGAAGGCCTGATCGGCGATATGACCGTTTGGGAGAACGCCATCCTGGAGACCGTGCGGTCGCCCGCGTATTCGCGCGCCGGCCTGCTGCGCGGCGACGCGGCGATCGGTTTCACCCGCCGCCTGATCGAGCGGTTCGACATCCGCTGCCCCGGTCCGACCGCCCGCACCGGCCTGCTGTCCGGCGGCAACATGCAGAAGCTGATTCTGGGCCGCATCCTTTCGATCGAGCCCCGCTTCATCGTTGCGAACCAGCCGACGCGCGGGCTGGACGTGGGGGCGATCGCCTACGTGCAGATCCAGCTCCTCGAGGCGCGCGAGCGCGGCGCCGGGGTGCTCTTGATCTCCGAGGACCTGGACGAGGTGCTGGCGCTCGCCGACCGAATTGCCGTGATCTACCGCGGCCGCCTGACCGCGCCGCGCCCGGCACAGGAGATGACCACGCGGGAGATCGGCCTGCTCATGGCCGGTCAGTGGCGCGAAGCCGGCCATGCGGCTTGAGCGGCGGGAGACGACGTCGATCGCGCTTGCGGCGCTGGCGCCGTTCGCCGCGGTCGCCGCCGCGCTGCTGCTGTGCGCGGCGCTCATCCTGTGGAGCGGCGCGCCGGTCCTCGAGGCCTACGCGATCCTGTTTAAGGGCGCGTTCGGCTCCCGGCTCGCCGTTACCGAGACCCTGGCCCGGGCGGCGCCGCTGATCCTTACGGGCCTGGCCGCCGCGGTCGCGTTCCGGGCCAAGTTGTGGAACATCGGCGGCGAGGGGCAGTTCTACGTCGGCGCCCTGATCGCGGCCGCGGCCGGCTCCGGCGCCATCGTGCTGCCGTCCCTCTTGCTCGTCCCGCTGGTGCTCGCGCTGGGCGCGGCCGGCGGCGCCCTGCTGCTACTCGGACCGGCGTGGCTCAAGACGCGCCTCGGCGTCGACGAGGTGGTGACCACCCTGCTCCTCAACTTCGTCATGCTGCTGTTCGTGTCGATGATGATCGAGGGGCCGATGAAGGACCCGCTGGCCTTCGGCTGGCCGCAGTCGGCGCCGGTGCTCGACGAGGCCGTGCTGCCCAAGCTGATCGCGCGCACGCGCCTGCACGCCGGGTTCCTGATCGCGCTCGCCATGGCGCTCGTGTTCTGGCTGATCGACGCGCGCACGGTGTGGGGCTACCAGGCCCGCGCGGTCGGCGCCAACCCGCGGGCGGCGCGCTTCGCCGGCATGCCGATCGGCGCGGTCATGCTGCGCGCGGCGGTCTTCTCAGGCGGCTTGGCCGGCCTGGCCGGAGCGTGCGAGGTGACCGGTCTCAAGGGCTACCTGACCCTCGACCTGTCGCCGGGCTTCGGCTACACCGGCATCGTGGTCGCCATGCTGGCGCAGCTCAGCCCGCCCGGCGTGGTCGGGGCCGCCGTGTTCGTGGCCGCCGTGTTCGTCGGGGCGGATGCCATGGGCCGCGCCGTCAACGTGCCGAGCTTCATCGCCGACGTGATCGTCGCGGTCTCGCTGCTCAGCATGCTAATCGCGGTGCTGATGACACGCTACCGGATCCGCCGATGACCGAGGCCTTGGAAATCTTCGTCGCGGGGAGCTTCTGGGCGGCCGTGCTGCGCATCGCCACGCCGCTCGTCTACGGCACCCTCGGCGAACTTCTGTGCGAGCGCGCCGGCGTGCTCAACCTCGGCATCGAAGGCATCATGACCCTGGGCGCCATGGTCGGCTGGATGGCCGTGTACCAGGGGGCCGACCTCTGGTCCGGGGTCTTGGCGGCGGCGGTCGCGGGGGCGATCTTCGGCCTGCTCCACGCCGTGCTCGCGGTCGCGCTCGGCCTGTCGCAGCACGTGGTCGGGCTGGGCATCACCCTGTTGGCCGCCAGCCTGACCTACTTCTCGTACCGCCTGATCGTGCCCAGCGCGGCGACGCCGCCGACCATCACCCCGTTCGAGCCTGTCCATCTGCCGCTGCTGTCGGACCTGCCGGGGTTGGGCCCGTCCCTGTTCGGACAGACGCCGCTCACCTACCTCGCGTTCGCGCTCGTGCTGGCGGTGGCCTACGTGCTCTACCGCACGCCGCTCGGGCTGGCCGTGCGCATGGTTGGCGAGAACCCGCACGCCGCCGAGGCGCAGGGCATCGACGTCTTCGCCGTGCGCATGGGCGCGGTCGTGGCGGGCAGCGCGCTCATGGCGGTCGGCGGCGCTTTCCTCACGCTGGCCGCCTTCAACAGCTTCTTCTTCACGATGATCCAGGGCCGGGGCTGGGTGTGCATCGCGCTGGTCGTCTTCGCCTCCTGGCGCCCCGGCAAGGCGCTGCTCGGCGCGCTGCTGTTCGGCCTGTTCGACGCCTTCCAGCTGCGCGTCCAGCACGTCGTCGCCGATGCCGTGCCCTACCAGGTCTTCCTGATGCTGCCGTACGTGTTCAGCATCCTGGCGCTCATCGTCATGTCGCGGCGCGCCGCCTATCCCAAGGCGTTGATGGTACCCTACCGGAAAGGCGAACGCTGACGAGCCAAAGGGGGGAGCACGACATGGACCTGATCCTGCGCGGCGCGAACCTGCCGGACGGCCGCACCGGTATCGACATCGGCATCGAGGGGGCGCGGATCGTCGCGGTCGAGCCGGCGCTGAAGGCGGCCGCGACGCGCGAGCTCGACGCGGCCGGGCGCCTGGTCACGCCGCCCTTCGTCGACCCGCACTTCCATATGGACGCGACACTGTCCTACGGCTTCCCGCGCATCAACCGCTCGGGCACGCTGCTCGAGGGCATCGCGTTGTGGGGCGAGCTCAAGCCGCACCTCAGCGCCGAGGCGATCGCCGAGCGCGCGTTGCGCTACTGCGACTGGGCCGCAGCGCGCGGCCTGCTCGCCATCCGCACTCACGTGGACGTGTGCGACGAGCGGTTGATCGCGGTCGACGCCCTGCTCGAGGTCAAGAGCCAGGTCCGGCCGTACCTGGACCTGCAGCTCGTCGCCTTCCCCCAGGACGGAGTTTTCCGTTCGCCCGGCGCGCTGGAGAACCTGAAACGCGCGCTGGACAAGGGCGTGGACGTGGTCGGCGGTATCCCCCACTTCGAGCGGACCATGGCCGAGGGCGCGGCCTCGGTGCGCGCGCTGTGCGAGATCGCGGCCGAACGCGGCCTGCCGGTGGACATGCACTGCGACGAGACCGACGACCCCCTGTCGCGCCACGTCGAGACGCTGGCCTACGAGACCCGGCGCCTCGGCCTGCGCGGCCGGGTCACCGGCTCGCACCTCACGTCCATGCACTCCATGGACAACTACTACGTGAGCAAGCTGATCCCGCTCATGGCCGAGGCGGAGCTGAAAGTCGTCGCCAACCCGCTCATCAACATCGTGATCCAGGGCCGGCACGACACTTACCCGAAGCGCCGCGGCCTGACCCGCGTGCCGGAGCTGATGGCCGCGGGCCTGACCGTCGCCTTCGGTCACGACTGCGTCATGGACCCCTGGTACCCGCTCGGCTCCGGCGACATGCTGGAGGTCGCGCACATGGGCCTGCACGTGGCCATGATGACGGGCAGCGAGGCGATGCGCGCCTGCTTCCGGGCGGTCACCGAGAACGGCGCCAGGATCATGGGCTTGGAGGGCTACGGCATCGCGCCCGGCCGCCACGCCGACCTCGTGGTGCTGCAGGCCGGCGACCCGATCGAGGCGATCCGCCTGCGCGCGACCCGGCTGCACGTGATCCGCCGTGGCCGGGTGATCGCCGAGGCCGCACCCGCCGCGGCGCGCCTGGACCTGCCCGGCCGGCCGGAGAGGGTGGACTTCACGGGGCCCTGGCAGGAAGGCGTCCCGGAAGAGCGCCTACTTGGTACCGTATAGCCGGTCCCCGGCGTCGCCCAGGCCGGGCACGATGTAGCCGTGATCGTTCAGGTAGTCGTCGATCGCCGCGGTATAAATGTGCACGTCCGGATGCGCCTCGTGCACGGTGGCGATGCCCTCGGGCGCGGCCAGCAGGCAGACGAACTTGATGTCGCGCGCGCCCGCCTCCTCGAGGCGCGAGATCGCCGCGACCGCGGAGTTGCCGGTGGCCAGCATCGGGTCGACCACGACGACCAGGCGCTCGCTCAGGTCCTGCAGGACCTTGAAGTAGTACTCCACGGCGACCAGGGTCGCCGGGTCGCGGTACAGGCCGATGTGCCCGACGCGCGCCGAGGGCACGAGGTCGAGCAGGCCCTCGAGCAGCCCGTTGCCGGCGCGCAGGATCGAGACGAAGACCAGCTTCTTGCCCTCCAGCCGGGGGGCGGTCATCTCGGCCAGCGGCGTCTCGATCTCCTCGCTGGTGAGCGGCAGGTCGCGGGTCACCTCATAGCCGAGCAGCAGCGCAATCTCGCGCAAAAGCTGGCGGAACTCGGCGGTGCTGGCTTCCTTGCGCCGCATGAGCGCCAGCTTGTGCTGGACCAGCGGGTGATCGACGAGCGTCACGTTCTCCGGCTGCTGCGCCATGCCCTCCTCCTCGGCGATTGTAGCGCGTCACTCTAGAACACCGTCCCGTCGCTGACCACGGCGATCGGCGGCCGGCCGTCGGGGCGGCGCTCGCGCGCGATGCGCCGACCCGCGCTCCAGGTGCCGCCCTCCAGGACCTTGGCGAGCGGCAGCCGGGCCGCGTCGAGGCCGAGTCGCGCCCGCACCGCCTCGGCCAGACCGTCGAGCAGGGCGACCGTGAGCGCGCGCCACTCGACCACGACCTCGGATTCGACCGTGTGCGCCTCGCTCAGGACGCCCGCGTGCTTCGGCCTGAGCACGCCGAGGTCGATGAACAGCCCCCCGTTTCGGTATTCGGGCAGCCCGGTCAGCTCGTCGAGCCCGGTGACCTCGACGCCCGCGGCTTCGAGCGGCTCGACCAGGGAGTAGGTCAGCCATTGCGACAGCTTGTGAAACGGCACCAGCCCGCCGGCGGGGCCGGCGCTCGCCGCCGCCGGGTGGCGCCACACGTCGCCCAGGTTGACGCCGCCGAGGCTGAGCCGCCCCGGCCAGATGGGGCCGAGCCCCTCCAGCACCGCCGCCAACACGGTGGCCGCCGGAAGCCGGCCCCCTTCGGCGCAGGCGGCGAGATAGTCGTAGAGCCGGCCGATCCGCGGGTCCTCCGCGCCGAACATCTCGGGCCTGGCGTGGAGCGCTTCCGCCAGCCGCGAGAGCAGCGCCGCGCGCCCCTCCAGACCGACCAGCGGGTTGTCACGACCGGCCTGGAACGCCTCGGCCAGGCGCGCGGGCGTCATGGCGGCAAGCGCCCCGGCGTCGGCGCGCAGCGGGGCGTCCGGGTGGGCCGAGAAGCCGCCGCCGGCAAAGAGACGGAAGCTCGCCACCGCCAGCCCTTCCGAGCGGGCAAAGGTCTCGCCCGTGCCCGGCTCGCGGTAGCGCCAGGCCGCCCCGGCCCCGGCGTCGAGCAGCACGCTGGTCACGACCAAGTCGAAGCGGACCCGCGCCACCTCGCCGGGCGGGGCGCCGGGCAATCGGGTGGCGAGCTCCGCCCAACGGTCCCGACCCCCGGCGGCGAAGTGGCGCCAGCGGCTGTGATACGGGATGTCCAGGTCGGGGTAGTTGGCGCGGATCGTCGCGACGACGTAGTCTGCCGCCGCCCCGAGACGGTCGAGGTCGAGGCCGAAGTGGTCGAGCGCGCCGGCCTGCGCCGAGGCGAAGATCCGGGCGCAGCGGCTGCGGATCGCCTCCGGCGTGCGCAGCCAGGCGAGCGCGGCTTGCGGATCGGTCAGGTCGGGCAAGAAACCCCTAATACTCCGGCAGGTCCCGCCCCTTGGTCTCGGCCGGCACCGCGCTGTCGGGGGCGATCTCCTCGGTGAAGTAGCCGGCCGCCTTCTTGGCCTCCATCTCGACCCGGGCGTCGTCGGGGATGAGCTCCTGGGGGATGGGCACGCGCTCGACGATCTCGATGCCCTGCCGCACGAGCGCGTCGTGCTTCATGTTGCTCATGGAGACGAAACGGTCGATTCGGGTGATTCCGAGCCAGTGCAGCACGTCGGACATGAGCTCCTGGAAGCGTACGTCTTGGACGCCGGCCACGCATTCGGTACGCTCGAAGTAGGCGTCGGCGCGGTCGCCGCCGGCCTGGCGCTTGCGCGCGTTGTAGACCAGGAACTTGGTCACCTCGCCGAGCGCCCGGCCCTCCTTGCGGTTGTAGACGATCAGCCCGGCCCCGCCCTGCTGCGCGGTGTGCACGCAGATCTCGATCCCGTGCACGAGATAGGGCCGGCAGGTGCAGATGTCCGAGCCGAAGACGTCCGAGCCGTTGCATTCGTCGTGCACCCGGCAGGCGAGCTTGCGCGCGGGGTCCGTGATCGCGGCCAGGTCGCCGAACATGTAGACCGTGATGCCGCCGATCGGCGGCAGGAAGACGTGCCGGTCGGGGCGCGTCACCAGCTCCGGGAACATGCCGCCGGTGTGCTCGAACAGGCTGCGCCGCAGGTCCTGCTCGCCGACGCCACAGCGCTTGGCCACGCCGGGCAGGTACCAGACGGGCTCGATCGCCGCCTTCGTGCAGTTGGCCTCACCGCTTTCGAGCAGGATGCGGCCGTCGGGGGCGAGCCGCCCGGCGCGCACCGCGTCCTTGAGCTCGGGCACGGTCAGGCGAGCCTGGGTCACGGCGATGGTCGGACGGATGTCCCAGCCCTCCCGCATCAGGTCCTTGAACGCCTCTCCCGACACGTGGCCGAAGGGGTCGAGCGAGACGATCTTGTCCGGGTCCGCCCATTGGGGATGCGGGCCGATGGCCACGGCCGGGGCGGTATCCGTGAAGTCGGGCCGGTGCTCCGGGCTCAGGCTGCCCGCGGCGATGGCGAGCGCCCGGTAGAGCGCATAGGACCCGGCGTGCGCCCCGATCACGTTGCGCCGTGCCGGGTCGCTCAGCGTGCCGATGACGGGGCCGCGCTCCTTCGGGTCGGCCTTGCCCCAGTCGATGGGCACGCGCTGCTGCCCGGGGCGCGGGTGCGAGGTCAGCACGATGTGCCGGGCCGGACGCTTCTTGTCGTTCATGGTCCTCGTGCCTCGAGTCTGTGCAGATCTGTGCAGACCGGAAAGGCGGCGATAATACGCGAATTCCTCGAGGGTCCACAAACCGCCGCTGACGCGGGGCGCGAATTTCGGCCTGCCGTTAAGATATCGGTGACAGTATGCCTAATCATCTCGAAATAATTTCGGATACGCTCGCCGAACAAATTACGGGCCGGAAATGTCGTGAGTTTTGTGGCAGGAGGAAAGGGGTAGCCGAGTCCCTGGCTTTGGCTTTCGTGGCGGAACACGGCGAAGAGCAAGCGCTCATTGATCACGGCCAACGCCCGAGGCAAGTTCGTGATCGTCACAGCCTGCGGCATGGGGGCTTCTTCTCATTCTCAAGGGTTGTAACCGATCCTTGGAGTACCCCTTTTCCCTGTGCCCGGCCCAAGAACCGATGCATCTCCCCTCGATGGTCGGGATTGACAGCGTGGGCGTGTCCTGTGGTTTGATATCTTAAGAATCCGGCGCTATCTCGGATTGCCCGTCACATCGACGGCTGCCGGCTCCTACCTGACGTTCGTTGCGCGCCGGGGAACCGGACGCGTCCCACGCCCGGGGCCGGCCTTTGTAACCAACACGAGACAAGGGAGGAGACCAATGACGGACGGAAGATTCCATCCAAAATCACGGAAGGGCCCGAGCCGGCGCAAGGTCCTGCGCGGCGGCGCCGCGATCGCGGGCGGTTACGCGCTCGCCCAGATCGGCTTCCCCGCCATCCTCAAGGCCGCGGACACGATCAAGGTCGGGCACCTGACCCCGCGCACCGGCTTCCTCGGCCAGCTCGGCGAGTACGGCGTCCGGGGCGCCCAACTGGCGGTGGACGAGGTCAACGCGGCCGGCGGGGCGATGGGCCGTAAGGTTGATTTCGTCACCGAGGACAGCGTCAACCCGGGCGTGGCCGTGACCAAGGTGCAGAAGCTGGTCGAGCGCGACAAGGTCAGCTTCCTGATCGGCGAGATCAGCTCGGCCTCCGGCGGCGCGATCATGGAGCAGGCCAAGCGCCTCAAGACGCTTTACGTCAACAGCGGCTGCAACTCCGATGCCCTGCGCGGGGCGAAATGCAACCGCTACACCTTCCACGTCGAAGGCTGCAACACGATGTACACCAAGACGATCGGGCAATGGCAGGTGCGCCAGAACCTGATCAGGGGCGCCAAATGGTACATGCTCACGGCCGACTACGCCTTCGGCCACGACCTGTTCCGGGTCTCGTCGCGCTTCCTGAAACAGAACGGCGGCACCGTGGTCAACAACGACATGGTGCCGACCAACACGCCGGACTACAGCTCCTACATCCTGAAGATCCGGCAGGCCAAGCCCGACTTCGTTTACATCAACCTGGCCGGCGTGGACCAGACCACGTTCCTCAAGCAATACCGCGAATACGGCCTGCCGTACAAAGTGGCCGGCGGGGTCATGGACACCGTCCCGTTTTGGGCCGCCGGTTTGGAATCGCTCTCGGGCTACTGGCAGAGCCTCTGGTACCACCACCTGGATACCGCCGGCTCGAGGCGGTTCACGCAGGCTTACCAAAAGCGCTACGGCGGCCCGCCGGACAACCAGGCCTGGGGCGACTATATCGGCATCAAGATCGTGCTTCAGGCGATGGAGGAGGCCAAGAGCACGGACCCCAACAAGCTCATCGAGCATTTTGAGAAGGGCGCGAAGTTCGACCTGCTGAAGAATCGGGAGGGGAGCTTCCGCGATTGGGACCACCAGCTCCTGCAGGAGATGTTCGTGGTCCGGGTCAAGGAGCCGTCCGAGGCGAAGGACAAGTGGGATATCTTCGAGATCGTCGAGCCTTCGCCGGCCGCGGGCGAGCCGCTTGACCTGATCCAGCCGACCAAGGAGGAGAATCCCTGCTCATTCGCGGCGTAGTGGGCGCCAAGCCAACCCCGGACGGGCGCGCCCGTCCGGGGCCGCCGCGTTCCGGTTACACGTACGGCGCAACGTCGGCGTCGCGGACCCCCTGAGGAAGATTTGCCCCCGCTCTTCATCGTGGTCGAGCACATGACCAACGGCCTGTTGGTCGGGGCCTACTACATCCTGCTCGCGCTCGGCCTGTCGCTGATCTTCAGCCTGGGCGGCGTGGTCAACCTGGCGCATGGGGCGTTCTACGCCTTCGGCGCCTATTTCGCGGTCGAGATCAGCCGGCAGTTCGGCTTCTTCGGGGCGGTCGTCCTCTCGCCCGTGGCGGTGGCCTCGATCGGCATCCTGATCGAGACCCTGTTCCTGCGCCGGCTGTACCGGGAGGACCCCATTCTCGGCCTCCTGTTCACCTTCGGCCTGGCGCTCACCGCCGAGCAGACCTTGCGCCTGCTCTGGGGCTCGATGGGCCTGCCGTTCTCGATCCCGCCGGCGCTGCGCGGGACGCTGCTGGTCGGCGATTTCATCTATTCCTACTACCGCCTCGCGATCCTGGGCGTGGCGGCGCTCGCCATCCTCGGGACCTGGCTGCTGCTCAACAAGACCGCCTTCGGCATGATCGTGCGCGCCGGCACCCGCGACCCGGAGATGGTGCGCGCCCTCGGCATCCGGCTGCGCCCGGTGCTGACCGCGGTTTTCGCCCTCGGGGTCGGTCTGGCCGGGCTGGCCGGGGTGATGTCGGCGCCGCTCGCCGGCGTGCAGCCGGCCATGGGCACGGAGATCCTCACCGCCGCCTTCGTCATCGTGGTCATCGGCGGCCTCGGAAGCTTCTGGGGCGTGATCTACGCCGGGATCCTGGTCGGCGTCGTGCGTGGCCTGACCGTGCTTGCCTATCCGCCGGCGGCGGAGGCCGCGATGTACGCGCTCATGGTCCTGGTGTTGCTGGTCCGGCCGCGCGGCCTGCTCGGCGAGAAGTTCGAGCGGCTCGAATGAAGGCGCTCGCTCTGGCCCGTCACCCGCTCGCGGTCCTCGCGCTCGCCCTCGTGGTCCTGCCCTACGCCGTGGCCGGGATCGGCATGACGGTGTCGACGGCCACCGAGATCGCGCTCTTCGCCATGGTCGGCCTCGGCTACAACCTGCTGCTCGGCTACACGGGCCTCGTATCCTTCGGACACGGCGCGTATTTCGGCCTGGCCGCCTACGCCGCGGCGCTGATCCAGATCCATGTGCTGCCGGGCCGGTTCGTGCTGCCGGTCCTGCTGGCGGTGACCTTCGCGGCGCTGCTCGGCCTGGTGATCGGGTTCCTGGTGCTGCGCCGGCGCGGCGTCTATTTCGCCCTGCTGACGCTCGCCTTCACGGCGATGTTCTTCTACATCGTGTTCCGCTGGACCTCGTTCACCGGCGGCGAGAACGGCCTGGGCGGGATCACGAGGCCGTCGCTCCTGGGCCTCGCGCTTGACGACCAGACGACGTTCTACCGCCTGGTCGCGATCGTCGTCTTCGCGGTGGCCTGGCTGATGTGGCGGCTGGTCAACTCGCCCTTCGGCCGGGTGCTGATCGCGATCCGCGAGAACGAGCAGCGCGCGACCTTCGCCGGCTATCCGGTGCAGCGTTACAAGCTGATCGCCTTCGTGATCTCCACCGCCGTGGTCGGCCTGGCCGGCAGCCTGTTCGGCTTCCTCAAGTATTTCGTCTCGGCCGATCTCGTGCACGTCAACTTCTCGGGCGAGATCCTGGCCATGTCGATCATCGGCGGCATGCGCGACTTCATCGGCCCGCCCGTGGGCGCGCTGTTCTTCATCCTGTTTCGCGAGATCCTGTCCGGCTACACGAGCGGCTGGCAGTTCTACTTCGGCATCCTGTTCATGGGCTTCATCCTGTTCTCGCCGACCGGCCTGGTCGGGGTCGGCACACGCCTGCTCGCGCCCCTGCGCCGGGGGCGGGAGACGCTGGCCGCCATGGCCGCGCGGGCGCGGCCGGCGCCTGCGGCCGAGGTTCCGGGCTTCCTGCGCGCCGCGGAGCCCGGCGGCGCCGGCCGGCCGCTGCTCGAATGCCGCGGCGCGGTCAAGCGCTTCGGCGCGTTCGTCGCGGTCTCGGCGGTCGATCTCCAGGTCGCCGACCGCACGGTGCAGGCGCTGATCGGCCCGAACGGCGCGGGCAAGACGACCTTGTTCAACGTGCTCTCGGGGATGTATCCGCCGGACGAGGGCAGCCTGAGCTTCGCTGACGAAAGCGTCGAGGGGCGACGGGCGGACGAGCTGGCGCGGCGCGGCGTCGCGCGCTCGTTCCAGGTGACCAATCTGTTCACCGGGTTGACGGTCTGGGAGAACGTCCGACTCGCGGTGCAGGCGCGCGACCCTGCGCGCTTCGACCTGTGGCGTCGGGCGGACGGCCTGCGCCGGGTCAACGAGGAGACGGCGGCGCTGGTCCGGTTCCTCGGTCTCGAGGGGCTGGAGGGCGCGCTCGTCTCGGACCTGTCCTACGGCGGGCAACGACTGCTCGAGATCGGTGTTGCCCTCGCGCCCCGGCCGCGCGTGCTCCTGCTCGACGAGCCGCTGGCGGGCCTCGCCGTGGCCGAGCGCGAGCGCATCGTCGGTCTGATCCAACGCCTGGCGGAGCACATGGGGGTGCTCGTGGTCGAGCACGACATCGATCGTGTCTTCGCCTTCTCCGAATCGATCACCGTCATGAACGACGGCGCGGTCCTGATCCAGGGCCCGCCGGAGGCCGTACGCAGCGATCCCGAGGTGCAGCAGGTCTACCTCGGCAGCGGCAAGAAGTTGGTCGCGGGCCATCACAAGCCGGTACAGAAGGCTGCGTCGAGCCCGCTGCTCACGGTCGAGGTGATCAACACGTTCTACGGCAGCAGCCATATCCTGCACGACGTGTCGCTCGAGGTCCGCGAAGGCGAGATGGTCGCCCTGCTCGGCCGCAACGGGGCCGGGAAGTCGTCCACGATCAAGGCCATCATGGGGTTGAACCCGCCGCGCACGGGCGAAATCGCGTTCATGGGGCAGGAGATAGCCGGGCATTCGCCCGAGGAGATCGCGCTGCGCGGCATCGGCCTGGTGCCGCAGGGCCGGCGCCTGTTCCCCAACCTGAGCGTGGCCGAGAACCTGGCCATGGGGCGGTTGCGGCGGCGGGCGGCCGACGGCGTGCGCTGGACCGACCAGCGGATATTCGAATACTTTCCCCGGCTCGAGGAGCGCCTGCACACCAAGGCGGACGTGCTCTCGGGCGGCGAGCAGCAGATGGTCGCCATCGCGCGGGCCCTGTCGGGCAACGTCCGCCTGCTGCTGATGGACGAGCCGTTCGAGGGCCTTTCGCCGACCATGGCCGAGGAGGTCTTCCACAGCATCGACGAGCTGCGCAAGGAGGTCCCGATCCTGATCATCGAGCACGACCTCGACCTGGTGCTGGCGTTGGCCGATCGGGTCTACGTTCTGGACCGCGGCGCCATCACCCACGAGGGCCCGGCCGAACCCCTGCTCGGCGACCTCGAGCTACGCAAGAAGACGCTTTGGCTGTGAGCGCGCGTGACGCGCGGGCGGCCCGCGGTGTAATACCAAATCTCGGTGATAATGACCCTTTTGACCGCTGGGCTTTGACCCGCTGGTTAGGCGCGGTTCGCGCCGTGGTGCGCGCACCACAAGCGGATCGC
>JBHHZJ010000073.1:0-17907 GCA_046758005.1 Kiloniellaceae bacterium
CCGCACAGACCGGGCGTTTCAGAACTCCGGCCGCTCAGTTAACCGGACAGCAGTGGACAGTATACTGTTTTTGATTGAGTTCTCTCCACCGCTGCCAATGATCGAGAACAAAAACTGTATACTGTCCCCTATTAAGGATCTGTTTTGACCAAGCCGGCCCGCCCTCTCGCCGGCCGGCCTTCGCCGCGCTCCCGAGGCTCTGATGTCCGCCGCCGGCTGCAAGCGGACCTCGGCGCGGCAAGCCCGAAATTCGGGCACAACGCGATTTCCGAGTCCACGACCTGGCCCTTTCGCCCGACGGACATCGGGCGACGGCGGCACCTCAAGCCGGATCGCGCGCGTCCTCCCGCTCGGCCGCCCCGGCCTCGCGCCCGGGCGCCGGCGGCGGCGGGGCCTTGAGGCGCAGCACAAGGCAGGCGAGCGCCACGCCGAGCGCGCCCCACACGATGGCGGCGTGAAGGAATGCGCTGTCCATGACCTCCCTGTCCTCGGCCCGGCGGACCCGGCGGCGGCGCCTGGGCGGATCATGCCGGCAACGCCTTAAGGCCGCGTTACGCCCCCCGCGGGTTTTCCGCCCCGGGGGGCGTGCCGCGGCGCGGCCGGGGCGCCAACTTTCCGGTTGGAGCCGCCGCCCCCCTTGCCTATGATCGCGCCCGCGCGCGTCTCCCGACCACGAGCAGGGGTGTCTCCATGGGCCAGTTCGGCGTGGGCCAGGCCATGCGCCGGATCGAGGATCCGCGGCTCCTGACCGGCCGCGGGCGCTACACCGACGACATCCGCCTCGAGGGCGAGGCGGTCGGCTTCGTCCTGCGCAGCCCGCACGCCCACGCGCAGATCGCCGCCATCGACACCGCCGCGGCGGCCGCCGCCCCCGGCGTCCTCGGGGTCTATACCGCCGCGGATCTGGCCAGGGACGGCATCGGCGACATCACGTGCCTGACCCCGATGACCGGCAAGGGCGGCAGCGCCATGGCCCTGCCGACCCACCCGGTGCTCGCGCGCGGCCGGGTGCGCCACGTCGGCGACCCGGTCGCCTTCGTGGTCGCCGAGACGCTCGAACAGGCCAAGGACGCGGCCGAGCTGATCGAGGTCGACTACCGGGACCTGCCCGCGGTGGTCGACACGGGCGCGGCGCTCGACCCGGGCGCGCCGCGGATCTGGGACGAGGCGCCGCACAACCTCTGCCTGCACTGGGACCTGGGCGAGGAAGCCGCCACCGCGGCCGCCTTCGCCGGGGCCGCGCACGTGACGCGCCTGGAGCTGGTCAACAACCGCCTGGTCGTCAACCCGATGGAGCCGCGCAACGCGCTCGGCGTCTACGACGAGGCGAGCGGGCGCTTCACGCTCACCACCGGCAGCCAGGGCGCGCACAAGCTCAAGCCCCAGCTTGCCAGGGACATCTTCCACGTGCCCGCCGAGCAGGTTCGCGTCGTGACGCCGGACGTGGGCGGCGCCTTCGGGATGAAGAATTTCCTGTTCGCCGAGCAGGTGCTGGTGCTGTGGGCGGCGCGCGCGCTCGGCCGGCCGGTGCGTTGGAACGGCGAACGGGGCGAGAGCTTCGTGAGCGACAGCCAGGGCCGCGACCACGTCGCCGCCGCCGAGCTGGCGCTCGACGCCGAGGGGCGCATCCTGGGCCTGCGCGCCTCGATCGTGGCCAACATGGGCGCCTATCTGTCCAACTTCGGGCCGTTCATCCCGACCGGCTGCTGCCTCAAGATGCTCTCCGGGCTGTACCGCATCCCGGCCGTCTACGCCGAGGTGAAATGCGTCTTCACCAACACCGTGCCGGTCGATGCCTACCGCGGCGCCGGCCGGCCCGAGGCGGCCTACATCGTGGAGCGCCTGATCGACGCGGCGGCGCGCGAGCTCGGCCTCGACCCGATCGAGCTGCGCCGGCGCAACTTCGTCCGCGCGGCGCAGATGCCCTACGCGACGGCAACCGGCCTGATCTACGATTCGGGCGATTTTCCCGCGATGATGGAGCGCGCGCTCGAACGGATCGACCACGCCGGCCTGCCCGCGCGCCGGGCGAAGGCCGTGGCTGAGGGCAAGCTGCGCGGCATCGGCCTTGCCTGCTACATCGAGGAGTGCGGCGGCAGCGGCCAGGAAGACGCCCGCGTGAGGCTCGACCCCGATGGCGAGGTCACGGTGTACGTCGGCACGCAGAACAACGGCCAGGGGCACGCCACCGCGTACACCCAGATCGTGGCCGACAGGCTGGGCCTGGCGCCCGAGCGGATCCGCATCCGCCAGGGCGACACCGACGAGCTGGCCTTCGGCGGCGGCACCGGGGGCTCGCGCTCGCTGCTCATGGGCGGCGGGGCGATCGCGGCGGCGGCGGACAAGGCGATCGAGCGCGCCCGGCGCGTGGCCGGCCACCTGCTCGAGGCGGCCGAGGCCGACCTGGAGTTCCGCGACGGGGCCTTCGCCGTCGTCGGCACCGACCGGCGCGTCGGCCTGGCCGAGATCGCCAAGGCCACGCATGCGGGCGCCGGCCTGCCGGAGGAGCTGCGCCGGCCGATCAACGAGGCCGCCCGGCATCAGGATGCGCTCAACACCTACCCCAACGGCTGCCACGCCTGCGAGGTCGAGGTCGACCGCGCGACCGGCCTGGCGCGCATCGTGCGCTTCGTGATCGTCGACGACTTCGGCACGCTGGTGAACCCGCTGCTCGCCGCCGGGCAGGTGCACGGCGGCACGGTGCAGGGCATCGGCCAGGCGCTGCTCGAGCGCACGGTCTACGATCCGGAGAGCGGCCAGCTGCTCACCGGCTCGTTCATGGACTACTGCATGCCGCGCGCCGACGACGTGCCCATGATCGAGCTCACCATGGTCGAGGACTTCCCGTGCGCGACCAACCCGATGGGCGCCAAGGGCGCGGGCGAGGCCGGCTCGATCGGCGCCTCGCCGGCGGTGATCAACGCGATCGTCGATGCGCTCGGCCCGCTCGGCGTGCGCCACATCGACATGCCGGCCACGCCGGAGCGGGTCTGGCGCGCCATCCGGGAGGCCGAGGCCCGCGGGGCCGGCGCATGAGCGGCGGCGACGGCGCGGACGCGCCCGACGAGCTCGACCTCGAAGGCGGCTTCGACCCCGACGACCGGGAGGCCCTGCTCGCCGTGCTGCGCCTGATCGCCGAGCGCGCGGGCAAGGCGATCCTCGCCTACTACGTCGAGGCCGGGCGGATCGAGGTGCGCCGCAAGGCCGACGCCTCGCCGGTGACCGACGCGGACGACGCCGCCGAGGCGCTGATCCTCGAGGCGCTGAGCGCGCTGACGCCCAACATCCCGGCCGTCTCCGAGGAGGCGATGGAGACCGGGCCGGCGCCCGACGTCTCGGGCGGGCGCTTCTGGCTCGTGGACCCGCTCGACGGGACCAGGGAGTTCCTGTCGCGCAACGGCGAGTTCACGGTCAACATCGCGCTGATCGAGGACGGCCGGCCGGTCGCCGGCGTGGTCCACGCCCCCGCGCTCGCCATGACCTGGGCCGGCGCCGGGCCGGGCAGCGCCACCTTCTCCGAGACCGACCGCGCGCCGATGCCGATCGCGGCGCGCGCGATGCCCGCCGAGGGCGCGGTGGTGGTCGCCAGCCGGCGCCACGGCAGCGGCGGCGAGTTGGACCGCTTCCTCGCCGGCTACAAGGTCAAGGAACGGCTCCGCGCCGGCAGCTCGATCAAGTTCTGCCTGGTGGCCAGCGGCAGGGCCGACCTCTACCCGCGCTTCGGACGGACCATGGAATGGGACACCGCCGCGGGCCACGCGGTGCTGGCGGCCGCCGGCGGCAGCGTGGTCAGGGCCGACGACGGCGCCCCGCTCACCTACGCCAAGCCGGGCTTCGAGAACCCCCACTTCATCGCCAGGGGAAAAGTATAACCCGGCTCATCGGGCGGGAAGGCGCCGGGCGCCCGCGGCCGCCGGCGCGCCCTGCGCGGGCCGGGGACTATTTCGCCAGGCGAAGGATCTCCCTGGCCAGCGCCTTGATCTCCTGCGCGGCGCGGCTGCGCGGCTGCATCTCCGCGGCCGCGAGCCCCTCGGCGAGCGCGCCGGCGAAGGCGACCCGGTTGCCGATGCGCGCGCGCGCGACCTTGGCGCCCAAGCGCTTGACCTCCGCGAACATCTCGTCGTTCAGGATGGCCCGCGCCGGCACGCGATTGAGCACCAGCAGCGCCGGCACGCCTTCCTGCGCCGCCAGCTCGAGCGTCGGCCGCGTGGCCCAGACGTCCATCGGCGAGGGCTGCACCGGCACGATCACCAGGTCCGCGCCGCGCACCGCGATCTTGGCCTCGGTCTCGGCGTGCGGCGGGCTGTCGATCAGGACCACGTCGTGGCCGTCGGCCAGACGCGAGATCTCGGTGCGCGCGCGCCAGCCCCTCACCGCGTTGAGCAGCAGGCCCGCGCCGGCCTCGCCGAAGGTCGCCTCGCGCACGCGGTACCAGGCGGTCAGCGACTGCTGCGGGTCGATGTCGATCAGCGCGACGCGGCGTTTGGCGGCGGTGAAGGCGACCGCCAGGTGGGCCGCCAGCGTCGTCTTGCCGGCGCCGCCCTTCTGCTGTGCGATGGTCAGGATCTTCGCGGCCATGATGCGCATTCCGCGACTCGGGGGTTGGCGTTTCATTGTGCCCGGCGCCGGTCGCGCGCGCAAGGCGCGCCGCGTATATCATCCACCCGTTACGCTCTTGACCGCAGGAATCGGGAGAGGCAAAATAATTCTACGTGGCCGGGGAAAACCGGTGACGATTTAGCCGCCGCAGTGCCTATGCGGTGACTCAAGGCGCATCTCACGACCGCGGGTGGGATGGCGCCGAACGAGACAAACCAAGAGAGCAACAGCCCAGGAGCTGTCATTGAGTTGGCGGCTCCTGGCGTCGTTTGCGGGCGGTGCGGGTATAATTGGGGACAGTATACTTAATTCCTTTGAATTAAGTATACTGTCCCCAATTATAATATAGCGCGTTCAGGCCGACCGATCGCACGATCCCTGCTACACTGCGCCGCCATGACTGGCCCCGGCGAACCCTCCAACGCACGCGCCGGCCGGGTGCGCCGGCCGGACCGGGCGGGCCTGGCCGAGGCGGCCCGGATCCTGCGCGCCGGCGGCCTGGTCGCCTTCCCGACCGAAACCGTCTACGGCCTGGGCGCGGACGCCACCGACGACCTGGCGGTCGCCGCGATCTTCGAGGCCAAGCGCCGGCCGCGTTTCAATCCGCTGATCGTGCACGTCCCCGACGCCGCGGCGGCGGTGCGCGAGGTCGTCCTGGACGAGCGGGCGCGGGCGCTGGCCGCGCGCTTCTGGCCCGGGCCGCTCAGCCTCGTGCTGCCGCGCGCGCCGGCGTGCCGGGTCTCGCTCCTGTGCAGCGCCGGGCTCGCGAGCCTCGCGGTGCGCGCCCCGGCGCACGAGGTCGCGCAGGCGCTGCTGGGCGCGCTCGGCCGGCCGCTCGCCGCGCCCAGCGCCAACCCGGCGGGCGCACTCAGCCCGACCACGGCCGGGCACGTCGCGGCCGCCCTCGGCGCCGAGGTGCCGCTCGTTCTCGACGGCGGCCCGTGCCCGGTCGGCCTCGAATCGACGGTCCTCGACCTGACCGGGGAGACTCCCGTCATCCTGCGCCCGGGCGGGGTCACGCGCGAATCCCTGGAGGAGGCGATCGGCGCGGTCGAAACCGCGGGCGCGGGGGGCGCGGTCAAGTCGCCCGGCATGCTGAACAGCCACTACGCCCCGGCCCTGCCCCTGCGCCTCGGGGCCGAGAGCGTCGCGCCGGACGAGGCGCTGCTCGCCTTCGGGCCCGATCCCCCGCCCGGCGCGGCCGCCACCGTGAACCTGAGCGAACGCGGCGATCCGAGGGAGGCCGCGGCCAACCTCTTCGCCGCGCTGCACGCCCTCGACCGCCCCGGTCTCAGGGGCATCGCGGTAATGCCGATCCCCGAAGCGGGCCTCGGTGCGGCGATCAACGACCGCCTGCGCCGCGCCGCCGCGGGCAAGGGCCGATCCATGGCGTAATACATGGCGTAATTCCGGCGGTCGCTCTGCCGGGCCGCCTGGCCTTCGCCCGCGCCGCGCACTAGATTTGAGGCATGGCGGAACCGAGTCCCAGGAGCGCGCCGCCGGACGGCCTGCTGGCGCGCCTCGAAGCCGTGGTCGGGGCCAACGGCCTCGTCACCGACCCGGCCGAGATGGAGCCGCACCTGGTCGAGCCGCGCGGCCGCTACCGGGGCAGGTCGGCGTGCGTCGTCAAGCCGGCCGCGACCGAGGACGTGGCCGCGGTGGTGCGGATCTGCGCGGCCGCGGGCGTGCCCATGGTGCCGCAGGGCGGCAACACCGGCCTGGTCGCCGGCGGCATCCCCTTCGAGGACGGCCGCGCGGTCGTGGTCAACCTCGCCCGCCTCAACCGCATCCGCGCGCTCGATCCGGTCAACGACGCGATCACGGTCGAGGCCGGCTGCATCCTGCAGCAGGTGCAGCAGGCCGCCGAGCGGGCCGGCCGGCTGTTCCCGCTCAGCCTGGGCGCGGAAGGGTCCTGCCAGATCGGCGGCAACCTGTCGACCAACGCCGGCGGCGTCCAGGTCCTGCGCTACGGCAACGTGCGCGAGCTGGTGCTGGGGCTCGAGGTGGTGCTGCCCGACGGGCGGGTGTGGGACGGCCTGCGCTCGCTGCGCAAGGACAATACAGGGTATGACCTGAAGCAGCTCTTCATCGGCGCGGAGGGAACGCTCGGCATCATCACCGCCGCGGTCCTGCGCCTGTTCGCCAAGCCAAAGGACAAGGCGACCGCGTTCGCCGCGGTGCGCGACGTCGAGGCCGCGGTCGCGCTGCTCGGGCGCGTGCGCGCCGCCACCGGCGAGGCGGTGACCAGCTTCGAGCTGATCCCGCGCGTCGGCCTGGACATGGCGCTGCGCCACGTGCCCGGCGTGCGGGACCCCCTGGGCGCGCGGCATGCCTGGTACGTGCTCGTCGAGCTGTGGTCGGGGGCGCGCAACAGCGGGCTGGGCGAGGCGCTCGAGGCGGTCCTTGCGGCGGCCTGCGAGGACGGCCTGGTGCCGGACGCCACCGTGGCGGCGAGCCAGGCGCAGGCCGAGGCGCTCTGGCGCATCCGCGAGGGCCTGGTCGAGGCGCAGAGGTTCGAGGGCGGCTCGATCAAGCACGACATCGCGGTGCCGATCTCGGCCGTGCCCGCGTTCATCGAGCGCGCCAGCGCCGCCGTCGCGGCGCTCGTCCCCGGCATCCGCCCGGTGCCGTTCGGGCACATCGGCGACGGCAACATCCACTTCAACCTGAGCCAGCCGGAGGGCGCCGAGCGCGCCGCGTATCTGGCACGCTGGGACGAGGTCAGCCGCGCGGTTCACGACATCGTCGCCGACCTGAACGGCTCGATCAGCGCCGAGCACGGCATCGGCCGCATGAAGGTGGCCGAGAACGCGCGCACCAAGCCGGCCGTGGAGATCGAGCTGATGCGCAGGATCAAGGCCGCGCTCGACCCGGACGACCTCATGAACCCGGGCAAGGTGGTGGCGCGCTGATCGCCGTCCCGGCCGCCTCAGCGGGAGGGCGCGCCTAATCCCTCACGCCCGGTGCCGCAGCCACGTTCGCAAAGGCACCGACGACGATATCGCGCCGCGGCTTCGGTTCCGGATCGGGCGGGCCCTTGCGCGGCAGGAGCGCCAGCGGCGAGCCCGAAATCTCTCGGACGAGCTTTCGCACGATGGCCGAGGCGAAATCCCGGTAGCTGTCGGTGGTCATGACGAAGGCCCCCGTGCCTCCAATTACATGGTCCCTGTAGTACCGATCGAGCTGCCGGTCTTCGTTCAGGATCGCCAGCCCGTTTATCGTGATCCCCATGTCGACCGCCAGGTCCCGCTGGCCGGCGGGCCCCGTGCTCTGGTTGTGGCGCCCATCCCCCGATACGTCGATCACCAGGCGCCGTCCCTCGAAACCGTTCCGTTCGAACTGACGCATCGAGAACTTGAGCGCGCCCGTGATCGAGGTGCTGGCGCCGACAAGAAGGCGCGGCGTGCGCTCCAACCGTCGGGCGAAGGTTCGGGCCGAATCGGCATCGTGGATCGCGGTCCAATCGAGCGCCATGCTCTGGTCCCAGTTGTCCGCCCACTGCACCAGGCAAACGGCGATTCCGCGATCGCCGGAGGCGCGGATCGCCGCGGTCACGCGAGGGTCGCGGAAAGCCCCGGCCAGCCCTTTCATTTGCAGGTCGAACTCCTCGCGGTCCACGCTGAACGAGGAGTCCACGGCCAGCACCAGCTCCAGTTCGACCGGCTCGGCCCCGGCGCCGGGCGCGGCGGCCAGCCACCCGAGACCCAGGATTGCGACCGCGAGCCGCGCCGTGCGCCGTCTGCGGGCCGGTCTGTCGGCGGGCGGAGAGGGAGGGTGCAGATGCATCGTGTCTCGACGCCCCGGCAAGCGGCTACGGTTCGCCGAGTCCGGGGCTTTTCCGGACTCATGTCAAGGCGGCTGCCCCGGATCACGTCGCGGCGCCATCGCGGCGCCGCTGCGGTGCTGCAGGGGATTCGTCCTTACCGACCGGAGCAGATCCGGGTCATCGCTCGCTCCGAGCGTACCGACGAAGCCGATGCGCCCGAAGCAGGCTTCCGGGTTTCCACGGCGCAAGCGGTTGAGATTTTCCCGATTCCTTCGCAAGCCGGCCCCGCCGACCCGTGCCCCGTCGCCCGGCTTCGCGAACAAGATCGGCCCCGCCCCGGAGGAGCCATCCATGCGCGATCCAAAAAACGGCTAAATTCCAGAGCGCTTATCATGTAACATGCCGCCTCGGTGGGCGACCCAAACAGCGGAAAAACCCGCATCCCGGGGTCGGTACCGAAAAGGGAGGGAGTCGGTTTTTCACGACAACTCTGCCACCGAACTTCCACCAAACGGATGTGGTTGCCAGAGAGAAATCTGGACGGCCCATCGACTTTGTTCACGAACCGGGGGAGGAGACGAGCAATGAGCCGAAAGAACGATACAGGGAAGTCCAGCGCGACGACCCAGCGTGCCGCGATAGCCTTTACCCGCCGTACATTGCTGCAGAGCGCCGCAGCGATTGCGACGACGAGCCTGACTGCGCCGTTCATCGCCAAGCGGGCGTTGTCATCTTCGGGCGAAGTCAACGTCTACGCCTGGTCCGACTACATCTGGCCGGAACACATCGAGTCCTTCGAGAAGAAGACCGGCATCAAGGTCAACCTCGCGAAGTACGGCTCCAACGACGAAGTGCTGACCAAACTGAAGGCCTCCAAGGGCAAGGGCTTCGACCTTGTCTTCCCGTCGGTCACCTACGGACCGGCCTGGTACCAGTCCGGCGACCTTCTGCAGCCGATCGACGAGAGCAAGGTCAACGTCGACATGATTCTTCCGGCCATGTGGAAGAAATCCAAGAAGCTGGGCGGAGTGTTCCGGCGCAAGCGCTATCTCGTGCCCTACGACTGGGGCACCGAGGCGATGATCTTCGACAGCTCGCAGCGCGACTACAAGTATGGCCAGCTGTCCTATGGCGACCTCTGGACCGACGAGAACAAGGGCCTCGTCACGGTGCGCCAGAAGTCGGCCCTGGTGACGATCGGCCTCTACCTCGACAGCACCGGCAAAGTCCCGTCCAACAACATGCTCGATACCTACAAGGACGAAGCCACGATGCGCGGGATCTACGACAAGCTCCTCGCCTTCGCCATCGAGCACAAGCCGTGGGTGCGCCAGTTCTGGAACAACACGCAGGAGACGCTCAACGCCTTCTACCAGAACAACTGCGTGATCGGTCAATGCTGGGACGGTCCGTCGCTCCGGATGATGAAGGAAACCGACAAGAAGATCCGTTACCTCATGCCGAAAGAGGGTGGGCTGGCGTGGCTCGACACCATGGCTATCCCCTCGGGCGCCGAAAACGTGGAGGAAGCCTACGCCTTCATGAACCACCTGCTGACCCCGGAGATGGGCGCGATCTTCGCCAACAACTCCGGTTACAACTCGGCGGTGGTCGGGGCGGACAAGATGCTGGAGGCGGCCAACAAGGAAAACTTCGCCTTGGCCTATCCCGACGACGCCATCGACCGTCTGTGGTGGTGGCCGCCCGAGCCGGCATGGTGGGTGTCGACGCGCGCCCAGTATGTCGACAAGTGGAACGCCGCCTAAAGGTATGACCGGAGGGGGGCTCCGAGGCACGCTGGAGCCCCTCGTTCCCTCGGCAATCGGCCGAGGCCGGGCTCGAATCCCAGTTGACGCGGGATGGCGGTGAAGCCTTATCCTGCGCGGTTCCTGCGGCTTGTATCGAGCACAGGCCATAGTAGGTGTCCGCCATGGGTATGAACGTAGATCTCGATGCCGTGACGATGCGTTTCGGCGACTTCACGGCGGTCAGGAACGCGAACCTCACGGTCGAGCCCGGAGAGTTCTTCAGCTTCCTCGGCCCCTCCGGGTGCGGCAAGACGACCATCTTGCGCATGGTCTCGGGCTTTATCGACCCCACCGAGGGAACCATCCGCATCGGCGGCCGGGACATGCGCGGCATAGGGCCGAACAAGCGGCCCACCGCGCTGATCTTCCAGAATCTGGCGCTCTTTCCGCTCATGAAGGTCTGGGAGAACATCGCCTTCGGACTGCGGTTCCGGGGCGTCGACACGGCGTCCCGGCGCAAGCGGGCCGAGGAGCTGCTCGAGCTCATCGAGCTGCCCGGACAGGGCGACAAGCTGGTCAGCGAGCTGTCCGGCGGACAGCGGCAGCGGGTGGCGGTCGCCCGGGCGCTCGCCGTCGAGCCGGAAGTGCTGTTGCTGGACGAGCCGCTCTCGGCCCTCGACCTGAAACTCAGGCAGCACATGCGCGCCGAGCTGCGCTCGATCCAGAAGCGGACCGGCGTCACCTTCATCTACATCACCCACGACCAGGGCGAGGCGCTCACCATGTCCGACCGGGTCGCCGTCATGAGCCAGGGGGTGATCGAGCAGATCGACGACGCGGACGTGATCTACAACCGCCCGAGCACCCCCTTCGTCGCGACCTTCGTGGGCGAGAACAACCCCTTCTACGGGCGGGTCGCGGAGACCACCGCCGACGGCTTCGCGATCGTCGACACCGAGCTGGGACGCATCCGGGGCGTCAACGCCACCCGCCGCGTGGTCGGGGACAACGTCATCGTCTTCGTCCGCCCGGAGCGCTGCGAAATCGCCAACGGCGAGAACCACGAGAACGTGCTGGAGAGCACGATCGACCGCCTCGATTTCGAGGGGGCCTTCATCAACCTCTTCCTCAAGGGCCAGCGGCAGAAGGACATCGTCGTGCACCTGACCAACGACGGCCGGGCGCTCGAGTTCCGGCCGGGCGCGCCCGCCAAGGTGGGCTTCAGCGCCGAGAACGCGACGGTCCTGCCGGAGGGCGAGCTGGCGAAGGAATGAGCGCGGGCACCCTGGCGCCGATCGAGCGAGGAGCGCGCCGATGACCGGACTGAAGGATTTCCTGCGCCGCTACGGCGTGATCATGACGAGCTACGTCCTGCTCGCCTGCATGGTGTGGATCGTGCTCATGATCGTGGTCCCGCAGGCGGTCATGATCACCTACACCTTCTGGTACGAGGACAAGAACCTGGTCGGCCAGCTCTACCAGAAGATCGACAAGAACTATGCCCTGCTGGACGACTTGGACGCCCGCCTGGAGGAGATCGAGGAGGAGCTCCCCGAGGCGAGCGCGGCGCAGAACGCGGCGCTCAAGGCCGAGCGCGACGGGATCCTCGTGCGCCAGAAGGAGGTCGAGGGGCTGCTCGCGGAGCTGGAGGCCAGGTACGAGAAGGAGAAGAAGGCGACCTATTGGGGCGCCAGGAACTACGAGTATCTGCTGGTCAACGAGGACCACCGACTCATCTTCATAAAGACCATCTGGGCGAGCATGCTGGTCACCCTGCTCGCGCTGGTATTCTGTTACCCGGTCGCCTTCTATCTCGCCAAGGTCGCCCCGGCCGAACGGGCGGCCATGCTCATGCTGGCGCTCGTCATCCCCTACTGGGTCAACGAGCTGCTGCGTGTCTTCGCCTGGCAGATGATCCTTTCGGGCCGCGGGGTGCTCAACCTGGTGCTCAGCCTGTTCGGCTTCGTCGACATCAACTCGTTCGATCCGCCGCCGCCCAACTACCTCGGCGACGGCGGCGTGATCGTCGGCATGATCTACGCCTACATCCTGTTCATGGTCTTCCCGCTGTACAACGTGATCGAGACCTTGGACAGGAACCAGCTCGAGGCGGCCAAGGATCTCGGCGCGCCGTGGTGGGGCACGCACTGGTACGTCGTCATCCCGCACGCCAAGCCCGGGATCGCGGTGGGCTGCATCATGACCTTCATGCTGGCCGCCGGGAGCTACGCCGTGCCCATGGCGCTCAGCGGCGGTCGAGGCCAGTGGTTCACCCAGATCATCTACACCTGGACCAACGAGACGCAGGACATGAACCTCGGCGCCACCTACGCGCTCGTGCTGCTCATCCTGTGCATCCTGTTCATCATGGGGATGATGCGCCTGTTCCGCGTCGGCCTCGAGGATATCGCGAAGTAGGAACGCGGGCGATCGGAGAGACGGCGCGATGAACGGACGGATCACCCGCTTGATGGAGTCGCTCAGTACCTTCGGGTACTTCCTGACGATCGCCGCGATCACCGTCGTCGGCTGGAACATCGGCGCGGATAACGGCAGCACGGTTCTCGGCGCTTTCCTGGGACTGGTCTTCGGCTTCGTCGGGGCGACGGTCTTCTTCGGCCTGGTCAACGTCATGCTCGGTATCCACCGGAACACAACCGAGCTTCTGCTGGTTCAGCGTCATGGCCCCGAGGGGGCGGACGAGATCTTGCGGGCCGCGGCACGCGCCCCGGGCTTCATGGGCATGGACCCGCAGCAGATCGTGCGCTTCATGACCAACGGCTACATCGCCGTCTTCCTGGCCTACATGTTCCTGCCGCTGTTGATCATGGTGGGTGCGGCCTTCAACGAGAACCGCAACCCCTCGATTTCCCCGTGGACCGGCTTCACCTTCGGCTGGTTCGACAAGCTGATGGCCAAGGACGAGCTCTGGACCGCCCTGACCAACAGCTTGATCATCGGCGTCTGCGTGGTGGTCATCTCCGTGATCCTGGGCCTGGCCGGGGCGCTGCTGATCACCCGGCTGCAGACCAAGGCAAAGAGTCTCATCTACGGCGTCCTGGTGTCGCCGGTGCTGGTCCCCGGCGTCATCCTGGGCGTTTCCACCCTGCTGCTCTGGGACACGGTCGGGGTCGGCGGCGGCCTGTTCCTGTCGATCATCGCTCAGAGCAGCTTCATCTCGGCCTATGCCATGCTGCTTTTCATGGCCCGTTTGCAGCGCTTCGATCCCGCGCTCGAGGAAGCGGCGCTCGACCTCGGCGCCCCGCATCAGCAGGTGTTCTGGCTGATCACGCTGCCGTTCCTGCGACCGACCATCGTCACGGCGGCGGTGCTCGCGTTCCTGCAATCCTTCGAGAACTACAACACCACGCTGTTCACCATCGGCAGGGAGTCGACCGTGACCATCTTCATCGGCAGCGCGGTCAAGCAGGGCCAGGAGCC
Organism: Kiloniellaceae bacterium; assembly: GCA_046758005.1. Taxonomy (GTDB): domain Bacteria; phylum Pseudomonadota; class Alphaproteobacteria; order Kiloniellales; family J153; genus JBHHZJ01. Next base: position 13,555 of record JBHHZJ010000073.1, read on the forward strand.
GACGATCAACGCGCTGGCGGTGATCTTCATCACGCTGACCCTGATCGTTGCGGTGATTTACGAGATCCGCCGCCGGGCCAACAAGGTCAAGGCCGAGATCCAGAGAGAACTGGCCAAGCGCGCCGATCAGGAGATCGCCACGGAGGGCGTGCGGATGAAGCCGGCCGCCGCGACGGCCTAAAAGGCCTGTCCCCGGTTGACCCGACTCTTTGCAATTTGCTGCACTTTTCCCGGGACGCCGGGCCCGCTCACGTCCGGTGCAGCCTGGGATCTCATGCACACGCCGCCATGATCGTCCGATTTCGCTGTCCCCCGGAGCTGAAAAGGGTTCTGCCCCGGCCCGTCCCCGCTCGGCGCGGGTTGCCCGATTGGCTGAAGGCTATGGCCAAGACGGCGCCGAGCGCCGATGCCGCCGGCGAGATCCGCACGGTCAAGCAGTGCCCTCCGTTCGTGGACGCCATGGGAATGGGCTTCCTTGTCCCGCTGGCGACCGATCTCCACGTCGAGCGCGGGCATTTCCGCTGGGACTGGGATCTGCCGGCCTCGACCGTGGGGCGCTACACCCGCTCTCCCATCGCGTTCCACCTGATCGAGCAGGCGGCGGGCTCGCCGCTCTACGCCGAGGACGCATCGATTATCAAGTTCAACAATTTCTGGACCGTCGAGCTGCCTCCCGGTCACTCGCTCCTGTGCACCCATCCGTTCAACCGGATGGAGCTGCCGTTCCGGACCCTGACCGGCCTCGTCGATGCCGACCTCTACAAGGACGCGTTTATCCAGTTTCCGGCCGTGTGGCTGGATCCGGCGTTTTCCGGCGCCGTCCCCAAGGGAACGCCGATCGCCCAGTGCGTCCCGGTGCCGCGCCAGGCCCTCGATCTGGACTTCGCCGAGCTCACGGGCGAGGCTGCGGCGCGTTTCGTCGAGGTCAAGGAGGCGGTCAACGCCGAACCCGGTGTCTATCGCCGCCGGTTCAGGGCCAAGAAACCCTAGCTGTACAGGGCCCGGAAAAGTGCATTGATACCGATGAGCGCACGAGATGACCCGGGCGCTCATCGGGTTCGGCGCGCCGGGTTGGCCCTGGGCGGCGGCGCGCAAACAAAGGACGACATACCGGCGAGCGGATGCCTTCATCCGCTCGCCGGTATGAAGCGTTTTTCCACTCACGCGGAATCTCGCTCCGCCCGGCCACGCACGGCTTGCAAATGTTATCGGCAAACGGGCAGGCGCGCAGGCCGGTTCCGCCCGAACAACAAGAGTTCTAGCCGAGCAGGCGGGCGCGCAGCTCCGACGGGCGCAGCCAGTACTGGCCCCGCGCAGCGGTCGTCATGGTCTTGAGCACCAGGGGATAGAGCGCGCGGTCGCGCTGGAGCGCCTCGCGGTAGACCTCGATCGCCGCTTCCAGCGCCCCCACCTCTTGTAGACAGAAGCCGAGGTTAAGCCGGGCATCGATCTGCTCGGGATCATGGCTGAGCACGGCACGGTAGTGCCCGACCGCCGCCCTAAACCGGCACAGCTCCTGCTCGACAAGGCCGGCGCCGTAGTGGGCGTCGGGATCCTGGGGGTCGTCGGCCAGGACCCGCTCGAAACTGGCCAGTGCCTCCTCGAGCGCGCCCTGCCCGTGCAGCAGGCGACCGAGTTCGTAGCGCGCCTTGGCATAGCCCGGCTCGAGCGCCAGCGCGCGGCGGAGGCCGGCCTCGGCTCGGGCCGCGTCCCCGTCTTCAATTTCGAGGAGCGCCAGGTTGTAGAGGGCCGGCGCGAAGTGCGGATTTGCCCTTGCGGCCTTTTCCAGGCTCGCGCGTGCCTCTTGCCCGCGCTCCGCGCGGATCAGGGCCAGGCCCAGGTTGGTGAGATAGAGTGGATTGCCGGGCTCGGCCGCCGCCGCCTTGCGCAGGTGCTGCACCGCCTTGGCGGCGCGCCCATCCCGGAGCTCCAGCAGGCCGGCGACGTGGCGCGCCGCGGCGTTACCGGGCTCGGCCCTCAGCGCCCGCAGGGCGGCCTTCCGCGCCTCGGCGCCGCGACCGGCCTCGGCCAGGGCAACCGCGCGCCCCAGCCAACCCTCGGCCGTGGCCCCGGACACGAGCCCGGCGCGCCGGGACCCCCGCCGCGCTCCCCGTCGCGTCATTCGTCACGTCCTCGCATGCCGGACCCACCCGGTCGCGACGACGGTATACGCCGCCCCGCGGACCGTCAAACCGCCGATCGGCGCGCACTTTCGCCGGGCCGGGCCGGACCCCGCCGCGCCGCAGGCGATCAGCGCAGGGCGAAGGGCAACAGGGCCGCCTGCAGGTTGCAGCGCTCGGGCGGTGAAATTCCCGCTGGGGAACGCTGGTCAAGATGATGCTGAAGCGATCCGAGCCAGTCCTTCTTGACCTTGCCCCAGTGTCAATCCCTAGTCTAACGGATCGCATATGGGCTGGCGTTCGGCGTGACAGAACAGGTGACGCACTCCTTGGCGGATGAATGGTCGCAGTGCGACGCGCTAACCATCGGCGAAGCGGCCAAGAATGTGGGCCTCACTTCGAGGGCCATCCGGTATTACGAATTGATCGGGCTTACACGGCCTGCCTTGAGGGAGCGTCACAACTTCCGGCTCTATGACGACAAGGCGTTGGGCGAGCTTCGTTTCATCGCTCGCTGCCGGGCGATCGGCTTGACGGTCGCGCAGATACGGGCCTTGTGCTCCTCATCTGGCGATGGGCCAAAGCGCAGCGGAAGGCCCGCGGTGGTTCGAGAGCAGTTGCGGCTCACCGAAGGCCGAATTCGCGAGCTCATCGCGTTAAGGCGGGAACTTCGTCAACGGCTCGCCATAGGCGCGGGAGCCGATCCGTTATAGCTTATCCCGGCAATCGGTGTAATTACGGCCATTGGCCATAGGCCGATGCAATATTCTTGGGCGGCACGCGTTGGTACGAGCCAGCCCCTGTTCGATATTCAATATCGCCACCTCGCTTGACCTTGACGTTACGTCAAGCCCTAGGCTTGCCGCATGTGGCAGCCGCATTTCAGATACGCCGGATCTCCGTCGAGGGAACGGCGGCGCCCTCGCGGAAGCGGCGTGGTCGCCGTACTGCTGATTGCGCTGTCGTTGCCAGGGGGAACACCCGCCGCACAGGACGATCAATCCAAGTGGACGCTCGAAGAGCTCTTGGGCGTGGCGCTTGATCGCAATCCGGGCTTAGCCGTTTCCAGAACGGGAATCACCGTAGCCGAAGAGGACATCAATGCGGCACGCGGCGAACGACTTCCGCGGGTCGATGCGGTCGGTCTGGGCGAGTACTTCCCCCGGCGCGAGCGCCTGCTGATATTTCGTCATGGGTTCCGAAAAGACGATAATCCGTTCGAGACGGCAATCGTCAACTATGGCTTGGAGGTGACGCTTCCGCTCTACACGAGCGGTCGGATCGAGCATGGAATTGCGCTGGCCGAAGCCCGGGCCAAGGCCGCCCGTTCCCGGGTGCGGCTCACCAGGAACGAGCTGATCTTTAACGTCGCGAGCGCCTATTACACCGGCCTTCGGATCCAGCAGGTGATTGCTGCTCAGGAGGCAACCCTGACGTCTCTGAACGAGTCGTTGCGGGTTGCGGAGCTTCAGCGCGAAGTCGGTCGTATCGCGCCTTTGGACCTACTCCGGATCAAGACCCGCGTGTCTCAGGCGGAAAGAGACCTCGCGGGCGCGCGAAACGCTTATGCACAAGTGCTCGAGGTTCTGAAAGAGCTCATGAATGTCCCCACGCAGTTAATGTTGGACATTGTCGGCGCACTCGTTCAGGCCCCGAGCGCTGTTGCGCTGGAGCAGCTCCACACCGAGGCCCTGTCGGAGCGCCCCGAGATCGTTGCGCTGCGCCATGATGTGCGCGCGCAAAAAGAGGCGGTCGGAGTTGCGGCGGCGCGGCTTGGACCGGAGGCGGGTCTTTTCGCCGACTATCGAGGGGTGACCGGCGTAGATGATGGGATCACGAGAGACGACGCCCGCATCTTGCTCCAGGTCCGCATCCCGATCTACCAAGGGGGCGTGCTTCGGGCACAAAGGCGCAAAGCGTTCGCACAGCTTCGCCAGACGGAACTACGGCTCGAGGAGGCCGAGCGCCGGGCCCTGGCAGAGGTGGAGCGGGCGGTGCTCGACCTGCAAACCGCCGACCCACGGATCGAGGCGGGACGCCGCGCCGTCGGCCAGGGAGAGGAGAGCCTCCGCGTCGAGCGAGAGAAATTCTCTCAGGGTCGTGGCACGAGCAACGACTTGTTGCTCGCCGAAGAGGCGCTCCTGAGGTCTCGGACCGAGCTCGCGGCAGCGCTCAGTGACAGCCAGATCGCACGCGCGGCATTGAACCTTGCCGTGGGCCAAGACCCGGTCGC
>JBHHZJ010000074.1:0-17737 GCA_046758005.1 Kiloniellaceae bacterium
CTACAGAGACCTCACGCGGGCGCTCGGTGTCCTGACACCGGCGCGGACACCCTAGGCGAAGAGGTTGCGGCAGAAGGGATCAACTCCGTCCGGTCCGGTCCAGGCCCTTGCCATCGCTCAGTGCTGCTCCCCCCACGCGTAACTGCGGGAAAACCGGCCGGCGAGAAATTCGACGAAGGCGCGGACTTTCGGTGCGGTGTAGGGCCCTGGTGCATAAATGGCATAAAGCGGTGTGGTGGCCGGATCAGGGGCGCAATCGGCGAGCACTTCCACCAGCCGACCGCGGCTGATCTCCCCGCCGACCAGCCATTCGGGGACCAGGACCAGGCCGAGCCCGGCACACGCGGCGGCAACGAGCGTTTCGCCATCGTCGGCAAAGAACGGGCCCGTGGCCCGGACCTGGATCGCCGCCTTCCCGTTACCGAACCGCCACAGGTTGCTGCCCGGATGAGTGCGGAAGGTGAGGCACGCGTGACCCGAGAGTTCATCCGGCCGCTTCGGCCGACCCGCGCGCTTCAGGTATGAGGGACTCGCGCAGACCAGACGCCGACCTTCGCCCACCTTGCGGGCAATGAGGCTCGAATCATCGAGTCGTCCGACGCGGACGGCGACGTCCAGACCTTCGCCGACGATGTCGACCATCCGGTCGGTGACCGACATCGCCACCCTGACCGCGGGATACTGCGCGTGGAAGGCGGCGACGGCCGGTGCGACATGGAGGCGCGCGACGCTTGCCGGGACGGTGACGCGAAGGATGCCGCTCGGCCCCGCGCGCTTTTCGGTCACCGCGAGATTTGCCTCTTCGACCGCCCGCACGATGTCCCGGGACCGCTCGTAATAGGTCTCGCCCGCTTCCGTTAGGCTCAACTTGCGGGTCGTGCGCTGGAGCAGCCGGACCCCGAGCATATGCTCCAGCTCGCCGACGCGGCGCGAAACCGAAGACGGCGCCAGGCCGAGCGCCCGTCCCGCGGCGGACAGCCCACCCGTCTCGACGACCCTTACGAAAACCTGCATGGCGGCGAGACTGTCCATGGCATTCAGCCTTTCCGTAAATCCGAAAAATCTTTCCTGTATTTTCTATATTATCACAACAACAACGGGCACGTATATCGGTGGGCAGACGGATTTCATTTTGGGGACCCACCATGATCGACCTCTACTTCTGGACCACGCCGAATGGCATGAAGCCGCTGATCCTGCTGGAGGAGACGGGCCTCGCGCACACGATCCGTCCGGTGAACATTTCGAGGGGCGAACAGTTCGCCGGAACCTTTGCGCGGATTTCCCCCAACCAGAAGATCCCGGCGATCGTCGATCGTGCTCCTGCAGATGGCGACGCACCCGTCACGCTCTTCGAATCGGGCGCGATCCTGCAGTACCTGGCGGAGAAGACCGGGAAATTCCTTCCCGAATCGCCCTCCGGTCGCGCCGAGGCGATGCAGTGGCTGTTCTGGCAGATGGCGGGGCTCGGTCCGATGCTGGGTCAATACCTCCACTTCGCCATCTACGCGGGCCAGGCCGTGCCCTATGCGCAGGGCCGCTACAGCCGGGAGAAGGAGCGACTCTACCGGGTGCTGGACGGCCGGCTTCGCGATCGGGGTTTCATCGCCGGCGGCTACTCGATTGCCGACATGGCGGCCTATCCCTGGATCCACCGGTTGGAGCGGGAGGCAAGTCACCTCGATGGCTTCCCCAACCTGAAGCGGTGGCACGAGGCGATTTCGCGCAGACCGGCGGTCGAGAGCGCCTATGAGCGCGCCGACGCGATCAACACCACGCCGACGATTACCGAGGAGTCCCGAAAGGTCCTGCTCGCCGCGTAAGGGCTTCGCCACGTCGCGTCGGCCGGATCGTCGGATCGTTCGCCGTCAAACCTGAGAAAGGAGCACCCCATGTCAGAGCAAAGGAAAACAGCCATCGTCACCGGCGCCTCGGGCGGGATCGGACTCGCCGTGGCAAAGGCATTCATCGATCACGATTACAACGTCGTCCTGACGGGAACGAGCGAGGACAAGCTGAAGTCGGCGCACGCCGCCATCGGTTCGCCCGAGGCGGTTCTGACGGTTGCCGCCGACGTCGGCAGCGCGGCCGACCGGCAGCGCCTCGTCGATGCGGCGCTTGCCCGCTTCGGGCGCATCGATGTCCTCGTCAACAACGCCGGCATCTTCGAACCGCGCCCCTTCCTGGAGGTGGACGAGGCCCATCTCGACCGGTTCCTGACCGTCAACCTCAAGGGCACGTTCTTCCTGACCCAGGCCGTGATTCCCCACCTCATGGCGGTTGGAGGCGGCGCCGTCATCAACGTTGGAACGGCGCTGGTCGATCACGCCATCGGCGGCGTGCCGACCACCGCTCCCATCGCCAGCAAGGGTGCCATCCACGCCCTGACCGGTCAGCTCGCCGCCGAATTCGGAAAGGACAATATCCGCGTCAACACCATCGCGCCCGGCATCATCCGCACGCCCATACATGCCCGGAACGGCATCGAAGATGCCGACAGCCTGGCCGGGCTGCACCTCCTCGACCGCATCGGCGAACCGGAAGAGATCGCGAACGCAGCGCTCCTTCTGGCGACCAGCGAATTCATCACCGGCACGGTCGTCAAGGTGGACGGCGGCCACGTCGCCGGACACGCCCTTCAATAACCCATCGCCAAAGGAGAAACCGATCATGACTCGATTCCCCCTTCACTCGGCCGAGACCGCGCCGAGGCCGCGAAGCCGATCCTGAACAACGTCGAGCGAGGCTTCGGCTTCGTTCCCAACCTGATACGCGTGATGGCCGCATCGCCGGTTACGGCCGAGGCCTACACGACATTGATGGGCCTGTTCGAAAAAAGCGCGTTCGACACCATCGAGAAGGAGGTCATCCTGCTCGCGGTGAGCAAGGAGAACGAGTGCGGGTACTGCCTTGCCGCGCACGGGAAAGTGGCCGCCATGAGGGGCGTGCCTCCGGCGGTGGTTGCCGCCATCCGTGCCGGCTCGCCGATCGCCGACGAGCGCCTTCAGCTTCTGGTGACGCTCGTGCGCGCGATCGTCGGCACCCGCGGCTGGCCCGATCGGGCGCTCGTGGAGCGATTCTTCGCCCTCGACTACACGCCGCAGCACTATCTCGAGATCGTACTCGCCGTTTCCATGAAGACGCTGTCCAACTACGTCAACCATGCGGCGGACACTCCGCTTGACGAGGCCTTCGCGTCGGATTCCAAAGCGGCTTAGCGGCCACGGCCGCCCCGGGGGACCTGTGAAATCGCGCCCCCTTCAAGGGGCGGTGGCAGGCCACGAGCAGCGATGCTCAAGAGGAGAAGGATACGATGACGAAAAAGGTGTGCCTCGTGACCGGTGTCGGCGACGGCATCGGCGCCGCGTTCGACCATCGCCGGGGCAAGGGGCGATCAGGAAGCTGAATGATCCCGCACCCCTGCGACAACCACAGAAACTGTAAGCTGGACCGCGATTTTCCCGAGTGCTACGCTTCTTAATTAGGTATTTGTTCCGTTGTGGTCCGGTCGTCAACAGGCCTTTCGCGTTTAGCGATTTGGACCGCACAAGATCGAAGGGCGGGCTCCGGCCCGCCCTGTCATTCGGGCCGTGCGGCGGATTCTCGTTCGGCCGCGCTGCGGGTCTGCGCCGGCTCTTTTCACCAACTCTTGCTTTGCCGGTTAAGAAGAGCGTAACCAAATATTTATGGCGGCCGGGGTAGGATGAACCCGGGCCGAGGCATCGCTTATGGTGCGGTGCAGCGTGATTGAGCCGGCCGGGCGCCCCGCGCGGACCCGGCGCCAGGGATGAGGGTCGAGGCATGGCGAAGCTTTGGGCGGGCCTGAGGAACGGCGTGACGTTCCTGCTTGCGGTCTTCAGACCCAAGCCGGCGCCCCCGCCGCCGGAAGCGCCGCCCGCGCCCCCGCCGTACCCCTGGGAGAAGTCCTACCCCGAGGGCCTGAGCTGGCGGGTCGAGATCGCGCCCAAGCCGGTCTCCGCCGTCCTCGACGAGGCGGTCACCGCCTGGCCCAAGCGCCCGTGCCTCGAGTTCCTGGGCAAGCGCTACACCTACGCCGAGGTGGGCGAGCTCGTCGCCAAGGCCGCCAAGGGCTTCCAGGACCTCGGCGTGGGCAAGGGCGTGCGGGTCGGACTGTTCCTGCCCAACTCGGCCTACTACGTGATCTGCTACCACGGCGTGCTCAAGGCCGGCGGCACCGTTGTCAACTTCAACCCGCTCTACGCCGAGCCGGAGATCGCGCGCCAGATCCGGGATTCGGAGACCCGGATCATGGTGACCATGAACCTGAACACGCTCTACCCCAAGGTCGCCCGGCGGCTCGAGGACACGTGCCTGGAGCGGATCGTGGTCTGCGCCATGACCGGCGCGCTCAACCTCCCCAAGAAGGCGCTGTTCGTCCTGTTCAAGCGCCGCGAGGTCGCGTCCATCCCGAGCGATCACGCGCACGTCAAGTTCGCCAAGCTGACCGCCAACGACGGCATCCCGCGGGCGGTCGAGATCGAGCCCACGCGCGACGTGGCGGTGCTGCAGTACACCGGCGGCACGACCGGCACGCCCAAGGGCGCGATGCTCACCCACGCCAACCTCTACGCCAACGCGGTGCAGACCCGCATATGGGCGACCGGGCTCGAACCCGGGTCCGAGAAGGTGCTGGCGATCCTGCCGCTGTTCCATGTCTTCGGCATGACGGGGGTGATGAACGTCGGCCTGTATTGCGGCTCGGAGCTGTTGCTCATGCCGCGCTTCAAGGTGGCCGAGGCGCTGTCCGTCATCGACAGGGAGAAGCCCACGGTCCTGCTCGGCGTGCCGACCATCTACTCGGCGATGAACGAGTTCCGGGAGCGCGACAAGTACGACCTGTCGAGCCTGAAGTACTGCATCTCCGGCGGCGCGCCGCTGCCGCTTGCGGTCAAGACCAAGTTCGAGGACGTGACCGGCTGCACGCTCGTCGAGGGCTACGGCCTGACCGAGGCCGGGCCGGTGTGCACGATCAACCCCATCGGCGGCCTCAACAAGGCGAACTCCGCGGGCCTGCCCCTGCCCGCCACGGTGATCGAAGTGGTCTCGCTCGAGGACCCGGATAGGCCGTTGCCGCCGGGCGAGGCGGGCGAGATCTGCGTGCGCGGGCCGCAGGTCATGGCCGGGTACTGGAACCAGGACGAGGAAACGCGGGAGATCCTGCGCGACGGCCGGCTGCGTACGGGCGACGTCGGGTACCTGGACGAGGACGGCTACCTGTACCTGATCGACCGGATCAAGGACCTGATCATCTCGGGCGGGTTCAACGTCTACCCGCGCACGGTCGAGGACGCGATCTACCAGCATCCGTCGGTGGCCGAGGTCGCCGTTTGCGGCGTGCCGGACCAGCACCGCGGCGAGGTGGTCAAGGCCTTCGTCCGGCTGCACGACGGGGTGAGCCTGACCGCGGCCGAACTGCGCGCCTTCCTCAAGGACAAGCTGGCGCCGTTCGAGATCCCGCGCAAGGTCGAGTTCCGCGAGGAGATCCCGAAGACGCTCGTCGGCAAGCCGCTGCGCCGCGCGCTGGTCGAGGAAGCGTACCGGCGCGCGGAGGCCAAGGAGGCCGAAGGCCCGCTCGCGCGCCGCGCCAAGCCGGCCGCCGAGCAGCACGAAGGGGCGCGCGCGCGATGAGCGTGGAGAGCGTCACGCGGAGCATCGAGGCGCGGCTTAACGACTTCGCCGGGCTAAACGCCCGCGTCGCCTTCGACCTGGGCGCGGACGGCGTGATCGCAATCGACGCCACGGCCGGCCCGCCGGCGCTGTCCCACGAGGCCGGCGAGGCCGACTGCACCATCCGCGTTTCGGCCGACAACCTGGCGAAGCTGATCGACGGTTCGCTCAATCCGATGATGGCCTACACGCTCGGCAAGCTGAAGATCGACGGCTCGATGGGCATCGCCATGAAGGTCGCGGCCCTGCTCGAGGAGTGATATCGATGAGCGCACGAGGTGACCCGGGCGCTCATTGGTCTCGGCGCGCCGGGTTGGCCCTGGGCGGCGGCGCGCGCCCGCTCGCTGGCCCGCAGGGGGCCCTAGCCTGATCCGGCCGGAACCGGGTCGAGCCGGTCACGTGGGAAGCGGACCGTCACCGTGGTTCCCTTGCCCACCTCGCTCACAAGGTCGAGAGAGCCGCCGTGCAACTCGGCCATGGCCTTGGTCAACGGCAGGCCGAGCCCCGTACCGTCGAACTTGCGGTTCAAGCCGCTGTCCGCCTGTACGAAGGGCCTGAATATCCGTTGCTGATCTTCGAGTGGAATTCCAGACCCGTTATCGGAAATCGAAATAGCCAGCCGCCCGTCTTGTTCAATTTCCGCGGCGATCTTGACCCACCCGCCGGCAGGTGTGAATTTGACCGCATTCGAGAGAAGGTTGATGAGGATCTGCTTGAGCTTCCTCTCGTCCGCGCGGAGGTTGAGGACGTTTTCGGCAACCAGGACGGACAGCGTGATGTCGTGATCGTTCGCCTTGTCCTTGATGAGGTGGATGCTGTTCTCGATCATCCGGCGGACATCGACGAGTTCTTCGGTCAGGTCCATCTTCCCGGCATCGATCTTGGAGAGATCGAGGATGTCGTTGATGATTTGCAGGAGATGCTTGCCGCTTTTTTGAATGTCCCGGACATATTCCATATATTTCGGATTTCCGAGCGCGCCGAAGGTCTCGGCGAGCATGAACTCGGAGAATCCGATGATGGCGTTCAGCGGCGTGCGAAGCTCGTGGCTCATGTTGGCCAGAAACTCGGACTTCGCCCGGTTGGCCGCGGTGAGTTCCAGGTTCGCCATCTTGATCCGCGTCGCATCGAGGATGATCCCGTTCCACACCACTGAACCATCGGGCTGCCGCTTCGGCCGGGCAATGGCGTGGCTCCACTTGTGTTCCCCGGTCCGGGTGATGATGGGCGCCTCGACATCCCACATTGTCAGGTCCCGCGAGGCGGCCAGAAGACGTTCCCGGAAATCCTGACTGTACTCCGGGCCGTGGCAGTCGAACAAAGCCCGCGGGTCGGCGATGATCTCTTCGGGCGAAACGCCGAACAGGTCCCGCGCTCCGTCGCTGATATAGGTATACCGGATGTCGCCGTCCGGCGTGACCACGCGCTGGTAGACGACGCCCGGCACGTTGGCGGCCAGCGACATGAACCGCTCGTCCGCCAATCGAAGCGCTTGCGCGCGCCGGTCGTGGACGATGGCAAGCCGGCCCAAGGGAATAATGCTGTCGATCGTCCGGCAGTCTTCCTCGCCCGGTGTGTTTGGCTCGCGGAAATAAAGGGTGATAGTCCCGAGTGCGCCGCCGTTCACATCCAGGATCGGCTGTGACCAGCAAGCGCGCAGGCCGAGTGACAGGGCCATCGCCCGCACACCGGTCCAGAACGGATCGGCAGCAATGTCCGAAACCACGGTCGTCTCGCAACGCAGCGCGGCTGCCGCCGACGGTTCGGCGCTTGGCCTTAATTCGACCTGATCCAGGGCCCGCTTGTACGGTTCCGGGAGATTCGGCGCGGCGGCCAGGCGCAGGTTCGAACCGTCGGTGTCCAGGACGAAGATCGAGCAGACGGCGCCGTCGAACAAGCTTTCGGTGACCACGGCCAAGTCATGCAACACCCTTTCCAGGCTCGCCCCCCTGGCAATCACCTCGAGCACCCGGTTCTGGCCTTCGAGGACCCGGATGCGGTGCTCGGCCGCGCGCGCGTCTGAACGTCCGGGCCAGTCGCGGGCGACCCGGTTCATGGCTCGTACCGGACTCATGAACCAAGGCTGATCCCAATACACTTAAGATCCGGTTATCCCAACACCAGGCGCGAATAGATCGGGGCAACCCTCACCCGGTTTCGCGCTTCCGCGTCTTGATCCGTACCCCTCCAGGCAACGGCGGGCGAATGACGCAGGACGGATGGTCCTTCCAAATACGAACCCAGACAGATTCTCGGAGAGTGTGATCTCCTGCAAATATTGCGCTCTACAGTTGTAAATCGGGGGCCAAACATTTCATCCGTTGTTATCGGCCGGCAGGCTTCTTAGGCATATTTTTACTATTCACAAATAATTTACGTTCTGGGACTCGGATGGCGACCCAGGGAGCAGTTACCAATCAAAAGGAGCCACGATGACGGCATTTCAGCAGGCGTCGGAGCGCGTCGATCTGGCCGAAGTGCCAACGGAACCGCTCATCCCGCCGCGGCGCAGCAACCGCGTCGATGAGTTGGAGGAGCAGATCGACCGCTTGCGCGCGCGCATGCGGATCGCGGTCATTTACGGTGGCGACAAATCGGTTGAGGGCGCGGTCATCCACCGTACGCTCAACCCGCGCTCATGGAGGAGCTATCAGGCCGTCGCGGAAGACATCGCGGAGTCATTGAACCGGCTCGGGTTTCGCCACGTCATTCTCGTGCCGGACGACATGCGACTGGGAGAGGTCCTGCTGCGCGAAGGCATTCACCTGGCGTGGCTGAACACGGGCGGGGTCCAGGGCTATAACCCCATGTCCCACGCCCCGGCGATGCTCGAGATGCTCGGGATTCCATACATCGGCCACGATTCGCTGATCGCCGGCACCCTCGACAACAAGCACGTCTTCAAGCAGGAGCTGATGTACCTGGGCGTCCCCACCGCGCCCTTCGTCACGTGGCACCCCGCGCGCGGGTCTTTCCGGCCGAAGGTCAACAGCCGATTCCTTCAGACGTTCAAGGACCACTGGGGCCCCTACATAGTCAAGCCGGTGTCCGGCCGCGCCTCCCTTCACGTTCACTTTGTCGAAGAAGAGGCCGAACTTCCGGACGCGGTCGCCAAGGTCTATCGGGCGACCGAGAACCACGTGCTCATCGAGGCGTACCTCCCGGGTCGCGAGTTCTGCGTTGCGGTTGGCGGCCTCGTGGTGGCGAAGGCCAGAAAGCTCGTGCGTCTGAGCGAGCCTTTCGTGTTCGCCGGGGTCGAACGTCGGCTGGCGCCGGGCGAGAAGATCTTCACGTCCATGGACGTGCGGCCGATCACCTCGGAGCGGGTTCGCCTGCTCGACCCGGACGCCGACGCGGCCGCGCTGGAGCAACTGCACGAACTCGCCCGCAAGGTCTGCATTGAAATGAACCTGGAGTCCCTCATTCGGCTAGACCTGCGGGCGGACGCGGAAGGCAAGCTGCACGTGCTCGAGGCGAACCCGAAGCCCGACCTCAAGAAGCCGACGGAGCAGGCGACCAGTTTGGTTTGCGCGGCCCTGCCTGACCTCGGCATGGATTACGACGACCTCATTTTGTCGATGCTTGGCGACCGGCTCGATCTGCTGTTCAGTCAGCGGCGCGGCACCGTCACCCATCTGACCGCCCTGCTCGAATGAATGGACGTTATGGAACTGCGGCGCACACCGCCGAGGAAGACGTGACAAAGGCTGCGGTGATGATCAAGCGACGGTTGAGCAACGCCGTAACGATGCTGCTCGTCTGCGGGCTGTCGTTGCTCCTGGTCGTGTACGTCGGCTTTGGGGAGGCGCAGCGCACCTACTCTCAGTTCCATGTCGAGAAGCTTCACGCCCAGGGAAAGATCCTCCAGACCGCGATGGCCAGCTACCTGCGGGCGGGCCTGCCGCTCCGGCATTACGTCGGCTTCGCGACGCGCGCGGATGCGATCCTCGCATCCGATTCGTCGATATCCGCCATGGCCGTGTTCGACCAGAGCGGACGCCCGGTCTTTGCCAGCGGCGATCACGCCATCCCGCTGCTGCCGGCGTTGGCGGAGGGCACCGACGACGGAGGGATCGCGCAAATCGACCTGCGCCAGGATGACGAGTACCTCCAGGTTGTTCTGCCGCTCAGGAACAAGTTCGAGATCGTAGGCAGCCTCGCGGTCACGACGCCACGCGCGACCATCACGCTGCGCCTGGAGGAGCGCTTCCAAAATCTACTCATCACCGCCGGCATCCTCTCGGTCGCGTTCGCGTGGTTCGCGTCCGTGGTCGGGCCCCGGCTTGCCGGACGCCGCGCGCCATGGCTGCAAATCGGCTACGCCATGACCTTCGTCACCATGTCGGGAATGGTGGTCGGCACGCTGGTCGCCGTGTATTCCGAAGGCGCTCAAGCCAAGACCATGTCCCTCGCCGACTCGCTGGGCCAACGGCTTCGCGACATCGTCGATTTCAACATCAATATCAATGAACTTGACGGCCTTGACCGTGTCTTCAACGAATATCGTCGCCTCAACCCGGATATCAGCGCGGCCGGGCTGATCGTCAACGGTCAGGTGGTCATTCATACCGACCCCGCGGCCGTGGGCAGGCCCTGGGTCGGCGATCGTCGGACCTACGAGTACGTCATCGATCTGACGCGACCCGACAAGAGCGCCAATCAGGTCCACGTGGCCGTGGCCCTGCCCACCGAAATCGTCCTTCGCCAGGTCGTGCGGAGCGTAAAGAACTTCGGGGCGCTGTTCGTGGCATCGGCCTTTCTCGCCGGCCTGTTTCTGCACCTGGCGAGATCGCTTCAATGGCTCCAGTTTGCGAACGCCGTGAGGGGCGGCGACAGGACAACCCCGGAGTTCGTGGATTTCGAACTCAGTCTGGTCAAGGCGGTCTTCTTCGTCGCGGTCCTGGCCGAGCACCTGACATATTCGTTCCTGCCCCAGTTCGTGACGCAGCTCCTCACGGACGCGGGCATGTCGACCCGCTTCGTGTCCGCGCCGTTCATGGCGTACTACCTGTGTTTTGCCCTGTCGCTCATCCCCGCCGGGCACTACGCCCAGCACGTCGGAGCGCGGCGGCTCATATACTTCGGGCTGACGCTGGCCGCCGGCAGTCTTTTGTCTCTCGCCTACGTGAACGATCTCCTATCGCTGATGCTGGCACGGGCGGTGGCCGGGATCGGCCAAGGCACCCTCTTCATCGGGATTCAGTGCTACATCCTGGCCAAGGCATCGCCAGGCAAGAAGACGCAGGGCGCGGCCATCATCGTTTACGGATTTCAGGGCGGCATGATCTCCGGGATGGCAATCGGCTCATTGCTGGTGGTCTACATGGGGGCCCAGGGGATCTTCACGCTGGCCGGCGCCATCGCCGCCGCCGCCGCCATTTACACGATTCTCTTGGTGCCTTCGGTATCGCCCCGCGCCGACTTTACGTACGGAGTCGGTTCCAACCTGCGCCGGCTCGGCCATGAGCTCGGACGTGTGCTGCGCAGCCTCGATTTCATCCGGACGATCTTCCTGATCGGCATTCCCGCCAAGGCGGTGATGACCGGCATTATCATCTTCGCCCTGCCTTTGCTCCTGGCGCGCCAGGCATACGCGCAAGAGGACATCGGCCAGATCATCATGCTCTACGCCGTCGGCGTGCTGGTCGCGAGCACTTACATTTCGCGTCTTGTTGACCGGATCGGCAAGACCGAGGGCATCCTGTTCTGGGGCTCCGTGATCAGCGGGCTCGGGTTATTGCTGATTGGACTGAGCGGGTGGGCGCGATTCGTCGATTGGCCCAGCGGCAGGCTCCTGGTGAACGTCGCAATGATCGCCGGCGTGACGATCGTTGGCCTCGCGCACGGGTTTATCAACGCGCCTGTGGTGACCCGCGTCGCGGACTCTAAGCTGGCAATGGAGATCGGGCCCAACTCTGCGACCGCGAATTACCGGTTCCTCGAGCGTGTCGGCCACGTCGCCGGGCCGATCATCGTCGGTCAGTTGTTTCTCATCGCCGGTCAGGACGCCACCGTAGTGAGCTGGATCGGTGGGGCCATCGTCTTCTTCGGCCTCGTTTTCATCCTGTCCTGCACGCCGGCCAACCCCAATCCGTCTCCACGGGAGTTCGTCCATGAGCGCGGATCGTAGGTCACGTCCCGTTAACCTCCTGTCCCTCCTGTCCCTCCTGTCCGTCACGGTGGGCCTTGCGGTCTTCCTCGGTCGCGTGTCAGCGGCAGCCGAACCGGCCTACTGGACGTGGTTCAAATACGGCGAGGGGGTTACCGAGACCTGGCAAATTTCGGAAGTGGAGGGCGACCCTTTGCGGGTTTCGATCCGCAGCAAAGACGTGCCGGCCCACAGGCGGCTGCGCCGAATCCTTGTCGTGTACCCACGGCCGTCTTCCGCCTATGACACCGCGATCACCAAGATCCTCCACGTCTTCACGGACAAGGACGTCAAGGCCGAGATTACGGTGATCAATTTCAAGAAGGCGGACGCACTCGGCAAAGCGGCGCTCCGGCTTGCCGAAGCCGGCGAGTACGAGCTGATCTTCTCCATGGGCTCCGAGTCGACCGCGTGGCTTTACAAGAACTATCGCGGCGGATCGATCCCGGTCGTGTCGGTCTGCTCGAAGGATCCGGTCCAGCTCGGGCAAATGCAGGGCTACGATGTCGGCAGCGGTACGAACTTCGCCTTTACCTCACTCAACATGCCGGTCGAGGCCCAGATGGCCTATGTCCTGGAGCTCAAGCCCAACCTCAAGAATATCGCCGTGCTCGTGGACAGCAAGAACGTCAGCGCCGTTCAGACCCAGGCCAACCCGGTTGCCGACTACGCCCGGCGCCGCGGCATTCGGGTGCTCAACATCGCGGTCCGGAATCCGAAGAAGGCGCGCGAGGAGTTGGCCCGGTTGGTGCCGAAGGCCGTCGCGACCATGCGGAAGAACGATCCGGACCTGAACAACAGCGTATTCTGGATCACGGGCAGCACGTCCGTGTTCAACGAGATCGCCACCATCAACGCCAGATCCGACCGGGTTCCGGTCCTCAGCGTGGTACCGGAAGTCGTCAAGGCCGGCGAAGACTCGGCGGTCCTGTCCGTCGGCATCAGCTTTCAGAGCAACGCGCACCTTGCCGCGATCTACGCCGCCGAAGTGCTTTCCGGGCGGGTCGAGGCGGGCGACTTGAAGGTGGGTGTCGTCTCGCCGCCCGACATCGCCATCAACTTCCGCAAGGCCCGGGAAATCGGCCTGCGAATTCCCTTCAGCTTCTTCGAGAGCGCGACCTTCGTATACGACTACGACGGACAGACAGTGCGCAACAACGGCAAGTCCATCGCGGCGGAGAACTGACCCCCGCGTGCAGTGCGCTCGTATCCGGTCATTCTCAAGCCGTATCCGCCCGCCC
Source organism: Kiloniellaceae bacterium (assembly GCA_046758005.1). Lineage (GTDB taxonomy): Bacteria > Pseudomonadota > Alphaproteobacteria > Kiloniellales > J153 > JBHHZJ01. Next base: position 13,078 of record JBHHZJ010000074.1, read on the forward strand.
GCCCGTAGGCGAGGCCTGCGACGAGGCCGAGCTGAAGCGGCTCCAAGCCAAAAAGGCCGCTTGTCCGGTGACCCGGCGCCTCGCCCGCCGTCACCCCCGGGGACTCTGCGTCACAGGCCGCCGGCTTGATCGGGACATCCCGCAAGGCCATGCTTGTGCCGACGGCGGCAGGCCCCTCAGGATATCAAGTGGCTCATGAACCGCAGGGAACGGCGCCGACTGAAGACGATGCGGCGCCGAGACGACCTTGACAGCGGCCGCGCGGCTTACGACGTTCGCGCAACCTTGCAACGGGCGCTCGCCTTCCTCCAGGCCGGCCAACCGCAGGAAGCGCTCCGGCTGTATCGGCAGGTTCTCAAAATCCACCCGGATCACGCCGACGCTTTGAACCTCAGCGGCATCGCCGCGTTTCAGCTCGGGAACATTGAGCGGGCCCTCGAGCTGATACGCAAGGCGGTCGCCGCCCGACCGGACCATGTCGACGCCAACAATAACCTGGGCAACGTGCTCAAGGCGTCGGGCCGCCTCGACGAGGCGGAGGCCGCCTATCGGCGCGCGCTCGAGATCATGCCGGAGTATGTCGGCGGCCATTTCAACCTCGGCATCGTTCTGGAGGCGCTGGACAGGCCCGATGAGGCCGAGGCCGCCTACCGGCGCGCCCTTGAGCTCAGGCCCGACTTCGCCGAAGCCTGCCTCAACCGAGGCAACGCGTTGAAGACAGTCGGCCGGCTCCATGAGGCGATCGGCGCATTCCGGCAGGCGCTCGAGATGGCGCCGGACCACGCGGACGGCCACAACAACCACGGCAGCGCCCTGCGTGAAATAGGCAAGCTCGACGAGGCCGCGGCCGCCTACCGGCGGGCTCTCGAGATCGAGCCACGGCACGTCGACGCCCACTACAATCTCGGCATCGCGCTGCAGGAGCAGGAAAAGCTCGACGAGGCGATCACCGCCTACCGCCGGGCTCTCGAGATCGATCCGGCCTTTGCGGGAGCCTGGGTGAATCTCGGCTACGCTCTGCAGAAGTCGGGCAGACTTGACGAGGCGATCGACGCCTATCGGCGTGCCATCGAGATCGTCCCCGATTATCCCGGCGCCCACGTCAACCTCGGCGACGCCTTGCTGGAACGGGGCGACGCGGCGGCGGCGGCCGCGGCCTGCGAGGCGTATCTCGAGGGACATCCCGGAGACACTGCCATCCTCGCCTGGAAGGCCATCGTGCTACACGAACTCGGCGAGCGCGAGTCGGCGCGCACCCTCGTCGACTTCGACCGCTTCATTCGGCCCGTCCACCTCGAGGCTCCGCCGCCGTTTTCCAGCCTGGCAGAGTTCAACGCGGCGCTCGCCGACCACGTGAGCCGGCACCCGACCCTTGTCTACGCGCCCGCTCGTCACGCCACCCGTTTCGGCAAGCATTCGGGTGAGTTGCTGGCCGAGCCGAAAGGGCCGGTCGCCCACCTGGAGGAGAAGATACGCGAGGCGGTCGAAGTCTATATACGTTCGCTCCCGGTGGACCGGGGACATCCCTTCCTCAACAACCCGCCGCGGCGCTTCGGTCTCACCGCTTGGTGCATCATACTGGAAGGGCAAGGGCATCAGGTGCCTCACATCCATCCTTCCGCCTGGCTGAGCGGCGTCTACTACGTGCGACTGCCGGAGACCATCGGCCAGCCCGGACAAGGAGAGGCCGGCTGGATCGAGTTCGGGCGGCCGCCGGAGCACTTCCACTGCACCGTGGAGCCGGAGGTGAGGGTGTTCCGGCCCGAGCAAGGGCTGATGCTCCTGTTCCCCTCATATTTCTACCACCGGACCGTGCCGTTCGAGTCCACGGACGTGCGCGTCAGCATCTCGTTCGACGTGCTGCCGGAGGCCTGAGCCACAGGTCCTGGCGGGCGACATGGCCGCCCCCGCGCACAGGAAGAGCGATATTCGGGATCGAAGTCCGTAATCAATTCCAATCTCACCAATCACCTCTTGTCGGTGTCCCGGCAGGTGGTGTAGGAGCGGATTAGGGCCGGCTCGCCGGGGCGACCTCAGGTCGCCTACCGACAATACATGACCCTGGAAAATCCGGCTCAGCTGCGCAATTGTGCAGACTCTCCGCACGCCATCGCCGCGGAGTAGATCGGCATCCTGAATCGGTAACGACCGGCGTTGGCCGGCCCATCTCGCATAAGTCCACTCCACCTCCTGGGAGGTGACCAAGCTGCATAACGACGGGTTCCGGAAGCACTTGCCCGCGATGAAACTGCTGGATACGGCCCGACGACTGGTCTCGACCCATGCCCGAGGTCGCGCTGCGGCAGATCAAGGCCGCGTATCGCCACTCGGTGTTAAGCAAGAAACGCTCAGGCTCAATCCGGACGGATCCCTGGTCTCCCTCGAGGCGGGAAGCTGGTTCGTTTGCTTTGTCCCTCCGATCGACAAGCAATGGTGGCATCGTTTCGTCCCTTCGAATCACAAGCATGTCTTCGCCCTGCGGCCAGAACGTGAAGGCGAATGGACGGTGTTCGAGCCCTGGTGGACGCGGCTGCTCGTGGCCACCATCACCACGGAGCAAGCGGTCAAGTTCCTGCGCTGGGGAGCGCACGGTGACGTTCTGCTGGTTCGCGAAGCGGTCCCGGGCCGCTCCAGCCAACTGCGGGGGATGATGACCTGCGCTGCCCTGGCGGCACATATGCTTGGTCGAACGTATTTCGTATGGACACCGCACCAGCTGTACCGCCGGCTGATTCGCGAGCCGAACATCTGCCGAGTGGACGCATCGGCCCTTTTGCAGCGGGGACTGGGAGATTTGACAAAGACGGCCTCGCGAGCAATCTGGGCCTGTGATGATTGCATGCCGGGCCAGCGTAGGCGGGCAACAGGAGCTGCCAAGCCTTTCTGCATGAAATGCGGCCGGGATCTTTGACCGTTGTTGTCTGTTGTCGCGTCCGGGGCCGAATAAAATTCGACCGCTCGGTCATTGGTTGCCCGCACCCGCGCAACGCTGCGCCGGAAGGAATGACAAGGCCAACCGGTTCGTCGGGAGCGTTCTCGCCAAGCGCGGCGAAATTCCTCGATCGGCAGGCTTCGGGGACCCGGTCAGGCCACCTTCATCTCACGGCGATCGAAGACAACCGCGGATGGCACCCGCCGGAGAATCAGCGCGAACAACCGGTCGAAATTCTTCCGCCGCTTGGTGCCGAGAAGCGGATTGCTATCCTGCTCGAACGCGGAATTGGTTTCATCCCAATCGTTCTTACTGAGCACCTGTAGGGCGAGTGGCAGAACCGTCCTCTCTTCCCGTCGCATGTGCTCTCGCTCATGGCACGCAAGATTTCTCGCAGCGTAGCAATACCACCCACGAGCGGCGGGGCGAGCGATATAGGTTTCCAGCGATTGCCGCAGCTCGCTTATGCGGTCCAGCCCTTCCACATGGTCGGCGCAGAGCTTATCGAGAATCCGGGCGGAGTCCGGGCTGCGGAGGCGGATCGCTTTGAAAAAGTAGTCTTCCTCCTTCGGGTGGTGAAACGTTGCCGGGAAACTCTCGACATAGTCGAGGAGCAGGAGCAGAAGATCGAAATCGGGCCTCCACGTTTCCCTGTACAACGCCGTCGAGAGGTTATGCAGGCACCGCATCACAAGATCGATCTCGTAGTGTTCGCTGCGGATGATACGGTAAGCTAACGTCATGATCTGTGTTCCTCGAACGCTCCAAATTCTTGTCCCGGAACTGATCCGGGTCGCGCCACCAGCCTAGCTCCGCGCCAGGTCCAGTGCCGGGCGGAGCCAGGGACGGCATGTGCCGCCCCTGGCGTCGGATCACCCGTATCCTGGGTCATGCGTGCTTTGCCGGGCCTTGCGACGTGCCTTGCGGCGGGGCGATTGCCAAGCCGGCCAGGACCACGACGAGCGCGCCCACGATGACCGCGTTCCACATCAGCAGGGCCGAAGAGCTGAACCCCAGCACCCATGGCGAGACGAATAGCCAGGCGCCAAGTGCCAGGTTGGTCCACTCTTCCCAGGCCTGGAAGGCTAAGAGCGCCGCCACGGCCAAGGCTGCGACGGCGATGCCGACAATGTACAGGCTCCACATCGCCGCGTTGTTAGCCGCCATATCCGTGGCCTCGGCGCCCGTTGCCATGGTGTGCTGCAGGACCCACGGTGAAGCGAAGATCCACAGGCCTAGTACCAAGTTGCCCCAGTCTTGCCAGCGTTTACTCATGATTGGCCTCCTTCATATGCCATAGCCTGGCAGATGGACCGCCAAGACATGACATAGACATTGGGTGGCAATTGTGGCGGACCTTCGGCGGGTCGCTCGCCATTTGGTAACTGAACGCAACTCGCGCCCAGATTGTTACCGTCTGTTACAAATTTTCCGTCCTGGATCGGTGTGCCGGCACGGTTCCCCGTTCCTGGATTTCTCTCCACTCGCCATGGTCAAAGTGAGGGTTGTCGGCCTTATCTGGGCCCCACCCAATCCGTCTTCTCGGGGCCGCGCCGACGCACTGCCCGGAAAAGGAATTTGTCGGAACGCGACCATGTGAGCATCTGCCCGGCAAGAATTTTCCGACACCTCCGCGTCCGCCCTCGGGCACGTATGTCATGCTCGCGACGATCGCCCGCGCTTCGGCCGCGTTGCCGACCATGGGCGCCATGATCCCCTCGGCGCCCA
>JBHHZJ010000075.1:0-17347 GCA_046758005.1 Kiloniellaceae bacterium
GTGCCGGCGCCGGCGGCGGATTCGCCGGCCCGTGGCGGCGGACGCAGAGCGCTAGGCGCGGCCGGCGCGCTCGTGGTATCTTCCGCGCGGCTTCGACAGCTTGAACGGCGGCCCTTTGTCCGAGCAGACCACGTTGTCCGACACCCACGCCGCGCCGCATCCCATCCGCCTCGACGAGGCCACGCAGACGCTGGTTGCGCGTCTGCTGCGCGACCACGTGCGCCCGCACCTCGCGCGCATCGCGGCCGCGCTCGTGTGCATGGCGGTCGTCGCCGCCAGCACGGCCGCCTTCACCCAGCTCATCAAGCCGATCATCGACGACGTCTTCGTCAACCGGCGCGAGGACATGCTCCTGCCCATCGCGCTCGCCGCGCTCGGCGTCTTCGCGGCCAAAGGCGGCGCCTCCTACGGCCAGGGCGTGCTCATGAGCTTCGTCGGCCACCGTATCGTGGCCGAGATCCAGCGGCAGCTGTACGACCGTCTGATCGGCGCCGACCTCGCCTTCTTCAACCGCACCTCGCCGGGCGAGCTGGTGGCGCGCTTCGTCAACGACATCAACCTGCTGCGCGGCGCGGTCTCCAATACCCTGGTCGGCCTGGGCAAGGACACGCTGACCGCGCTCGCCCTCGTCGGGGTCATGTTCTACGAGGACTGGCTGCTCGCGCTCGCCGCCGTCCTCGCGTTCCCGAGCGCGATCGTGCCGATCGTGCGCATCGGCCGGCGCATGCGCAAGGTCTCGGGCCGCACCCAGGTCGAGGTCGGCCGCCTGACCACGCTGCTCGACGAGACCTTCCAGGGCGTGCGCTACGTCAAGGCCTACGCCATGGAGGCCTACGAGAAGGGCCGGGCGGGGCGGGTGATCGACGACGTGTTCCGCCTCAACTTCAAGGCCGCGCGCACGCGCAACCTGCTGCACCCGATCATGGAGGTGCTGGGCGGGCTGGCGATCGTCGCGGTGATCCTGTACGGCGGCCATCAGGTCATCGCGCAGGGCAAGGCGGCCGGCTCCTTCTTCGCCTTCATCACCGCGCTGCTGCTCGCCTACGAGCCGATCAAGCGCCTGGCCAACCTGAACGCCAGCCTGCAGGAGGGGCTGGCCGCCGCGAGCCGCGTCTTCGCGCTCCTGGACATGGCGCCGCAGATTCGCGACCGGCCGCACGCCAAGGCGCTCCAGGTGCGCGGCGGCGCCATCGGCTTCGAGCGGGTGCGTTTTTCGTACGACAGCCAGACGCCGGCGTTGCACGACGTCTCCTTCGAGGTGCCGGCCGGCAAGACCGTCGCCCTGGTCGGCCCCTCCGGCGCCGGGAAGTCGACGGTCATGAACCTGATCCCGCGCTTTTACGACATCGACTCGGGCGCGGTCACCGTGGACGGCCAGGACGTCCGCACGGTCACGCTGGACTCACTGCGCCGGCACGTCGCCCTGGTCAGCCAGGAGATCCTGCTGTTCGATGACACGGTGCGGGCCAACATCGCTTACGGCCGCCCGGGCGCGAGCGAGCGGGAGATCGCGGCCGCCGCCGCCGCCGCCGGCGCCGGCGCGTTCATCGCCGAGCTGCCGCAGGGCTACGACACCCCCGTCGGCCCGCGCGGCACCCGGCTGTCCGGCGGCCAGCGCCAGCGCATCGCCATCGCCCGCGCCATGCTCAAGAACGCGCCGATCCTGTTGCTGGACGAGGCGACCTCCTCGCTCGACAGCGAGTCGGAGCGCCAAGTGCAAAGCGCGCTCGGGGAGCTGATGGCGGGGCGCACGACCCTGGTCATCGCGCACCGCCTGTCGACCGTGGTCGACGCCGAGGTCATCTTCGTGATGGAAAGCGGCCGGATCGTGGAGTCCGGCCGGCACGCGGAGCTGCTGGCGCGCGGCGGCGCCTACGCCCGGCTCTATGCCCTGCAGTTCGCCGAGGAGGAAGACCGCGCCCGGCCGGCGCCGCGCCGGGGGGTGCGCGCCGGGGCCCGCGGTTGAGCGGGCCTCGCCCGGTGCATCCAGGCGCGAGACTCGGCCACCTTCGACCCGGACCATGAACCTGGCCAAGCGCGCGCTCAAGTCCGAAGCCGTCCAGGCGCCGTTGACCCGGCTGGTGTCGGCCTATCTGCGCGTGGTTTACATGACCACTCAGTGGACGGTCGTGCGGCCGCCGGCGATTCAGGATCTGCAGGCCAAGGATCGGCCGTTCATCGCCTGCTTCTGGCACGGACGGCTGGTCATCATGCGCGCCGCCCTGCCGCGCGGCGCGACGATCCATATGCTGATCTCCGAGCACCGGGACGGCGTGCTGATTTCGCGCGCCGTCGCCCACCTCGGCGTGCACACCGTCACCGCATCGAGCAAGCGCGGGGGCCTGGTCGCCCTGCGCTCCATCCAGCGCCTGCTCGCCGAGGGACGGAGCGTCGGCATCACGCCGGACGGGCCGCGCGGGCCGCGCATGCGCGCCAAGCCCGGCGCGATCAAGGCGGCGCAGCTATCCGGCGCGCCGATCCTGCCGGTCTCCGGCGCGGTCAGTCGGCGCCGCGTCCTGCGAAGCTGGGACCGCTTCTGCCTGGCCCTGCCGTTTTCCCGGGGCGTGATCTTCTGGGGCGAGCCGATCGAGGTCCCGCGCGAAGCGGACGAGGCGGACCTGGAGCGCCTGCGCAGCCTGCTCGAGGAGCGCCTCAACGCGCTCACCGCCGAGGCGGACCGCCATTTCGGGCAGCCGCTGATCGAGCCGGCGGCGCTCGGCGCCCCCGCGGAGCGGCCCGAGCATGCGCGCGCCTGACTTCTGGGCCGAGGGCGGCGCCCTGCCGGCGCTGCTGGCGCCGCTCGGCTCCGGCTACGAGCTGGCCGGGCGGCTGCGCCGGGCGCTGGCGCACCCGGTCGAGGTGCCGGTCCCGGTGGTCTGCGTCGGCAACCTCGTGGCCGGCGGCGCCGGCAAGACCCCGCTCGCCCTGGCGCTGCTCGAGGCGCTCGCCGCGCGCGGGGCCCATTGCCTGAGCCGGGGCTACGGCGGGCGCGCGTCCGGGCCCCTGCGGGTCGACCCGGAGCGCCACGACGCGGCCCACGTCGGCGACGAGGCCCTCCTGCTCGCGAAGCGCGCGCCGGCGTGGGTCGCGCGCGACCCGGGGGCGGGGGCCCCGGCCGCGGTGGCCGCGGGGGCCGGGGCCATCGTGATGGACGACGGCTTCCAGAACCCGCATCTGGCCAAGGACCTGTCGCTGCTCGTCGTGGACGGCGCCTACGGTTTCGGCAACGCCCGGGTCATGCCGGCCGGGCCCTTGCGCGAGCGCGTCGCGGCGGGCCTCGCGCGCGCCGACGCCGTGGTCGTCCTCGGCCCAGACGCGCGCGGCCTCGGCCAAGGCTTGGCCGGACGCCTGCCGGTCCTGCACGCGCGGCTCGCGCCCCGGCCGGACGGCGCGCGCCTGAAGGGCCGCAAGGTCCTCGCCTTCGCCGGGATCGGCCGGCCGGAGAAGTTCTTCGCCATGCTGGGCTCGCTGGGCGCGCACGTGGTCGAGTCGCGCGCGTTCCCCGACCACCATCGGTACCGCCGGGCGGAGGTGGAGGACGCGCTGGCGCGCGCCGAGGCGCGCGGCGCGGTCGCGGTGACGACCGAGAAGGACGCGGTGCGCCTGCCGCCCGAACTGCGCAACCGGGTCGAGGTGCTGGCCGTGACCGTCGAGTGGCAGCAGCCTGCGGCCCTCGAGGCGCTGCTGAAGCGCCTGTGGCCGGCATGACCGGGCGGCCGCGTGGGCCGCGGACGCGGCGATGAGGCGGCTCAGGTTCGCGCTGGAGGCCCTGGGGCTGATCCTCGCGGTGGGGATCGTGCGCCTGTTGCCGCCGGAGTCGGCGTCGAACCTGGGCGGCTTCGTGGGCCGCACCGTCGGGCCGCGCCTGCGCGTCACGCGGCGGGCGGAGCGGAACCTGCGCCTGGCCCTGCCGGACACGCCGGAGGCCCACGTCGCCCGGATCATCCGCGGCATGTGGGACAACCTCGGCCGCGTCTTGGCCGAGTACCCGCATTTGCGGCGCATCACCGCGCCCGACAGCGGGCGCGTCGTCTGGGTCGACATGGAGCCGGTGCGCGCGCTGCGCGATCAGAAGAAGCCGGGGATCCTCGCCTCGGCCCACCTCGCCAACTGGGAGATCATGCCGGTCGCCGCGGCCCAGTACGGCCTGGACATGACGATCATCGTGCGCGAGCCGAACAACCCGTTCGTGCGCTCGATGCTCGACCGGCTGCGCCGCGTGGCCGGCGGCGGGCGCACGCCCAAAGGCAAGTCCGGCGCGAAGGAGGCGATCGCGGTCCTGGGCGCGGGGCGCGTCCTCGGCCTGCTCTTCGACCAGAAGCTCAACGAGGGCATCCCCGTCCCCCTTTTCGGCGTGGAGGCGATGACCCCGACGGCCCCGGCGCAGCTGGCCCTGCGCTTCCGCTGCCCGCTCGTCCCGGTGCGCATCGAGCGCACCGGGCCGGCGCGCTTCCGGGTGACTTCGCACGCCCCGCTCGAGCTGCCGGATTCCGGGGACCGACAGGCCGACGTCGCGCGGGCCATGCGCGAGCTCAACCGCATCCTCGAAGACTGGATCCGGGCGCGTCCCGAGGAGTGGCTGTGGCTGCACCGCCGCTGGCCGGAGGCCGCCTACGGACGATTACGCGCGGACTCGCCCGTCCCTGCCGAAGCGCGCCGATAGCATTTTCCGTCTATGCGGAACCGCTATACCCGGCCTTCAGCGCGTGACGACGAGGCAGTCCAGCTTCACCGCGCGGAGCTGCCAGCACATGTCCTCGGCCGTGGCCCGGTTGGGGAACGGGCCGGTGCGCATGCGGTAGAACGTGCCGCGCCCGCCGAGATCGACCCGCTGCACGGTCAGCGCCATGTCGCCGAGCAGCGCGGCGTACGCCTTCTGCAGCCGCGTCCACTCGCGGTGCGCCCGCTGCTCCGAATTGAGCGAGGCGAGCTGGATCATGTAGGCCTCGGCCGCCGCGCCGGGCGCGGCGCCCGCCGCCACGCCGGCGAGCATGCAGACAAATCCCAGGACGGGGCGCGAAGGCTTCATGGCGTTCTTCCGGTTGCGCCGCGGCTCGGCGCCGCGACGGCCCTCGCGCCTGATACGAAAAACGCGGGGGCCTGCTCAAGCAAAATCCGACGTGGGCGTCGGGCTCATTCCTTCCCGGCCTCGGGCATCGGCGGCACGAGCAGCGCCGGATCGAGGCGCTGGTCGAACCAGTTGACGCGCCAGTCGAGGTGCGCCCCGGTCGCCCGGCCGGTCGCGCCCACGGTCCCGATCGCGTCGCCCTGGCGCAGGACCTGGCCCTTGGCGACCCACACCTCCTTCAGGTGCGAGTACACCGAGGTCAGCCCGTGGCCGTGGTCCAGCAGCACCGTCCCGCCGGTGAAGTACAGGTCCGGTTCGGCGAGCCCGACCACGGCGTCGGCCGGCGCCTTGACCGGCGTGCCCTCGGGCGCGGCGATGTCGAGCCCGTAGTGGGGGCGGCGCGGCTCGCCGTTGAGGATTCGCTGGCTGCCGAAGACCCCGGTCACGGGGCCGAGCGCGGGCCAGACGAAGCCGCTTTCGAACAGTGGCTGGGGCCGGTCGAGCGCGCGCGCCGCGGAGATGAGCGCCGCTTCCGCGCGGATGCGGGCGAGCACGGCCTCCGGCGGGGTGACCATCTTGGGCGGCAGGCCGTCGATCCGCTGCACCCGATAGGTGCGCTTGTCCACCTTGAGCGCGCGCCGCTCGACCGCGCCGTCCGGCAGGGTCACCTCGAGCACGGCCTTTTCCGGCGCGTCGCGGCCGAAGCCGAAGATGAAGCGCCCGGCCGGCGAGACGCGCACGGGCCGTCCGTCGAGCCTCACGCGCGCGCCCGGGTCGGTGGCTCCGAACACCAGGCCGCCTTGGATGAAATCGCCGTCGAGCCGCACGGCCCCGGCCCAGGCCGCCGCGAGCGGCGCCGACGCCAGGACCACGACCGCGATCGCGCGAACCAGCCTCATGGCCCGATCCTGCGCCGCGATCCGTTAAGCACGGGCTTACAGCAGCGAGCCCTGGGCGTCGCCGCGCGCGGTCTTGCCGCGCGCGCGCCGCGCGGGCGGCGGGCCGCCGGCGCCCACGGCGGCGGCGTGGCCGTCGCCGAACTCGATGTCGAGCGCCAGCCCGGCGGTGACCTGCGCGGCGCGCGTGAGGAGACCCTGGGGGCCGCGCACGACCGCGAAGCCGCGCTTGAGCGCGACGTGGTAGGAGGCGCTTTCCAACACGCGGTCGAGCGCCTTGAGCGCCTGCGACTTGTCAAGCAGGATGCGCGGCCGCTGCAGGAGCGCGGCCAGCCGCAACCCCGGCGTTTCCAGCCGCTCCCGGGCGAGCGCCAGCTGCCGGCGCGGATGCGGCAGGCGCGCGCCCAGGTCGCGCACCCGCTCGGCGCGCTGCGCGAGGACGCGCGCCATCGCGTTGTGGAAGCGCTCGGCCCGGTCGTCCAGGCGCTGGCTCTTCTCCCCGAGCAGGCGCACGGGATCGGGCAGGCCGCGACCCAGGCCTTCGACCAGGGTGCGCCGCTCCTCGAGCCGGCGCTGCCAGGCGGCGCGCAGGCGCCGCTCCGTCTCGAGCACCTGCACGACGAGGTCGGCGCGCACCGGCACCGCCATCTCGGCCGCCGCGCTCGGCGTCGGCGCGCGCCGGTCGGCGGCGAAGTCGATCAGGGTCACGTCGGTCTCGTGCCCCACGGCGGAAACGAGCGGAATCTCCGAGTCCGCGGCGGCGCGCACGACGACCTCCTCGTTGAAGACCCACAGGTCCTCCAGGCTGCCGCCGCCGCGCGCGACGATGAGCACGTCGGGGCGCGGCACCGGTCCTTCCGCGGGCAGGCGGTTGAAGCCGCGGATCGCCGCGGCGACCTGCTCAGCCGCGCCCTCGCCCTGGACCAGCACCGGCCAGACCAGTACCCGGCGCGGGAACCGGTCGGCGAGGCGGTGCAGGATGTCGCGGATCACCGCTCCGGTCGGCGAGGTGACCACGCCGATGACCTCGGGCAGGTACGGCAACGGACGCTTGCGCGCGTCCTCGAACAGGCCCTCGGCGCCGAGCTTGCGCTTGCGCTCCTCCAGGAGCTTGAGCAGCGCTCCCTCGCCGGCCAGCTCGAGCTGCTCGATGACGAGCTGGTACTTGGAGCGCCCGGGATAGGTCGTGATCCGGCCGCTGGCGATCACCTCCAGGCCGTCCTCCGGCGCGGTCGCCAGGCGCGCCGCGGTGCCGCGCCAGCACACCGCGTCCAGCACCGCGTCCGCGTCCTTGAGCGACATGTAGAGATGGCCGGAGGCGGCCCGCTTGAAGCCCGAAATCTCGCCGCGCACGCGCACCCACTCGAAACTGCCCTCGACGGTCCGCTTGATCGCCTGCGAGAGCTCGGAGACGGTAAAGACGGGCAGGTTGGGGGCGCACGGCGCGGCTTCGCCCGGGTCGCGTGAAAAGTCGCTCATGGTCGCCAGCGGCTATGCTACAAGACCCGCGGGCCGGGAACCAGAGGGCCGATCAAGGGCCATAGAGACGGCGGACGATGAGGATCCTCGTGGTCGGCGGCGGCGGGCGCGAGCACGCGCTGTGCTGGAAGATCGCCGCTTCGCCGCTGTGCGACAGCTTGTTTTGCGCGCCCGGCAACGCCGGGATCGCCGCGGAGGCCGAATGCGTGCCGGTCGCCGCCGAGGATGTCGGCGGCGTGGTGGCTTTCGCCAAGGACAACGCCATCGACTACGTGGTGGTCGGCCCCGAGGCGCCGCTGGTCGCCGGCTTGGTCGACCGCCTGGCCGAGGAGCGTATCAAGGCCTTCGGGCCGACGCGCGCGGCGGCCGCCCTGGAAGGGTCCAAGGGTTTCGTCAAGGACCTGTGCGCCAAGTACCACGTTCCGACGGCCGAATTCGGCCGCTTCCGGGATCCCGGCTCGGCCAAGAGCTTCGTGCGCGAGGCCGGGGCGCCGATCGTGGTCAAGGCCGACGGCCTGGCCGCGGGCAAGGGCGTCACGGTGGCCATGACGCTGGCCGAGGCCGAGGCGGCGATCGACGCGATCATGGTCGAGCGCGCCTACGGCGAGGCCGGTGCGGCGCTCGTCATCGAGGAGTACCTGGAGGGCGAGGAGGTCAGCTTTTTCGCCCTGGTCGACGGCGAAAACGTCCTGCCGCTGGTCTCGGCCCAGGACCACAAGCGCGCCGGCGACGGCGAAACCGGGCCCAACACCGGCGGCATGGGGGCCTACTCTCCCGCGCCGATCATGACGCCGGCGATGGAGGCCCGGGTGATGGACGAGATCGTGCGGCCCACCGTGCGCGCCATGAAGGCCGAGGGGCAGCCCTACAAGGGCGTGCTCTACGCCGGCCTGATGATCGTCGAGGACGGGCCGAAGCTGCTCGAATACAACGTCCGGTTCGGCGATCCCGAATGCCAGGTGCTGTGCGTGCGCCTGATGTCCGACCTGCTGCCGGCCCTGCTCGCCACGACCGACGGCGTGCTCGGCAGCATGGATCTGCGCTGGTACGACGAGGCGGCGCTCACGGTGGTCATGGCCGCCAAGGGCTACCCCGGCGCCTACCGCAAGGACACCGAGATTCGGGGCCTGGAGAAGGCGGCCGCCCTCGATTCCGCGATCGTGTTCCACGCCGGGACCAAGGCGGGGCCGGGCGGGACCGTGCTCGCCAGCGGCGGGCGGGTGCTCAACGTCACGGCCACGGCGCCGACCATCGCCGAGGCGCGGGCGCGGGCCTACGCCGCGGTCGACCTGATCGACTGGCCCGAGGGCTTCTGCCGGCGCGACATCGGCTGGCGCGCGCTCGGCCGCGCGGGCTGAGCGGGCGGGGGCGCAGCGGACGGCACCGGGGCCGCCTGAGCCGGTTTCGGGCCCGCCCTGGATCGGGTACCATGGGCGCTTTCCGGAGCCGCGGCTCCGGGCCGGGGATAACGAGGCCGCAGCCAATCGCGGCCCGCCAGGGATGGGTCAGGGGCCGCCGAGGGCGCGCATCAAGACGCCGCGGCGGGCTGCGCGGGGAGCGCCATGGTACACCAGAGCACCAAGATCAGGGTCTTCGAGAAGCTGGCCGCCTCGCTGCAGAGCGCCGCGCGCGGCAGCCGGGAACTCGACATCATCGTCTCGTTCGTCCTCGGCGAGACCTCGAGCGATGCGGGCAAGATGATCCAGCTGCTGGTCGAGGAGGGCTATCCCTGGGACGTGGTGTCCGAGCTGCTCGACGAGGACCTGCCGTCCTACACGAGCTCGCTCGACGCCGCCGTGCCCGGGGAGAACATCGTGCTCGCCGCGTATTCGCCGAAACGGGGCAAATGGGTGGCCGTGCACAAGACCGGCAAAGGCGCCCACGTGCTGGTCTGGGCCGCCACCGAATGCCTGGCGCGGCGCCTGGCGGCGCTCAAGGCCCTGCGCCCGGACCTCCGGCCGGCGCAAGCGGCGGCGGGCGCGCCCGCCGCCCCCGGGCCGGCGCCCGAGGACGTCCGCGCGCCGGCGAACTGGCGCGAGGCGCACCAGGCCGGGCGGGATGAGGCCGGCCACGAGGCCGAGGAGGAATGGAAGATTTTGTTCTAGACGAGGGCCCGGCTTTCGCCTAGATCGGAGCGCGACCATGCGCGCGCAAGGCAAGGCGACGCGGCGTGGGCGGGCTGTTGCAAACATAACCCGATGGATGGCCCACTGATCCCAGACCCGCCCGCAGGGGCGCGTCCCTACGTCATCGTCGTCGGCAACGAAAAGGGCGGCACCGGAAAGTCGACGACGGCCATGCACCTGATCGTCGCGCTGATCAGGTCCGGGTTCACCGTGGGCAGCATCGACCTCGACGCGCGCCAGTGCACGCTCAGCCGCTACCTTGCCAACCGACGGAAATACGCCGAGCAGTGCGGGCTGGCGCTGCCCATGCCGGAGCACCGCCAGGTCGAGCGCTCGAGCGCCCCGACGTCGAAGGAGGCGGAGGTCGAGGAGCAGCGCCGCCTGCGCCAGGCGTGCGCCGAACTGGCCAATTGTCATTTCATCGTCGTGGACACCCCCGGCAGCGACGTCTATATCTCCCGGCTGGCGCACGAGAACGCGGACACGCTGATCACGCCGCTCAACGACAGTTTCCTGGACATCGACATGCTGGCGCGCATCGACCGCGAGCAGCGCGAGGTCCTGGCCCCCAGCGCCTACAGCCAGATGGTCTGGGAACAGAACAACCGGCGCGTCCTCCACGGCCGGCCGCCGATCGACTGGGTCGTGATGCGCAACCGCCTGACCCATATCGAGGCGCGCAACAAGCGGGAGATCGCCGGGCTCATGGATCAGCTCGCCCGGCGCATCGGCTTCCGCCTGGCGCCCGGGTTCGGCGAGCGGGTCGTGTTCCGCGAGCTGTTTCTCAAGGGGCTGACCCTGCTCGACCTGCCCGACGACGACCCGGAACTCGCCCCGAACCCGAGCCACGACTCGGCGCGCCGCGAGATCCTGGCGCTGCTGGAAACGATCGGCCTCACCCAGGCGGCGCCGGCCTGATAGCGCCGATATCAGCCGCGGGTGGCGGTGCGGACCACCAGGCACTCCTGGCGTTCGGCCCGAAACAAGGCGCAAAAATTCGCGGCTTCGCGGCGTTCGGTGAAGGGGCCGGTGCGCACGCGGATCACCGTGCCCCGGCCGGCAAGCTTGGTTTTGTAAAGCTTGAGCTTCATCCCGGCCAGGATCCCCGGGAACCGGCGCTTCAGCTTGCGCCACTCGCGCGCGGCCCCGGCGTGCGTCTTGACCGAGGCGAGCTGAACGACGAAGTCGGCCTCGCCCGGACCCGTGGTCGCGCGCGCACCGCCCGAGGGCGGCCGGGCGGGCGTCACGTTCGGCTTGCGCGCCGGCACCGGCGCCGACCAGCCGGTCCGCCCGGCGCCCGGCTCGGTATCGGCCGGCTCGGTATCGGCCGCGCCGGTTTGGCCGGTCCCGGTCTCCTCCGCGCCGGTTTGGTCGGCCCCGGTCTCCTCCGCGCCGGGATCCTCGATCGCCTTCTTCGGCGCCGGCACGGTGACGCGGCCCCGCACCGCCTTGACCACGAGCCCGAACTCGTGCGCGCCCGGCGGCAAGGGCGCGTCCGGGATGAACACCCATTCCCCGAAGGCGTCGGCAATCGCGGTGCCGATCGGCGTACCGTTGTGGAGCACGATCAGCTCGCTGCCCGGCGCCGCCCGTCCGGCGATCACGGCGGCCCCGTCGGGGTCGATCCGCACCACGTCGACCGAGGGTTCCGTCCCGCTCGGCTCCGTTTCGGCTGGCGCCGCGGCCGCGGCGGCCGGCTCCGGGACCTTGCCGAGCCGCTCCGGCACCGGCTCCGCGGCGGGCGCGGGTTCGGCGGCCGGCGGCGCCCCGGCGGGTTCGACGGGTTCGGCAGCCTCCGGCGCCGGCGCCGTCTCGGCCGCGACCGCTGCGGGAACCTCCCCCGGGACTTCCGGTTCCGCGCCCGCGTCCGGCGCGGCGGCACCCAGCGGGCCTTCGACGGCGGCCTGCGCCGGGGCCTCGCGCGCGGCGAGGCCGGTTCCGGCGCCGGCGACCTGCGCCGCGCGACCGCCGGGGTCCGGCCCCTGCGCCTGGAAGGACACCCAAGCGATTGCGGCGACCGCGGCGCAACCGACCAGCACCGCCGCCGGCCAGAGCCAACGGTTGGCGCGCGGCTCCCTGGGCATGGAGTCGATCCCGACCCGCCAGCCGGGGGTGGGCGACGGCATCGCAGCCGCCGAGGCATGCGGGGCGGCCGGGGCATCGGCCGGCGTATCGGACGGCGGCTCGATGCTCGTTGCCGGTTCGGCCTCGGGCAGATCCAAGGAATCGGTGGCGCGGAGCGTCTTGCGGAACAGGTTGAACGGCAGCAGGCTCGCGGCCGCGACCGGCTCCGCCTCCCGTATCGCCGCGTCCTTCGCTTCGCCGTCCGATATGAAGGCGAGCTGGACCGGCTCGTCGCCCGCGTCGTCGCCCGCACCCCCGGCGAGCTCGGGCTCGGAACGCTCGATCGGGGGCCTGCGCTTGCCGGCCGGCACGGCGCAGCCCTTGCGCGCGAGCAGCGCCCGCGCCGGGGAGACTTCGTGCAGGGTCATGACAGATCCCGCCGTTGCACGCCGGCCGCCGCGAAGACCTTGCCCGAACTGGACGCCGCCGGCAGCGCCGGCAAGGCCGCGGGCCGCAGGCGGCCCTCGATGCGGCCGCTCAGGTAGGTCCAAAGCTCGCCGATCTCGTCGGCCGAGCGCGACACGCCGGGCAGCTCCATCACCGTGCGCCCGTCGATCATGCTGGCGGCGAAGTCGACCCGCTGGTGCACGACGACCGGGGCGAGCATGCCGTGCTGCGACAGGATGGCGACCGCCTCGGCCGTGATGCGCGCCCGCGGCGCCGCGCCGTTCAGCACGAAGATCAGCGGCTTGCCCAGGTGCTCGACCAGCTCGACCGTGGCCCCGATCGACCTCAGGTCGTGAGGACTCGGGCGACTCGGGATCACCACCAGGTCCGAGATCCGGATCACGTCCCCGATCGTGGCGTTGAGCGCCGGCGGCGTGTCCACGATCAGAAGCCCGATTCCCATGCCGCGCAGCCGCTCGACGTCCCCGGAAAGTTCCGGAATCGCGGTCTGCACGAAGACCGGTGTCGGCGCCTCGCGCCTGTTCCACCAGTCGGCCAGACTGCCTTGCGGATCCGCATCGACCAGGGCGACCGGCCCGCCGCCGGTGCGCTCGGCCTGCACCGCCAAATGCCCGGCCAAGGTCGTCTTACCCGAACCTCCCTTGCGGGAAGCAATCACCACCACCTTCATTGTACCGCTTGCCGCCCCCGGCTAAGGATCGGGCTTAACGCGCCACGGATTGCCTGAATTGTCGTCCGGCGTTCGCAGACACACAACATGTACCCACGATGCGATTGGACTCTACAATATCTGGTCGCGTGGGGAAACCCTTGCCGCACCGCCGAGGGAAAAAATTTCGCCGACGATCATGCGGCGCGCGCACGCCCTCGCGATCGCGGGCCGGTCCTGGGAAACCTTTCGAGATCGTTAGCGCCGGGCCTGGAAGAAGGCCTTGAGCAGCGCGGCGCAGCGAGTCTCCTCGAGGCCGCCGATCACCTCGGGCCGGTGGTGGCAGGTCGGCTGCCGGTAGATGCGGGGCCCGTGGTCGACCCCGCCGCCCTTGGCGTCGTAGGCGCCGAAGTAGAGCCGGCGCAGCCGGGCGAACGAGATCGCCGTCGCGCACATGGGGCAGGGCTCCAGCGTGACGTAGAGGTCGGCGCCTTCCAGCCGCTTGGCGCCGAGGCGCCGGGCCGCCGCCTGGATCGCCAGCAGCTCGGCGTGGGCTGTGGGATCGCTCTGCGCCTCGACCCGGTTGTGGGCGCGGGCCAGGAGCTCGCCGCTCCTCCCGTCGACCAGCACAGCGCCGACCGGGACCTCGCCGAGATCGGCGGCGGCGCGCGCCTCGTGCAGCGCCAGCTCCATGGGCGAAGTCCGGCCGCTCGGCATGGCCGCACCCTGCCGCCGGGCGCCGCGGCGGTCAAGCCGCGCCGGCCCTGCCTCAAGCCCGATTGAAGGCGCGCGGCCTTGCTCCATGTCAAATGCGGCCCTTGGCGCCCATGTTATGTGAGAGGCCACCACCATATGCGAGACAGCAAGGCAAGGACGTTCGGACCATGCTGCAGATCAACCCGGAGACGGTGTGTTTCATCATCGTCAAGGCGCGCGAGTTCGACGCCAAGGAGGACGTCGTCGAAGCGGACCCGGGGTCGAACCCGGCCGACGAAGGCGAGCGCGGGGTGCTTGCGGATTACCCCGACGACCCGGTCTTCGAGGAGCTGGAGAACCTGATCGACTCGCTCAACGAGGACGAACAGGCCGACCTCGTCGCGCTCGCCTGGGTCGGGCGCGAGGATTACACCGCCGAGGAATGGAACGAGGCCGTGGCCGAAGCACAGGAACGGCGCACCGGCTCCACGGCCAAGTATCTGCTCGGCATGCCGTTGCTCGCCGACTACCTGGAAGAGGGCCTCTCCCAGCTCGGCTATTCCTGCGCGGACGAGGAGCTGGGGCGCCCGTGAGCGTGACGGCGACACCGCGGCGCCGCCCGCATTTGTCGTAGATCAATACCGCTGCGCGGCGGCCGGGCTAAACTATTATTAAATGCTTCCGTGTGGCGCGGCGGGAGGCCCGCGAGATGCTGGAGATCGACCCGGAAATCGTCTATTTCCTGATCCTCAAGGCGCGCGCGTTCGACGACAAGGACGAACCCGGCGGGATCGACCCCGACGCCGGACGCGCCGAGGCCGTCCGCCACCGGACCATGCGCTACGTCGACGGCGACCCGGTCGCCCAGGAGATCGACGACACGATCGCCGTACTCAACGAGGACCAGCAGGCCGAGCTGGTTGCGCTCGCCTGGCTCGGCCGCGGCGACTTCACCGCCGAGGAATGGGCCGAGGCGGTGCGCACGGCGCGCGAGCGCCGCACGGCGTCGACCGCGGAGTACCTGCTCGGGACGCCGCTGCTCGGCGATTACCTCGAAGAGGGCCTGGCCCAGCTCGGCTTCGCCGTCGAGGACCTCGAACCCGCCCGGGCCTGAGCCGCGCGCCGATGACCAACCCGGGACAGGCCGCCGCCCGGCGTTGCCAGCGGACCGCGCCGCGCCTATAAGTCGGGCCCATGGCGCACCGGCCGGTCATCGGGCTGACCCTGGATTCGGAAGCCCCGGGCGGATACTCCAACCGACCCTGGTACGCGGTTCGCGAGAACTACTGCGCGGCGGTTTTGCGGGCCGGCGGCCTCCCGGTCCTGCTGCCGCACGAGCCCGACCAGGCCGGTGCCTATCTGGACGCGCTTGACGGGCTGGTCGTCACCGGCGGCCATTTCGACGTGGACCCGGCCTACTTCGGCGCCGAGTCGCGCCACGATACCGTCAGGACCAAGGACCGGCGCACCGCGTTCGAGTGGGCGCTCACCGAGGCGGCGCTCGCGCGCGACCTGCCGGTGCTCGGCATTTGCGGCGGGCAGCAGCTCCTCAACGTCGCCTTGGGCGGGACGCTGATTCAGCACATTCCCGACGAGGTCGATGGCGCGCTCGCGCACGAACAACCCAACCCGCGCGACGAGCCGGGGCACCGCGTCCGACTGACGCCCGGCTCCCTGCTGCACCGCATCTGCGGCGCGGACGAGTTCGACGTGAACAGCGCGCACCATCAGGCCGCCAAGGAGGTCGGTCCCGGCGTGATCGTCAACGCGCGCGCCCCGGACGGGGTCATCGAGGGCATCGAGGCCACCGCCCACCGCTACTGCCTTGGCGTGCAGTGGCATCCCGAGTACGGCGTGAGCCCGGGCGACGAGGCGATCTTCGCCGCCCTGGTGGCCGCCGCCGACGGGCGGCCATGAGCGCGGCGCAGAAGGGCGAGCGGGTCGCCAAGGCGATCGCCCGCGCCGGCCTTTGCTCGCGGCGCGAGGCCGAACGCCTGATCGCCGCGCGGCGGGTCAGCGTCGACGGCGTCGTGCTCGAGTCCCCCGCCGTTGTCGTGGCGCCCGGCGCCACCGTCACCGTCGACGGCAAGCCCCTGCCGGCGCCCGGGCCGGTGCGGCTGTGGCGCTACCACAAGCCCAGGGGGATCATCACCACCGCGCGCGACCCGCAGGGCCGGCCCACCGTGTTCGACCGCCTGCCGCCGGAGCTGCCGCGGGTCGTGACGGTCGGCCGCCTGGACCTCAACTCCGAGGGCCTGCTGCTGCTCACCAACGACGGCGCGCTCAAACGCCGGCTCGAGCTGCCGGCCACCGGCTGGACCCGGCGCTACCGCGTGCGCGTGCACGGCAAGGTCGAGCCGGCGCGGCTCGCGGCGCTGGCGCGCGGTGTGCGCGTGGGCGGGGTCGAGTACGGACCCATCCATGCCGCGCTCGAACGCCGGACCGGCGCCAACGCCTGGCTGAGCGTCGCCCTCAGGGAAGGCAGGAACCGGGAGGTGCGCCGGGTCATGGAGCACCTGGGCCTGAGCGTGAGCCGACTGATCCGCGTCGCCTACGGCCCGTTCCAGCTCGGCCGCCTGCGCCCGGGCGAGGTCGCGGAGGCGCCGGCCAAGGTCTTGCGCGAGCAGCTCGGCATAGGCCAGCCCGCCGAGCGCAAGGCCGGCTCCGCCAAGGCCAAAGCGCGCCCGCGCAAGCCGGGAGGGCGCAAGTCGGTCGCGCGCAAGCCAAGGGCACTGGGCGCCCACGACAAGTTTGGGCGCCGACCCTGACAGCGGTTGGCGGCCGTGACGCCCATACGGAAGAATCTCCTGTTGTTCTTGTTATGTTCTGGTATACTAACCTCGGCCTAGATGAGACCCTAGGATCCGATTCGTAGCCGGTTCGTGGCCGTTCAAACCCGATGGCTGACCTGTCCAGCAGCACAAGCAGGAAAATTTGTGGTGGTTCAACCGCTTGGCTTCAAGCGGCGCCGCACGTCGCTGAAACCGCGTCGTATGAGATAGAATTGGCGGATGCCTTTGCGTGGTTGGCCGGGGCAAAGCCGAATTCGATTCACGCGGTGGTGACGGACCCGCCGTACGGGCTCGTTGAATACTCTCCGGCCCAACTCGAAAAACGAAGGAACGGGCGCGGTGGTGTCTGGCGCATCCCACCGACCTTCGACGGTTGCAAGCGAAGCCCGCTGCCGCGATTCACGGTTCTAACCGATCGACATAGGACCGAGCTCGAAGCATTCTTTGAGCGACTCGCAGACGCGCTGGTACGAGTTCTCGTTCCCGGCGCGCACGTATTTATCGCCACAAACCCGCTCGTTTCCTACCATGTCTATGGTCCGTTCATTCGTGCGGGCTTCGAAAAACGTGGCGAAATCATCCGAATCGTTCAGACGCTGAGAGGGGGGGACCGGCCCAAAGGCGCACACGACGAATTCGATGAAATCTCCGTTATGCCCCGATCTTGCTGGGAGCCATGGGGGCTGTTCAGGAAACCTTGCGAGGGGCGCGTCCAAGACAACCTGAGAAAATGGGGCACGGGTGGTCTTAGACGGCTGTCCCAAGACGAGCCGTTCAAGGACCTGATTTTCTCGTCCCCGGCGCGAGGCGTCGAACGAGAAATTGCTCCGCATCCTTCACTGAAGCCCCAGCATTTCATGAGGCAGATAACGCGAGCCGCCTTGCCTCTCGGTATCGGCGCAGTCTTGGACCCGTTCATGGGCTCAGGCTCGACGATCGCCGCAGCGACGGCCTGTGGTCTGCGAAGCATTGGCATCGAGAACAATCCGGAGTATTTCATGCTGGCAACCCAGGCGATTCCAAGACTGATGGAACTGCGCCCCGTGGAACCCGTGCGAAATGGTTCGAAAAAGTGATTTCGATAATTCGGTGCCATTACCGAAAGGGCT
>JBHHZJ010000076.1:0-17237 GCA_046758005.1 Kiloniellaceae bacterium
TTCCAGCACACCGGGCTCCATGAAGCGGTGCGGCGGAAACGCCGCGTTTGCGGGACGTTTGGCCGGGACACTGCCGGCAACCGTGGCCGGGAGACGGACGAATTCGGGATTTCCGGGCCAACTCCGCCGAGCGTCTCTGGCGGCGGTTTTCGAGCACCATAACTTTTCGTCCGATTTGTGCGGTGCGCGGGTTGATCGATCAGGCGAAGCCCAGAGCCCGGCGCTGCTCCGTCCATGACACGGGGAGATCGCGTATCCGTTTCAGCCGTTTTTCGGTGCCGGTTCATTTTGAAAAAGACATGCGCTATGCCGTCAGGAAACCCCGCAGCTCGTCGAGCGAGACGACGTGGCAGTAGATCATGTTGATGATCTCGAGCTCCTTGTCGTGAAGCTCGTCGGTGCCCGCCGCGCAGCAGTCCTCGATGACGATCACGTTGAAGCTCTCGTCGACCAGGCTCCGGACGGTCGAGGAGACGCATTGATCGGTGAAGATACCGGCGACGACCACGTTCCTGATCCCCATGTTATGGAGGATCAGCCGCAGATTCGTGCCCGTCAGCGCACTATCCGTGGTCTTGCAGACGACGATCTCGTCGTCGCGCGGCGCGAGTTCGGGCACGAACTGCGATTCCTCGGTGTCCTTCGGCATGAGGAGATAGTTCCAGCCCGGCTTTTTCTGGCTGAGCGAGCGATCGCGCCCGTCCTTCTTGAGGCAGGCGATGCGGGCGAACACGACCTCGACGCCGCGGCCCCGGAACAATTCGAGCAGCTTCCTCGTGTTGGGAATGACCGTCGCGTTCATGCGCGCGAGGAACGGCTCCCACCGTTCCCGCTCCGCCGGGTCCTTGGGGGGAACCACATAGGTGTTCTGAATGTCGATGACCAGAAGCGCGGTTTCATCCTGCTTGAGAACGATATCCTCGGGCTCGGGCGCGCCGTGATAATAGAAGGAGCGATATTTCGTTTTCCAAGTCAAAGCCGGTCCCCTTTCATCTCAATGTTTCGAGCGTTCGATTGGTCGGTTTCGCCGCCGGTCACCGGGCGCGAAAAAATCGCCTGAACCTGGGGAGCGCGGCGATTTCGTAATGGCCGATGAGCCCGCCCGGGCGAATGATCAGGAAGCCGATCATGGCGCAGGCGAGAACCACCTCGGTCAGACCGACGAGGGGCTTGGGAAAGAGCTCGGCGATGTTGATCGCGTTTTCCAGCGCGCGCAGCCCCTCGAACGCGGCGGTCACCGCGAAGGTCCCGAGAACGGCCCCGGAAACCGTGGCCGCACCGCCGATCACGAGCATCCCGAGAATGACGAAGGTCTCCCTCAGATAAAAGGCCGAGGGCGAAAACGAGGTGATGAAATGCGCCCAGACCGCGCCGGCCATGCCCGCCATGAACGCGCTCAAGACGAAGCCCTGCCAGCGCAGACGCGAGATGTCGGCGCCGATCGCGCCCGCCGCGACCTCGTCGTCGCGAACCGCGCGCAACAGGATGCCGGCGCGCGACTCCTTGAACAGCATCGCCACCACGATCATGACGATCGCCACGGCGGCGGACGAATAGATGGTCGTCCCGCCCTGGACGCCGAAAAGGGTTCGCGGCCCGTTGGTCACCTCGTTCCAATGGACCATGATCGTGTGAAGAACGACGAGAAGCGCGAAGGAGGTGATCACCGCCGCCGCGTCCGACAGCCGCATCAAGGGGTAGGAAACGGCCGCAGCGACCAGCGCGGCGACGAGACCGCCGACGATCATGCCCTCGAAGGGCGTGATCTCGATGGCCCGGATCACCGGGTAGAGATCGGGCAGCGCCATCGACTTCATATGCATCGGCATGGAGAGAACCCCGGAGGTATAGGCGCCGATCCCCATGAAGCCGATATGGGCGAACGACAGGATGCCGGAATTGCCCATGAAGACCTGCAACCCGAGAACCAGGATCAGGTTGATGAACAACGTCGTCGCGATCCGGTCGCCCAGGCGCCCGCCGACGATGTCCGCGAACCCCACGACGACCAGCACCGGCAGCACGAGCAGGACCAATGATACGAACATCTTCGAGCGGAACATTTCTCGTCGCCTTTGCTTACGTTCTCTGGCCGGTCGCGGGCCCGCGCACCAGGCCCTGCGGCCGCAGCAGAAGAATCACGATGACCAGCGAAAAGGTGAACGCGTCCCTGAATTGCAGCAGGTTCTGGGGCAGCAGATAGTTGAGGGAGACGTTGATCAGGGCCAGGAGAAACCCGCCGACGACGGCGCCGACCAGGCTGCGCATGCCGCCGATCACCGTGGCGATGAAGGCGACCAGCAATGGCTCGAGGCCGATGCCCGGGACCACCGATCCGATCCGCCCGAGCCAGAAGATCGCGACGATCCCGGCGAACAGGCCGCTGATCGCGAACGCGACGCTGATGATCAGGTTGGCGGGTACCCCCAGCATCCGCGCCATGGTGAACTGCGATGCGGCCGCCCGAAGCGCGATGCCCAACACGGTCCGCTTCAGGATCAGCGCGAACACCGCGAGCAGCAGAATGGCACAGACGATCGTCAACAGGTTGCGAAGCGGAACGACGACCCCGGCGATCTCGATCGTGCGCGTGAAGATGTCGGGCAATGGAACGGTCCGCGCCCGCGGCGAAATGAAAAGCAGCGCCGCGTTTTGCAGGAGTGTGCTGAAGGCGAACGACGTGATGAGGACCGCCGTGACCGACTTTTCCCGGACCGGGCGAAACGCCACCAGCTCCGTCGCCATGCCCGTCAGGATCGCCATGAAAACCGCGATCGCGGCCATGACCAGCCAGGGAAACGGCGAGCCGTTCAAGAGAAAGAGCGTGTAGCCCGCGACCATGATGAGCTCGCCATAGGCGAAGTTCACCAGCTTCAAGATCCCGTAGACGATCACGAGCCCCAAGGCCATCAGCGCGTAAAGGCTGCCGAGGCTCAGCGCATCGATGGTAAACTGGATGACGGTCCCTAACATTCGCCCCGAATCTCCAAGGTCGGCTATTTGCCGAGATAGATCGCTTCCAAGTTCGTATTCGACGTGATTTCGGACGCCGATCCCGACGCCGCCACCTCGCCGAGCGAAAAGACGTAGACCCGGTCGGCGCATTTGAGCGCCTGCGCCGCGTTCTGCTCGACGAGGAGAATGGTCAGGCCCCGCTCCCGCAGCTTTTCGATCAGCCCGAAAATCAGCTCGATGATCGTCGGCGCGAGCCCAAGAGACGGCTCGTCGAGAAGAAGGATCTTGGGATCGGACACCAGCGCGCGGGCGATCACCAACTGCTGCTGCTCGCCGCCGGAGAGGGTTCCGGCGGCCTGGTCCGCCCGCTCCCCGAGAACCGTGAACAGATCCATCACCTCTTCGATGGCGGCGGCAGTGCGCCGCTTGTCGCGACGGTGGATGAAAGCGCCGAGGCGCAGGTTCTCGGTCACCGTCAAGTCCGGAAAGACGTTCCGCGTCTCCGGAACCATCGCGATCCCCTTGCGGACGATTCTCTCGGGCGTAAGCGAGGTGACGTCATCGTCCTCCAGGAAGATCCGGCCGACGGCGGCCTTGAGTGCCCCGGCGATGGCGAGAAGGGTCGACGACTTCCCGGCCCCGTTGGCGCCCAGGATCGCCACCAATTCGCCTCGGCGAACCTCGAGATCGACGCCCTTCACAGCCGCGATGGCGCCGTAGCGGACCTGGAGATTTTCAACCCGTAGCACGGTCTGCTCCCGTGCCGGCGTCCGATCCGAGATAGGCTTCGATCACGGTGGGAAGATTGCGGACGGTCTCGACATCGCCCTCGCCGATGGTCGCGCCCGAAGCAAGGACGTGAAGGCGGTTGCAAAGACGCATGATCAGCGACATGTCGTGGTCGATGATCAGCAAGCCGAGCCCGCGATCGGACGGAAGGTTGGCGAGAATCTTGAGCAGGGTCTCGCTCTCCACCTCGTTCATCCCGGCGGCGGGCTCGTCGAGCAGCAGATAGCGCGGCTCGCCGGCGAGGGCGCGCGCGACCTCGACGCGCCGCTTGTCGCCATAATTCAGGGTGCTGGTAAGTTCGTCGGCGAAATCCTGCAGGCCGAACTCCCCGAGCAGTTCCCGCGCCCGTTGCCCGGCCTTGCGGCGCGACAGCCCATGGGTCAGCGCCGCCGTCTCGACGTTCTCGGCGACGGTCAGGTTGTTGAACAGGCGGACGATCTGGAACGAGCGCGCGACGCCGCGAAGCGCGATCTTGCGTGGCGCAAGGCCGGTGATGTCCTCGCCATCACAGGTGACCCGGCCGGCGACCGGCTGGACTTGCCCGGTGAATACGTTGACGAGGGTCGTCTTGCCGGAACCGTTCGGCCCGATCAAGCCGACAATCTCGCCGATTGAAATCGCGAGCGAGACATTGTCCAATGCCCGAAGGCTGTCGAATTCGACCGACACGCCAATCGCGTTTAACGAAGAAGCCGTCATCCAAGCTGCCGATCCCTGGATACAAAATCACCCGCGCGGACGCGCAAGAATAGCCGACCGGAGACGCCAACGACGAATCATCGCCGCGCCTCCGGCCGGCCAGGGCCCGATATCAGGGAGCGGGCGGGTTCTTCGGCCGCCGCCAACCGAGGAACGAGGGCTTGCCCTTCGACAGCGCCACCAATGCGGCGGCCTTGTCGGGGGCGTGTCCCTCCTTCGCGGAGCGGTACGAGAGCTTGCCGGTCAGAAGATTGAACTCGTTCGTCTCGAGCGCCTTCGCCACTGCCGCGCCGTCGGTCGTGCCGGCGATTTTGACCGCCGACGCCATGAGCATGATCGTGTCCCAGCCCGTGGCGACGAATGCGGTGTCCGGGGCGGTGCCATACATTTCCTTGTACTTCTCGAGGAACTTCGGCATGTCGGGATTCGCCTCGGGGCCCATCCAGGTGTGGGTGACGAAATCGATATTGTTCCCGAACTTCTCGCCGAGCGCGTCGAACAGGCCGGGATCGTCATAGGAATCGCCGCCCATGATCGGGGTATCGAAACCGACCTCGCGCAGGGAGCGGATGATGGTTCCGAGATCGGGCATATACGACGAGATGAAGATAACGTCGGGCTTGGTCTTGAGCGCCCGGATGCGCGCCAACTGGGCCGAGAAGTCCTGATCGCCCTGGGTGTAGGTGTCTTCGGCGATCACGTTCCCGCCGATCGCCTTGAAGTGGGCGATGAAATACTTGCTGAGGCTCTTGGTGTAGGCGATGAACTGGTCGGTGACGACATAGGCGTTCTTCCAGCCGCGCTCGTTGAACGCGTATTCGGCCGCCGTTGCGCCCATGGTCGTGTTCCACATCGACAAGGTGAACTGCTTGTCGCCGAGCGACCAGGAACTGTAAAGCGGGTCCGACGCGCAGGTCGAAATGCCGACGATCCCGGACTTCTGCGCCTCGCGGCTCGCGGGGCCGCCGAAGTCGAAATCACAGGGCGCGACGATCAGCTTGGCCCCCCGTCCGATCAGGTCGACGACCACGTTCCCGACGGTGACGGGATCGCTCTTGCCGTCGAGGTTGATGAACTTGACCTTCTTCCCCAGAAGGCCACCGGCGTCGTTGAGAGCCTTCACGGCCACCTTCGCGCCCCTGAGGCCGGGCTCGTCGAGCGGAGCCTGAACGCCGGTCAGGCTGAGCGCGCCGCCGATGAGGATTTCTTCCGCCGCGAGAGTAGCCCGGGGCACGGTCGAGACCCCAAGGAACAGGCCCACGGCCGTCAATGTCCCGGCCGCGGCTTGGATCCATCGGACCGATTTCTGCAACATGTCAGTTCTCCCTATGATCTTGATTATCTTGTAGGCCTGCCCGAGGCCCATGGAATGTCGGCATGCGGGGTCGGCGTTTGCCTGCACCCTCCCCGATGAACCGGCAATACCACCGATTTCATGATATCGAAAGAATTTTAGGTTTCAAAAAATTTCTGCCGGTGATGCTCGAAATCGGAAAATCCGGGATCAGGCGGGCGCCGCGGAGGAGACGGACACGAGGACCGCGTCGTCGTCGCTTTTTTTCACGAAGGCGTGCCGCATGAGCGAATCGAAATAAACGCTTTCGCCGGAACTCAGGAATATCGGCGCGTATTCCTCGCAGTGAAACTCGATTTCACCTTCTATCACAAAGACGAACTCCTCCCCCTCGTGCGTGCTCCAGTCTTCGAGCGGGGGAACCTCGTCCGTTTTGATCCGCATCACCAGCGGAACCATTTTCTTGGAATTCAGCGCATGGCCATGCACGAAGTAGTCGTAATAGTCGGTCGTGTGCTCGTCTGCGCTGCCCAATTTGTTCACGATCCGCCGGCCGCTGCGGATCGGGCGCTCCTCGTCGGGGGAGATCAGGATTTCCACCATGACTCCGAGGCCGCGGGCGACCTTGTACAAGGTATTGAACGAGCCGACCGACTGCTCGTTCTCGATCTTGCTCAGGGTCGCGATCGAGACGCCGCTCCGTTCGCTGACCTGCTTGAGCGTCATGGACTTGGCCTTGCGGATCGCCCGCGCCCGCCGGCCGATATTCGGAACCTCCTCGTCGATGCGGGGGGATCGGCGAACGCGCGCATCAATCATGCTGCTGGCTTTCCATCTCGGGACCGGACGACAATCGGTGCCATCATGTTATTACAGCTTCGGGGCCTGCGACAAAATTTATCGTTCTCGAAACCGGTGCGCTATCCGGTCAAATCACGCCGGGTGGCGGCGGCCTTGCCCGACGCCGGGAGACCCGCTATAGATGTCCGAAAAACAGATAAAACTTTCGAAAAACGGAATTACTGAGGCGTGACATGACCAAAGAGGGTGGAATCCTCGGCCGCTATGCCGTCGTTCTGGAGGTTCTCGCCGCATCCCCCGACGGCCTTTCCCTGATGGAGGTCATGCGCGCCACGGGATTGCCGAGAGGCACCGTGCACCGGTTGATCAACGCGCTCTGTGGCGTTGGCTACATCGTGCGGCGCGATGGCCGCAAGATCTACGTGCTGGGTCCTCGTCTGCTTCGCCTGCTGCACATGGGGGTGGCCCCGACCATGGTGTCTGCGCTGGCGCGGCCGATCCTCGGGGACTTGGCTGCGCGCTTCAAGGAGACCGCGTTCGTGGGCAAGCTGCTCGGCACCGAAGTGCAGTCGGTGGCGATGGTGATCCCCGACAGCGAGAATCAGACCTATGTCCAGCCGGGACGCGTCATGCCGGTACACGCGGCCGCCTCGGCCAAGGTGATCATGGCGTTCCAGGACGACAGCCTGGTCGAGGAAGTGCTGAGCCAGCCGCGCGCCAGGTTCACCGACAGCACCCGTGTCGAGGAGGACGAGGTGCGCGCCGACCTGGAGCAGGTGCGCCGTCAGGGATTTGCAGTCTGCGACGAAGAGCTGGATCCAGGCGTGTTGAGCTACGCCTGTCCAGTCCACCTGGAAGGGGCGGGGGTCCTCTACAGCATCGGCATGGTCGGTCTGTCGCAACGGCTCCACAGCCATGCGCCGAACGAGATCATCGCGGCCCTGCGCGCCGCCGCCGAAGACTTCTCGAACCGCCTGCCGAGCGGGCTGCGGAGTTCGACCGTCGCCGAAGTCCCGGCGCTCGCGGCGGAACAAGCCAAACGATGACCAACGGCTGGCGGGTCGGGATCGACATCGGCGGCACCTTCACCGACGTGGTCGCCGTGGACGTCACCTCGGGCGAAGCCCGCGCCGCCAAGGTGGCGACGCGCACGGATGATCGCGTGGCCGGCCTGCTCGCCGCGCTCGAGGCCGTCGACCTCGACTGGGACGAGGTCGCCGACCTGATCCACGGCACGACCATGGTCACCAATGCCATCGTCGAGGACGATCTCGCCGACGTCGCCCTGATCGCCACCGAGGGATTCTCGGACACGCTCGCCATCGGCCGCCAGAACCGCCGCTTTCTCTATCGCCTCGACCTCCCGCCGAAGATCGCGCCGCTGGTGCCGGACGAGCGCTGCTTCGAGGTGGCCGAGCGGTTGGATCACGAGGGCCGCGTCCTGCGGGCGCTCGAGCCGGAGGCGGTCGAGGAGGCCGTGCGCCGGGTCGCGGAAAGTGGCGTCGAGTCCGTGGCGGTCTCGCTGCTCCATTCCTATGCCAACCCGGCCCACGAGGAGGAGCTGGGAAGGCGGCTCCGGGACAAGGTGCCCTACGTGGCGCTCTCGCACCGGGTCAACCCGGAAGCCCGCGAGTTCGAGCGTATGGCGACGTCCGTTCTAAGCGCCGGCGTGATGCCCCTGGCCACCGGGCTGCTCGACAGCCTGGAGGCCGCGAAACCCGACGGGTCGCGGTTGCACATGTTCCATTCGGCCGGCGGCATGGCCTCGCCGGACGCCCTGCGCGACCTGCCGCTGGGCCTTGCCATGTCCGGCCCGGCCGCGGGCGCCGCCGCCGCCGCCCGGGTCGCGGGCGAACTGGATCTGGAGCACGCCATCAGCTTCGACATGGGCGGCACGACAACCGACGTATGCCTGATCTCGGGCGGACGGGTGGAGATCTCCAGCGACAGGAGCCTGGGCGCGCGCCCCCTGCGCCAGCCCATGGTGGCCGTCGAGTCCATCGGAGCCGGAGGCGGTTCCATTGCCCGGCTCGAGCACGGCGCGCTCTGCGTCGGCCCGGAAAGCGCCGGCGCCGATCCCGGCCCGGCCTGCTACGGGCGCGGCGGCACGCAGCCCACGGTGTCCGACGCCAACCTGTTGCTCGGCTATCTGGACAAGAACCGGGTTCTGGGCGACGGGCTGCGGCTCGACCCGGTGGCTTCGCAGGCCGCGCTCGAGCCGCTCGCCGCGGCCATGGAGATGGCGGTTTCCGAGGCGGCGCTGGGAATTCTGCGGGTCGCCAATGCCGCCATGGTGCGGGCCTTGCGCCGGATCACCGTGGAACGGGGGATCGACGGCCGGCAGTGCGTCCTGCTCGGATTCGGCGGCGCCGGTCCGATGCACGCCGTCGACGTCGCGCGCGCCTTCGGGATCTCGCGGGTGATGGTGCCGGCGCTGTCCAGCGTGTTCTCTGCGCTCGGCTGCGTCAGCGCCGAGATGAGCTACGCGCAGCAGAGGACCGTGCGCATGGCGGTGGCGGATTGGGACGTTGCCCGCCTCGCCGACATACGCGCCGATCTGCACGCCGGTTTGGAGGCCCCCATCCTGGCGGCGGGCCACGACCGGGAGGACACCGTGGTCGAGGAGGTGGCCGCCGTGAGCTACAGCGGCCAAAGCTATGCCATCGAGATCGAGAACCCGTCCTTCGACGACCCCGGCGAGCTTGGCCGGGCCTTTCTTCGGCTGCACGAGAAGCTTTACGGTTTCGCGACCGACGAGCCCTGGGAACTGGTGTCGATCCGGCAGAGGGTCTCGCTCCCCGGGGACGGCGCCGGCCGCGCGCAGGAGCCCGAAACGGGCGGGACCGCGCGGCCCTTCAAGACGGCGCCCTGCATCTTCCCGTCCGTCGGCGAAGTCGCCACGCCGCGCTACGACCGGGCCGCCCTGCCTGCGGGCGCGCCCATAGCGGGCCCCGCCGTCGTCGAGGACGCCTGGTCCACGGTAGTCGTCCCGCCGGGCGCGGTGCTTACCCGCGATACGTCGGGCAACCTGAACATCGATGCGGGAGCGGCGCCATGACCACCGCCGGGACCCGGGCGATCGACCCCGTGACCCTCGAGGTCATCCGTAACGCGCTGACCGCCACCGCCGAGGAAATGTCGCTGGTGGTCATGCGCGCCGCGCGTTCGCCCCTGCTGCGCGAGGCGGGCGACCTGTCCTCGGCGCTCACCGACGCCGCCGGCGAGCTGATCGCGCAGGGCAGAGACATCCCCATGCACATGGGCGTGATGAGCTTTACGGTGAAGGAATTCCTGAAGCGCGTCCCCAAGAGCCGCTTGGCGCAGGGCGACGTGTGGTTCCTCAACCTTCCCGAGGTGGGTGGCAATCACCTGCCCGACGTCAAGGCGATCCGGCCGGTCTTCGCTGACGGCGCCATCCGTGCCTTCGCCGTGAGCCTCGCCCACTGGGCCGACATAGGCGGCGCCGTGCCGGGCAGCTACGTGGCCAACGCCACCGACGCCTGGCAGGAAGGGCTGCGGATTCCCCCGTTCCGGCTGTTCACGGCCGATGGCCCGGACCGCGAGAAGCTGGGGATGGTGCTCACCAACCTGCGCGGCGCGGCCGAGCGCGAGGGCGACATCCTGGCCCAGATGGCCGCGACCCGCGCGGCCGACGAACGCTTGCAGCAGCTGTTCGCCGAGCACGGGCTCGAGACGGTCGAGGCGGCGGTCGCCACTATCCACGACCGCGCCGAGGCGCAGATGCGCGCGGCCCTGGAAACGCTGCCCGACGGCGTCTACGAAGGCGAGGACTGGCTCGACGACGACGCCGCGGGCGGCGATCCGATCGCCATACGCGTCCGCGTCACGCTCGAGGGTGCGCGGGCCGTGTTCGACTTTTCCGGCACCGGCGACGCGGCGCGCGGTCCGGTCAACACCACGCCCTTCATCGCCGCGGCCTCCGTGTTCTACGTCGTGAAGGCGCTGGTCGGCGCCGACATCCAGCCGAGCGGCGGCTGTTACCGGCCCCTCGAGGTGATCACGCGGCCGGGCTCGCTGCTCGATCCCGGCCCGGAGCGTCCCGTCGTCGGCGGCAACCACGAGACCTCGCAGAGGGTCGCGGACGCCGTGTTCCGGGCGTTCGAGCCGGCCGTTCCGGAACGCCTGTCGGCTGGCGGGCCGACCACCTCGGGGCTGGTGCTGTTCGGTGGCCGCCGGGCAGACGGCGTCTGGACGACGCTCTACGAGACCCACGGCGGCGGCGAGGGGGCGCGGTCCGACCGCGACGGCATGCCGGTGCTCCGCGTTCACATGTCGAATGTCATGAATACGCCGGCCGAAGTCATCGAGGCGGAGTATCCGATCTGCGTCGAGTGCCAGAAGCTGCGCCGCGGGTCCGGTGGCAGAGGACGGCACCGGGGCGGCGAAGGCCTGCACCGGGAGTACCGGGTGCTTTGCGAGGACATGTCGGTGACCTCGATGTTCGAGCGGCGCGTGGTTCCGCCCTACGGCTTGCAGGGCGGAGAACCGGGTGCGCCCTTCCGGGTCACCGTGGCCGAAGCCTCCGGCGGCACATTCGAGCTGCCCGGCAAGGCCAACATCCGGCTCGGTCGGGACGATGTGGTAATCGTGGAAAGCTGCGGCGGCGGCGGATACGGACCGCCGTCCGACGACGGCTAGACCAAGGGTTTGGGCCTCTGGAGGAACGGATTGATGAAGCTCGAAAACAAGCAGGGGATCGTCACCGGCGCGGCCAAGGGCATGGGCGCCGCGATAACCAGGACGCTGGCCCGGGAGGGGGCCGATCTCGTCCTGGCGGCGCGCGACACGGCGGCCCTCGAGGAAGTGGCGGGCGAGGTGCGCGCCCTGGGGCGCGAAGCCCACGTGGTTGCCTGCGACATCACGGACGAGGCCAAGGTCAAGGCCATGGTCGAGACGGCCAAGGAAGTCTTCGGCGGCCGCATCGACATCCTGGTCAACGTCGCCGGCGTGACCGGTCCGATCGAGACGCCGGTCCAGGACATCGCGGTCGAGGATTTCGACTATGTCATCACCACCAACGTGCGCGGCACCTTCCTGCCCATCAAGCACGTGATGCCCACGATGATCGCCCAGAGAGGCGGCAAGATCGTCAACATCGGCGGAACGTCGGGCCTGCGCGGCTATCCCATGCGGACTTCCTACAGCGCGTCGAAATGGGCGGTGCGCGGCATCACCCGGACGGTCGCGCTCGAGGCCGGCGCCCACAACATCAACGTCAACGTAGTCTGTCCGGGCATCGTCGAGACCCCCCGCATGCAAAAGCTCTGCGAAGAGAAGGCCCGGGTGCGGGGCTGGACCTACGATCAGGTCTACGACGAATACGTCCAGGACATGGCGCTGAAGCGGGTCACCACGCCGCAAGACATCGCCAACGCGGTTCTTTTCGTGTGCAGCGACGAGGGCCGCAACATCACCGGCCAGGAGATCGTCGTCGACGGCGGCTGGGACGTCTGAGCCCGTGGCGGGGGAGGAGGATATGCACGTAACGAACCATGTTGATAAGGTGGTCGAGGCCCGCCGCGCGACGGCTGGAATCTGACAACGGGTTGGAGGCGGAGCCATGCACGCCGAATTCGATCTCGTCATACCCGCCGGCCTCGATGAGGCCCTGGCGGTCCTGGCCGAGGACAATGTTCCCGGCAACGGCAGCGGCGGCACCCTGCCGCTCGCCGGCGGCACCAACATGATCGTCGACCTGAGAGCGCGGCGCGTGGCTCCGGACCGGCTGGTCAGCCTCGCCAAGCTCGGGTCGCTGCGCGGCATCCGGATCGACGGCGGCCGGGTGAGCATGGGCGGCGGCACGACGATCAGCGACATCCTCCACGATCCCGATCTTGGCGAGCACGCGCCGTGCCTGGTCGATCAGGCGAGGGTCTTCGCGGGCCAGATGGTGCGCAACACCGCCACCGTGGCCGGCAACATCTGTTGCGGCTCGCCGGCTGCCGACACGGTGCCGCCGCTCATGGCCCTCGATGCCGAGGTCAAGCTGACCAGTGGGAACGGCGCCCGGGCGGTGCCGCTTTCGGAGTTCTTTCTCGGCTACAAGGAGAATGCACGACGCCCCGACGAACTGATTACCGAGGTATCCTGGGACCTGCCGCCGGCCAATTCGACCAGTCTGTTCTACAAGCTGGCGCGGCGCCAGGGCGACGCGATCACGGTGGTCGGCATCGCCGTCGCGCTCGCCGTGGAGGCCGGCAGGTGCAGCGCCGTGCGGATCGCCCTCGGCGCGGTCGCGCCGGTCGTGAAGCGGGCCGCCGCGGCCGAGGCCATGCTGACCGGCGAGAGCCTGACGCCGGAGCTGGTCGACGCGGTGGCGCGCCGGGCCGTGGAAGAATCGGACCCAATCGACGACGTCCGCGCCTCGGCCGAGTACCGCCGCCACGGCGTCCATGTTCTGACCCGCCGCCTGCTGACCCAGGCCTGGGAAAAGCTCTCATAGGAAGGGAGAGAGCCATGTCCGCGGAAAGGAAAATCACCCTTGCGATCAACGGCGGGGAACTGCTGGCCGAGATTCCCGCCAACGCGACCCTCTTGGAGAGCTTGCGCGAGCTTGGCTATTTCGAGGTCAAGAGCGGTTGCGAGAAGGGCGACTGCGGCGCCTGTGCCGTGCTCGTCGACGGCGAGGCGGTGGACAGCTGCCTGACCTTGACCTGGACCGTGGAGGGTCGTGCGATCACCACGGTGGCGGGGCTGAGCCAGGGCGAGGAGCAGCATCCGCTGATCGACGCCTTCGAGAAGTGCGGCGCCGTGCAATGCGGTTATTGCACGCCCGGGCTGATCATCGCTGCAGAATCGATGCTGAAGGTCACCCCGGAGGCCGGCGACGACGACATACGCATCGGCCTGGGCGGCAACCTCTGCCGCTGCACCGGATACACGAAAGTCTTCGAGGCCGTTCGAAAGGCGGCGGAGATCATGCGGCAAGGGGAGCGCGGGACATGACGGAAACCAGGAACGATTCGGGCTGGACCGCCAACATTCCCCTGCGGCAGGTGGGCAAGCCCCTGGTCAGGACCGACGCGCCGGGCAAGGCGCGCGGCCGGACACGCTATGCCGGCGACTACATCATGCCGAACATGCTGCACGCCAAGGTTCTGCGCAGTCCGCTCGCCAGCGCGCGGCTGAAGCGCATCGACGCATCCAGGGCACGGGCGCTGCCCGGAGTTGCTTGCGTGCTGACGGCGGCCGACCTTCCGGACCGGCTGGCGCCGACCGATATTCCCGGCCAGACCGGGAAGGCGCGGCTCGCGACCGACCAGCAGATCCTGGTGCGCCGGCGTGTCCGCTACCACGGCGAGCCGCTCGCCCTGATCACCGCCGAAACCGTGGCTATCGCCGAGCAGGCGATGGACCTGATCGACTATGAACTGGAGCCCTTCCCCGGCGTCTTCGACCCTCTGGAGGCGATGAAGCCGGGCGCGCCCGTGGTGCAGGGAACCAACAATACGGTTGCCGATTGCAAGATCCGGAAGGGCGACGTCGAGCGTGGCTTCGCCGAGGCCGACCGGATCATCGAAAACACCTACCGCACCCCGTTCCAGGAGCACGCCTTCCTCGAGCCCGAGGTCGGGCTGGCCTGGGTCGATGAGAACGAGGTGATCAACATCCGCGTCTCGACCCAGGTGATCGAGCACTTCCGCTTCATCGCCGACGCCGTAGGCGTGCCCCACAACAAGGTGCGCATCAGGGGCGCGCTGGTGGGCGGCGGCTTCGGCGGCAAAGAGGACATCACCGTCGAGGTCTATCTGGCGCTCCTGGCCCGGGCGACATCGCGACCGGTGCGCCTGGCCTACACCCGCGAGGATTCCTTCTTCGGCCACGGCAAGCGTCATCCCTTCATCATCACCCATCGCACCGGCGTCACGAAGGACGGCAGGATCACCGCCGCCGAGATCACGATCGTGGCGGATGCGGGGGCCTACGTCTTCCTGAGCCCCTATGTGCTGCTCTACGGCACGGTGGCGGCACCGGGGCCCTATCGTATCGACAATCTGCGCATCGACGGCGTGGCGGTCGCCACCAACAACATGTACACCAGCGCCTTCCGCGGTTTCGGCGCGGTCCAGGCCTGCGTCGCCCACGAGCAGCAGATGGACGAGGCGGCCAAGACGCTCGGCATCGATCGGCTGGAACTGAGGCGGCGCAACTTCCTGAGCACGGGCGACACGATCGCCACGGGATATCCCATAGCGAGCGCGGTCTGGTCCGACCAATGCATGACCAGGGCGTGGGAGGCCCTCGGCGAGCCCACGCCGGATCGCGGCCCCGTCAAGGTCGGCCGCGGCGTCGCGGCCTACCAGCAGAGCTACGGCCGGATCACGTGGCTGCACGATACCTCCGAAGCCTGGGTCGGCGTCGAGATGGACGGCACCGTCGTGGTGCGCTCGGGCGTGACCGACATCGGGGCCGGCCAGGTCTCGGCCCTCGGCCAGATCGCGGCCGAGATCCTCGGCGTGACGCTGGAGGATGTGACGATCTACAACAGCGATTCGGCGGTCACGCCGCTGGCCGGAACCACCACGGCGACCCGCGCGCTCTACATGACCGGCAACGCGGTGCGGCAGGCCTCCGAGGCCGTGCGCGAACGCCTTGCCGCCCGCGCCGCCAAGGCGTTCGACGTCGAGCCGGGGAGGATCGACATGGCCGATTCCAGGGTCTTCGTGGCCGACCGGCCCGACCAGACGATGGCCTTCAAGGACTTGGTTGCGGTTTGTGCCTCCGAGGGGGTGCGCCGTTCGGAACTGGTGATGTTCCGCGCCCCCTTCACCGACCAGCTCGATCCGGAGACCGGGCAGGGTCGTGTGCATCCCGACTACACTTTCGGGGCGCAGGCGGTGGAGGTGTCGGTCGATACCGAGACCGGCGAGGTGAGGGTCCTGAAGAGCGTCGGCGCCCACGACGTCGGACAGGCGATCAATCCTCAGGCGGTCGCCGGTCAGATCGAGGGCGGCACCGCGCAGGGCCAGGGCTACGCCTTGAGCGAGGAAATGATCTATCAGGACGGCCAGCTGATGACTCCCTCGTTCAGCGAATACCTGATTCCCACGGCCATGGACATGCCCAAGGTCGAATCGATCATCCTCGAATCGCGGAGCGGTCTTGGACCCTTCGGCGCCAAGGGAATCGGCGAACCGGCCATGACGGCCGTGGCTCCGGCGATCGCCAACGCCGTCGCCGATGCGATCGGCGTGCGGCTCTTCGATCTGCCCATCACGCCCGAGAAGGTCGTGATGGCGTTGCGGCAAACCGAGGCGCCGGAGTAGCTGTCCCGGTCGGCAAGCACCTGTGCGCGGACACGCTTTTCGATGCCGAACAGGGCTCCATTATCGTCGTGGTAGGCACCGACATCCCGGTGCTCCCACACGCAACTCGTCGACGTAATGCGGTGTTACAACCGCTGCCGGTAGCGCCGCCGTTGGTGACGTCGCGAATGTCCAATGTCCTTGACGGGCGCGCGGAACGTCGTGTGCGACCCGTCGTGAGGGGAGGCCCGGAACTGGGGCGCCCGGCGAAGGCCCGGTCCATCGCATGCCTATGATCAAGGACGGCCTCGACGTCTGACCTGATAAGAGGTCGTTCCGTTCTCGAATCCGGTGGGCGACAATCTCCATCCACATATTGTCTGTTTGGTGGTATGGAGAGCGGCGATGACAAGCGCCTGGGCCGCGTCCGGGAAGACGGCCGGAAACCTGCGGTATGGCCGTTGACTGTCGGCTTCCGCCTGGCCTTGGACGACGGCGCTGGCGCGAGCTTCACGGAGAGTGGTTTATCGATGGATCGACAACCGCGTCACGTCCCCGGCATCGAGGCAATCGTTTTCGATCTGTTGACGGCCCTCGTCGACTCCTGGTCCCTGTGGATCGAAATTGCCGGCGACGAACGCTTGGGGCGTTGTTGGCGGACCGCGTCGCTGCGTCGCGTCACAAGCACGGGCAAGTATCGGGCTTACGAAGAGATCGTGCACGAGGTAACGGAAGACGTCGGTCTGCCGTCCGCGCGTGCAGACGAGCTCCTCGGCCGGTGGCGGGATCTGAAGCCCTGGCCGGAAGCGCCGGGAGTCCTGGACGCGCTCGCCGACCGGCGACTGGCAATCCTGACCAACTGCTCGCAAGCCCTGGCCGAGCAGGCGACGGCAGCGACGGGAGGAACGTTCGAGCCGGTGATGTCCGCCGAGCGGGCGGGCATTTACAAGCCTGCGGCCCGTGCCTACCGCGCGGCGCTCTCGGCGCTCGATCTGCCGGCGGACAAGGTGCTGTTCGTCGCCGGGTCCGCTCACGACGTTTCGGGAGCCGCCGGCGTGGGCATGACCGTCTACTGGTCCAACCGGCAGGGTCTCGACATTCCGGCTGACGCGCGTCCTCGCGTGATCAATGCGTCAGACCTCGAGGCGCTTCCCGACGTTGTGACGTCTGCGTCTGTATGAAACGCCCGCCGATTCGGTGTGGGCTGGAATCTCGGCTCACCTGATCCGGCGGTCTCGGTCGCATTCGACAACCGACCGGCGGGAGCACCGTCGTTCTTGTCCGGAAAAGGTAAAAATGAAGCATGCCTCGCGTCGGACCTGCATGGCCGCAGCTGTCGCGGCGCCCGTCAATTCACGGTGATTGGGCTTTCGAAACGCCTTAAGGGCACCTCGAAAAATGTCGCGCTCTGGCCGGATTCCGGTAGAATCTGC
>JBHHZJ010000077.1:0-17135 GCA_046758005.1 Kiloniellaceae bacterium
CAAGGGCGGCCTGCACGTCTCGGCGGTCGAGAAGGACCCGCGCACCTACGAGCACATCGACCCCGCGCTGGTCGGCAACCGGCGCCACGTCGTGGTCTCCGACCAGGCCGGGCGCTCCAACATCCTCGCCCGCTTCCGCGAGCTCGACATCGACGTGGACGTGGCGGACGACCGGCTGAGCTCGCTCATCGAGCTGGTCAAGGCGCGCGAGTTCGAGGGCTATGCCTACGACGGCGCGGAGGCGAGCTTCGAGCTTCTCGCCCGGCGCGCCTTCGGCGGCGTGTCGCCCTACTTCAAGCTGACGCGCTTCCGCATCATGGACGACCGGCGCTGGAACGCGCGCGGCGAGCTGGTCACCGAGTCCGAGGCCACCGTCACCATCGACGTGGGCGGCCGGGCGCGCATGGAGGTCGCCACCGGCAACGGCCCGGTGCACGCGCTCGACACCGCGATCCGCAAGGCGCTGCTGCCCATCTACCCGCAGCTCGAGGACATGCGCCTGGTCGACTACAAGGTGCGCATCCTGACCCCGCAGGCGGGCACCGGCGCGGTCACGCGGGTCATGATCGAAAGCGCCGACGGCGCGGGGCGGCGCTGGACCACGGTGGGCGTCTCGACCAACATCATCGACGCCTCCTTCAACGCCCTGCACGACGGCATCACCTGGAAGCTGATGCAGGAGGGGGCCCGGGCGCCGGGGCCCGGCGCGGGCGGGCCCGGCTAGCGGTCTTCCGATGGCCGGGACCGACAAGACCAAACCCGTTGTTCTCGGCGGGCCGGCGGTGATTCTGGTCGATCCGCAACTGGGCGAGAACATCGGCATGGCGGCGCGCGCCATGCTGAACTGCGGGCTCGGCGACCTGCGCCTCGTGCGTCCGCGCGACGGCTGGCCCAACCCGGCGGCCGAGAACGCGGCCTCGGGCGCCCACGAGGTGCTGGCGCGCGCCCGCCTGTTCGCGACCACGGGCGAGGCCGTGGCCGACCTGCGGCGCCTGTACGCGACCACGGCGCGCTCGCGCGACATGGCCAAGCCGGTCGTGATCCCGCGCCGGGCGGCGGCCGAGATGCGCGCGGCCGAGGCCGAGGGGCTGGCCACCGGCGTCCTTTTCGGGCCGGAGCGCGCCGGGCTGACCAACGACGACGTGGCCCTGGCCGACGCCGTGATCCGGGCCCCGCTCAACCCGGCCTTCGCCTCGCTCAACCTGGCCCAGGCGGTGTTGCTGGTCGGCTACGAGTGGTTCCAGGCGAGCGCCGGGGCCGAAGCCCGCGCGCTGCCGCCCGGCGCCGGCCGCCCGGCGACCAAGGCGGAGCTGGCCGGCTTTTTCGAGCGCCTGGAGCGCGCGCTCGACGAGGCGGGGTTCCTGCTGCCGCTCGAGAAGCGTCCGAGCATGGTGCGCAACCTGCGCACCCTGTTCGCCCGCGCCGTGCCGAGCGAGCGGGAGGTGCGCACCCTGCACGGCATTCTCACCGCGCTGACCGCCAAACACAGGAAATGACCCGAACCGCCGGGAGACGAAAACACGACGGCGATCCCACATCCGGACGAGCCGATCATGAGCCGATCACGAGCCAAGCATGAGCTCCCGTTGCGGATTATTTCGAACCCGCGGCGCCCTTTGCGCCTTCGCGTCTTCGCGGCGAATATTCTTTTCTCCGCACCTCCGCGTCGCTTTGGCGGCGACTGTGCCGCAAGGCCAGCGCCGAGTGGGCGATGAGCGCCGCGATGACGATGGCCCCGCCTATGAGCGCCCGCGCGCTCGGCGTCTCGCCCAAGGCCAGCCAGACCCACAGCGGCCCGAGCACGGTTTCCAACAGCAGAATGAGGCCGACCTCCGGCGCCGGCAGGTAGCGCGGCCCGAGCGTCACCAGCGCGAAGGCCACCGGCAGCACGAACAGGCCGAGCAGGAGCAGGAGGCCGACCTGCTCCGCCTGGACCGTCAACGGGCTGGCGAGCGGAAGCATGGCCAGCGCGCTCAAGGCCCCGCTCAGCGCCATGGCCGGGACCATGTTGCGCGCGCGGGCGCGCCGGATGAGCGTCAGGCCGGCGGCCATGCACACCGCCGTGCCCAGCGCCGCCAGGTCGCCGCCCAGTGTCCCGCCGCGCGCACTGTCCGAGGCGAGGACGCCGATCCCGACGATCGCCGCCAGGATCGCCGCCCAGGTGCGCACGGGTACCGGCTCGGCCAGGAACAGGCGGCTGAAGACCGCGGCGATGAGCGGCGCGGCGGCGATGATCACCAGCGTGTTGGCGACGCTGGTGTGGTGGAGCGCCACGATGAACAGCACGCTGCCTGCGGCGAAAACGGCCGCCGCCGCCAGGCCGGTCGCTCCGACGGCGCGGAAGCGCGCCGGCGCCTCGCCCCGGTAGTAGGCGGCCAGGAACCCGCTCAGCGCCAGCATCAGGAGCACGCCGCGCCAGAACACCATGGTCCAGGAGTCGAGCGCGATCAGGCGCACGAGCAGGCTGTCCGGGGTCAGCACCAGGACCCCGACCGTGGTGATCACCAGGCCCTTGGCGTGCTCCGACAGCCGCTCCATGTCCCCCCCGTCCCCGCCTCGCGTCCGGTTTGACATCCGCCGCCCGGTCCGTATAGTCCCGCGGTCCTTCCCGGGAACGCGGGACGGGGCCGAGGCCCCGGCGCCCCGCCCGCCGGCCCAGGCGGCCGGATGGGACTACCGGGACAACAAGCCGATTGCAAGGAGACGCGCGAGCATGTCCAAGCGGCTCGAGTCCAAGTACAAGATCAACCGGCGCCTGGGCGTCAACCTGTGGGGCCGGCCCAAGAGCCCGGTCAACAAGCGCGACTACGGCCCCGGCGAGCACGGCCAACGCCGGCGCAAGCCCTCGGACTTCGGGACCCAGCTCAAGGCCAAGCAACGGGTCAAGGGCTACTACGGCAACATCGGCGAGCGCCGGTTCCGCCGCTATTACGAGGAGGCGGTGCGGCGCAAGGGCGACACCGGGCAGAACCTGATCGAGCTGCTGGAGCGGCGCCTGGACGCGGTGGTCTACCGGGCCAAGTTCGTGCCCACCGTCTTCGCCGCGCGCCAGTTGGTCAACCACGGCCACATCCTGGTCAACGGCAAGCGGGTCAACATCCCGTCCTACCAGGTGAGCGACGGCGACGAAATCCAGATCAAGCCGAAGAGCCGCGAGCTCGACCTCGTCCTCCAGGGCGCCGAGTCGCCCGAGCGCGACGTGCCCGACTACATCGACGTGGACTACAGCCACATGAAGGCGCGCTTCATCCGCGGGCCCAAGCTCGCGGACGTGCCCTACCCGGTGCAGATGGAGCCGAACCTGGTCATCGAGTTCTACTCGCGGTAAACCCTGATCGCACAAATTCGGGAGTCTAGAGACTCACGAATTTCGTACGTGAATCAGGCGCTTACTCTTAAGGGGTTGCACCGGCTTTCTTTGAAAGCCGGTACCAGGCCCGGGTGCCGCAGTCCCGGCCTTCACTCTCCGGCACCCGGATAGTCGCTCAGGTCCGCCTCCTCCTCGGCGGCGAAGGCGACCTCGATATGGTTTCCGTCGGGGTCGCGGACGTTGACCTGGCGCAGGCCGAGGTCGGGCACGACGGCGATGCGGTAGGCCACGTCCATGCCCCGCAGCAGGGCGAGGAAGTCGCCCAGCCCCTCGGCGCGGAAGGCGAAGTGCTCGATGCGCGCCTCGC
Organism: Kiloniellaceae bacterium; assembly: GCA_046758005.1. Lineage (GTDB taxonomy): Bacteria > Pseudomonadota > Alphaproteobacteria > Kiloniellales > J153 > JBHHZJ01. The sequence goes on from JBHHZJ010000077.1 coordinate 3,678, forward strand.
CGGCGCGCGGGTCCTCGGGCACCTCGACCAGGTGCACCGCCGCCTGCGCGTCGCAGTAGAGCCACGCGCCGCCGAAGGCGAACGGCGGCCGCGCGCCGGGCCGCAGGCCCAGCACCTCGGTATAGAACGCGGTCATCTCGGCCAAGCGCGCGGTGCGGATGTTGACGTGGTCGAGGCACTTGATGGACATCCCACCCTCCCGCGCGCCCATTGTGAGCGCCGCGCGGCGGCGCGGGCAAGCGCGTCGTGCAAACGAAACGGGCCGCCGCCGCGTGCGGCGCGGCCCGTCGTCCCACGCGCTCCGCCGGGGAAGCCCGTTGCCGCCCTCAGGCGGCCGGCTGCGCCTCGATGCCCTTGCTCTGCAACAGTTCCTGCAGCTCGCCGGTCTGGAACATCTCGCGCACGATGTCGCAGCCGCCGACGAACTCGCCCTTGACGTAGAGCTGCGGAATCGTGGGCCAGTTGCTGAAGTCCTTGACGCCCTGGCGCAGGCCGGGGTCCTGGAGCACGTCGATGCCCTGGAACTTGACGCCGAGATGCGAGAGCACCTGGACCACCGCGGCGGAGAAGCCGCACTGCGGGAAGACCGGTGTGCCCTTCATGAACAGCACCACGTCGTTTTCGCTGATTTGCTGACGGATCCGTTCCGCGACGAGATTGTCCATGTCCTCTTTTCCTTGCAAAAATCCATGGTCCGGTGTCGGCACCACCGGTCCGCGCACGTTCACGATTCCGCCGGCGCCGAGGTTTGGATCGCCAGCGCGTGCAACTCGCCTCCCATGCGTCCCTGCAGGGCTTGGTAGACCATCTGGTGCTGCTGCACCCGGGTCTTGCCCCTGAACGACGGGGAGACGATGTAGGCGGCGTAGTGGTCGCCGTCGCCGCGCAGGTCCTCGATGTTGACCTGGGCGTCCGGAATCGCCTGTTTGATGAGGCCTTCGATCTCGGCGGGCGTCATCGCCATGACGGTCTAATCCTTCCCTGTGCCGGCCGCGGCGCTCGTCGGCGCTTCCTCGCCCATGTAGGCGGGCAGCCAGCCCTCGTGCGCCGCCCTCAGCTCGTCCAAGCATATGGGTTGCCCGCCGGGCAGGGTCAACGCAACCCCGCCGGTGCTCCCGATCCGCGCCGCGGGAACGCCGCCCGCCCGCGCCGCCTCGAGGACCGGCCCGGCCTCCGGCGCGGTGACAAGATAGCGCGCCTGGTCCTCGCCGAACAACCACGCGTGGAGCGGGGGATTGCCCGCACCCGGCGGCGGTTCGACCGTCGCACCCAGGTTGCCGGCGAGCGCCATCTCGGCGAGCGCCACGGCCAGGCCGCCGTCGGACAGGTCGTGGCAGGCGCTCACCCGCCCGGCCGCGATCAGGCCGCGCACCAGGTCGCCGTTGCGCCGCTCGGCGGCGAGATCCACCGGCGGCGGCGCGCCGTCCCGCCGAGCCTCGATCTCGCGCAGGTAGATCGAGGCGCCGAGGTGGCCCCGCGTGGCGCCGACGAGCACGATGGCCTCGCCTTCGGCCTTGAAGGCGATGTCGGCCCTGCGCCCGATGTCGTCGAGCAGGCCGACGCCGCCGATCGTCGGGGTCGGCGGGATGCCGCGGCCCTCGGTCTCGTTGTACAGCGAGACGTTGCCCGAGACGATCGGGAAGTCGAGCGCCCGGCAGGCCTCGGCGATGCCCTGGATGCAGCCCACGAACTGGCCCATGATCCGCGGCCGCTCCGGGTTGCCGAAGTTCAGGTTGTCGGTGAGCGCGAGCGGCCGGGCGCCGACCGCGGTGAGGTTGCGCCAGGCCTCGGCCACCGCCTGGGCGCCGCCGCGGCGCGGGTCGGCCTGGCAGTAGCGCGGCGTGCAGTCGGTGGTGAGCGCGAGCGCCCGCCGGCCGCCGTGGATGCGCACCACCGCGGCGTCGCCGCCTGGCCGGCCCACCGTGTCGGCCATGACCATGTGGTCGTACTGCTCCCACACCCAGCGCTTGGAGCACAGGTCCGCCGAGCCCATGAGGCGCAGCAGCGCGGCGCCGACGTCCTGCGGCGGCGCCACGTCCCCGGGCGCGACCTCCGGCGGGCCCGGCGCGGCCACATGGGGCCGCCGGTATTCGGGCGCGGCCCGGGCGAGCGGGTCGATCGGCAGATCGCCGACCACGGTTCCGTGCATCTTCAGGACCATGCGCCCCGTGTCCGTCAGGCGGCCCACGACCGCGAAGTCGAGGTCCCACTTCTCGAACACCGCGCGCGCCAGGTCCTCGCAGCCCGGCTTCAGGATCATCAGCATGCGCTCCTGGCTTTCCGAGAGCATCATCTCGTAGGGGGTCATGCCGTCCTCGCGGCAGGGCACCTTGTCGAGCTCCAGCTCCACCCCGAGGCCGCCCTTGGAGGCCATCTCGAAGGAGGAGGAGGTCAGCCCCGCCGCGCCCATGTCCTGGACCGCGACGATGGCATCGGTCGCCATGAGCTCCAGGCAGGCCTCGATCAGCAGCTTCTCGGTGAAGGGGTCGCCGACCTGCACGGTCGGGCGCTTGGCCTCGGACTCCTCGGCGAACTCGGCCGAGGCCATGGTCGCGCCGTGGATGCCGTCGCGCCCGGTCTTGGAGCCGACGTAGACCACCGGGTTGCCGACGCCGGCGGCCTTGGAGGTGAAGATCCGGTCCCTGGGCGCGATCCCCACGGTCATGGCGTTGACCAGGATGTTGCCGTCGTAGCCGGGGTCGAAGTTGACCTCGCCGCCCACCGTGGGCACGCCCACGCAGTTGCCGTAGCCGCCGATGCCCGCCACCACGCCGGCCAGCAGGTGCCGGGTCTTGGGATGCTCGGGCGCGCCGAAGCGCAGCGCGTTGAGGTTGGCCACGGGCCGCGCGCCCATGGTGAAGACGTCGCGCAGGATGCCGCCGACGCCCGTGGCCGCGCCCTGGTAGGGCTCGATGAAGCTGGGGTGGTTGTGGCTCTCCATCTTGAACACCGCCGCCAGACCCTCGCCGATGTCGACCGCGCCCGCGTTCTCGCCCGGGCCGTGGATCACGTGATCGGCCTTCGTCGGCAGGGTCTTGAGCCAGACCTTGGACGACTTGTACGAGCAGTGCTCCGACCACATGACCGAAAAGATGCCGAGCTCGAGCAGGTTCGGCTCGCGGCCAAGGACATCCAGGACGCGCCCGTACTCCTCGGGCGTGAGGCCGTGCTCGGCGACGATCTCCGCGGTGACCTCGCCGCCGGTCACGAAAGCGCCTCGACCAGGCCGTCGAACAGCGCCCGCCCGTCGGCGCCGCCGAGCGCCGGGTCGGCCAGGCGCTCGGGGTGCGGCATCAGGCCGAGCACGGTCTTGGTCTCGTTGAAGATGCCGGCGATGTTGCGCGCCGAGCCGTTGGGATTCGAGTCACTCGCGAGATCGCCCGACTCGGTGCAATAGCGGAACGCGATCTGGCCGCGCTGCTCGAGCTCCTCCAGCACCTCGTCGTCGGCCACGTAGTTGCCGTCGTGATGGGCGACGGGGAGGCGGATCGTCTGCCCGGCCTCGTACTTGCTCGTGAACAGGCTCTGGCTGGTCTCGACGCGGACGTGGACGTCCTTGCACACGAACTTCAGGCTGGCGTTGCGGATGAGCGCGCCCGGCAGCAGGCCGGCCTCGGTCAGGATCTGGAAGCCGTTGCAGATGCCGAGCGCCGGCACGCCCCGGTGCGCGCGGCGCACGACCTCGGCCATCACGGGCGAGTGCGCGGCCATCGCGCCGCAACGCAGGTAGTCGCCGTAGGAGAAGCCGCCGGGGAGCACGATCAGGTCGACCGTCTCGAAGTCGGCGTCCTTGTGCCAGACCATGACCGGCTGCCCGTTCGAGGGATGGCGCGCCATCGCCTGGCGCAGCGCGACGGCCACGTCGCGGTCGCAGTTGGAGCCGGGAAAGACGATGACGGCGGCCTTCATGCCGGCCGGACCCTCCGGACCGTCTCGAAACGGTCGAGCACCGGCCCCGGGTCGTCCCACGGGCGCCGGGTCACGTTGCGCGCGGCCTCGCTCACGGCGCGTCTTGACCGTCCTGCTCGTCGGCCAGTTCGATGGCGTAGGTCTCGATCACGGTGTTGGCGAGCAGCTTCTCGCACATCTCCCGGACCCGCGCGCGCGCCCGCACGGGGTCGGTCTCGGCGAGCTCCAGCTCGATCACCTTGCCCTGGCGGACCCGTTCGATCCCGGCGAAGCCGAGCCCGGCGAGGGCGTGTTGGATCGCCTTGCCCTGCGGGTCCAGGACGCCCGGCTTGAGGGTGACGTGGACGCGCGCCTTCACCTGCGGCTCTCCCGAATCGCGGCCGCCGGAGCGGGCCGGGGCGCGCAATCTAGCCGCGGCGCGGCGCGGCGACAAGGTGGCGGCGCGGATATTTCATGCCGTTGGGGGGAGAGGAGGGGAGCGGCAGTAATTCGGGGACAGTATCCTCATTCCGCAGTATTAAGTATACTGTCGCCGAATTGCCACCGAATTGCGGCGTCCCCGAATTGCGAGCGTGGCGCGCACGCCGGCCACGGCCGCGCCGCGCGCCGACGGACTTCCGTCCTATCAGATTTTTTTCCTTTCTCCTGAAATATCACACAAATCTCAGGATTAAGGCGCCGACTTAGCCACAGAGGAAAAAACGCTACTAATCTAGTAAACCATAATTTTTTCCCATGTCTTATCCACAATGGCGTCCACATGAACTTGTTCCTAATATCTTGCCAAGGACGAATTTTCGCAGTATTGTTCGAATTGGGTTAGATGGGTACTTGGGAATGGGGGAAGACGTGGTCAGTCCATATCTTCTCAGGCCGTTGCGTTCGCTCGAGGAAGTGCTGAGCCGGCCCCGGGCCCAGGCGCGGTCCGACGGCGAGACGGGGCGCAGCGGCGGCGCCGAGCGCCGGTTGACGGGCGGGACGGCGGCGGCCCTGCGCCAGCAAGGCCGCACGCTGCGCCCGCGCGTGGTCTGGGTCAACGACGCACCGCCCGCCGCGCGGCGGGCGCCGGGCCGGCCCAAGGGCGGGCGCGGGCCGGGAGGCTGAGGCCGGGCGCGCGCTCCGCGGCTCCGGCCAAGACCGGCCAGGCTCCCTGGAAGGAGGAAATGGCGCGGATCGTGCGCGGCGGCGCTCGTGCGCGCAGGGGTTGTTACTGGATCAGCTTCGGCCGCTGGATGTCGGCCGGGATCACCTCGGGCAGCACGCCGAGGCGCCGGGCGACCTCCTGGTAGGCCTCCTCGACCCGGCCCATGTCGCGGCGGAAGCGGTCCTTGTCCAGGCGTTCGTTGGTCTTGATATCCCAGAGGCGGCAGGAATCCGGGCTGATCTCGTCGGCGACCACGATGCGCATCTCGTCGTCCTCCCACAGGCGTCCGAACTCCAGCTTGAAGTCGACGAGCTTCAGCCCGACCCCCAGGAACAGCCCCGAGAGGAAGTCGTTGACCCGCAGCGCGAGCTGGACCATATCGTCGAGGTCCTGGGTCGCGGCCCAACCGAAGGCCGTGATGTGCTCCTCGGTCACCATCGGGTCGCCGAGCTCGTCGTTTTTCAGGTAGTACTCGATGATCGGACGGGGCAGGTGCGTGCCCTCCTCCAGGCCCAGGCGCTCGGCGATCGAGCCGGCGACGACGTTGCGCACCACGACTTCGATCTGGATTATCTCAACTTCTCTAACAAGTTGTTCGCGCATGTTGAGACGACGCACGAGATGCGTCGGAATTCCGATGTCCGCCAGACGCAGCATCAAATACTCGGAAATCCGGTTGTTGAGGACACCCTTGCCGGTGATCACGCCCCGCTTCTTGTTGTTGAAGGCGGTGGCGTCGTCCTTGAAGTACTGGACGAGGGTGCCCGGCTGCGGCCCCTCGAAGAGGACCTTGGCCTTGCCTTCGTAGATCCGTCTGCGTCGCATCGTGCCACCCATGAAGAAAGGCCGCACCGCCGGCCTGTAGGCCCCCCCCGGGGCGGCAGCGGTCATCCTTCATATAGCAAGCGGTAGGGGCCGAAACAATCGCGCCCGCCGCGCGCGCGGCGCATTGTTTCGGGGACAGTATAATTATATCACACTAATTCCTTGAATCTCTAATTATGGGGACAGTATACTTAATTCCAGGTTCGCGCCGGCTCTTCGGCCCCGCTCGTTGCCAAGGATGGGATCCGCCCATGGCCAGACTCGCCCGCGTCGTCGCCCCCGGCGTGCCGCACCACGTCACGCAGCGCGGCAACCGGCGCCAGGAGACCTTCTTCGATCCGCAGGACTATCGCGCGTATCTGGACCTCATGGCCGAGTGGTGCCCGGGCTGCGGCGTCGAGATCTGGGCCTACTGCCTGATGCCGAACCACGTGCACCTGATCGCCACGCCGCGCACGGCGGACGGCCTGGCCCGGGCGATCGGCGAGGTGCACCGGCGCTACGCCCGCCGCATCAACGCGCGCCAAGGCTGGATCGGCCACCTGTGGCAGTCGCGCTTCGCCTCGTTTCCCCTGGACGAACCCCACCTTCTGATGGCCGCCCGCTACGTCGAACTCATCCCGGTGCAGGCGCGCCTGGCAAAAAAGCCGGGCGAGTACGCCTGGAGCAGCGCGCGGGCGCACCTCGAGGGGCGCGACGACGGGCTGGTCAAGGTCGCGCCGCTGCTGGGGCTGGTCGACGACTGGGCGGGATTTCTCGCCCAGGGTCTGGCGGAGGAGGACGCGGAACGGCTGCGCCGCCACGAGCGCACGGGCCGCCCGCTCGGCAGCGAGGCCTTCGTCGCCGCCCTGGAGCGGCGCCTGAGGCGCCCCTTGCGGCCGGGCAGACGCGGGCCCAAGCCGAAGAAGCGCGGGGCGTGACGGCCGCGGGCTAAGTATCTGGTCAAGTATACTGTCCCCGAAAGAGAGAGGAGCTACAGCTCCACCGGCGCGAAGGGTGTCTGGTCCGGTCGGCCGGGGGCGAACAGCCACACCGGCCCGGCCGGGTTGCCGCGCACGCTCTGCGGCGGGCCGGGCAGGGCGATGAGCGAGCTCGACACGGTCTCGAAGCCGGACTCGGTGATCACGGTCATGGCGGTCTCCGGGCCGTCGCCGGAATCGTGTCGGCGGCTGGCGAGCAGGCGCTTCCAGCTGCCCCAGCGGCCGGTGCGCGGGTCGGGCGGCGCGGCCGCCTCGAAACGCGCCAGATTGGCGCGCACGCGCGGACTGGCCGGGTCGTTGCGGTCGCGCGCGGTGATCATGGACAGCCCCGGCGGCAACTCGAAGACCTCGATTCCGGCCGCGCCGCTCTTGGCGCCCTTGGGATCGGGCGCCTCGCCCCCGTGGCGCAGCCAGTAGGCGTTCTGCCGGTCCGCGACCACCATGTTGAAGCTGCGGTAGGCGCCCGGATCGACCAGCGACACCCGGGTCGCCGCGGCCGAAGCGTCAACGTGTTCGAGGGCGAGGAGCACCAGCTCCCCCCGCGTGCGCTTGCCGCCCTCGGGCCCGAGCGAGCCCACGCGGTTGAGCACGCCGGCCACCACCCGGTGGTCGTTGATCCCGAGCCACGAACCGCCGGCGAGCTCGTCCAGGCCGGCCACCACGTGCGGCCGCGCCGGCCAGTGCCGCCCGGGTGGGCGCCAGGGCCGGTCCTTCATCTCGTCGCGGTTGGCGGCCAGCAGGAGCGGCCAGGGATGGCCTGGGCGGCGCAGGATGACGACGGTGCACATCTTCCGTGGCGAGGGCGGCTGGCCGTGATTGCCTTTGTCCGCGGAGCGGCTATAAGCTGGCGCGAGCGACGCCCCTCTGGGGATCGCAGGGCAAGGACCAAGGAGGCCCCGGTTCATGACCACCTTCAACGAGCGCGAGAAGGCGTTCGAGGACAAGTACAAGCACGATCAGGAGCTGCAGTTCAAGGTCGAGGTGCGGCGCAACAAGCTGCTCGGCTTGTGGGTGGCGGAGCTGCTCGACCTGAAGGGGCCGGACGCTGAGGCCTACGCCAAGGAAGTGATCGCCGCCGACTTCGAGGAGCCGGGCGACGCCGATCTCGTGCGCAAGATCCTGGGCGACCTGGCGGCCAAGAACGTGGAGATGAGCGAGCATCGCCTGCGCAAGAAGATGGACGAGCTGATCGCCGTCGCCAAAGAGCAGATCATGACCGAATAGCGGGCCCGAATTCGGCCCTCAGCCGGCCGCCGCCGCGGAGCGCCGCCGTTTCGCCCGCGGCGGCTTGTGCCCGGGCTCCGGCGCGCGCCCGGCGAAGACCCGCGCGAAGATCGTGTCCACGTGCTTCAAGTGATAGGTCTCGTCGAAACAGGCCGCGAGCGCCGCCTCGTCCAGGCGTTCCGTGATTGCGGCGTCCGCCTTGAGGTGGCTCAGGAAGTCTCCTTCGCCGGTCCAAACCCGCATGGCCGCGGCCTGGACGGCGCCGTAGGCTTCCTCCCGGCTCATGCCCGTCTGGGTCAGCGCGAGCAGCACCCGCTGCGAGTGGACCAGGCCGCCGAGGCGGTCCAGGTTGCGGCGCATGGCCTCCGGATAGACCACCAGAGTCTCGATGACCCCGGCCAGGCGGTCGAGCGCGAAGTCGAGCGCGATCGTGGCGTCGGGGGCGAAGACCCGCTCGACCGAGGAGTGGGAGATGTCGCGCTCGTGCCACAGCGCCACGTTCTCCAGCGCCGGGGCGGCGGCGGCGCGCACGATGCGCGCCAGCCCGGTCAGGTTCTCGCTCAGCACCGGGTTGCGCTTGTGCGGCATGGATGAAGAGCCTTTCTGGCCGGTGGCGAACGCCTCCTCGACCTCGCGCACCTCGGTCCGTTGCAGGTGGCGGATTTCCACGGCCAGGTTCTCGATCGAACTGGCGATGACCGCGAGCGTGGCGAAGAACGCGGCGTGGCGGTCGCGCGGGATCACCTGGGTCGAGATCGGCTCGACGCGGAGCCCCATCTTCTCCGCCACGTAACCCTCGACGCCGGGCTCGATGTTGGCGAAGGTGCCGACCGACCCGGAGATCGCGCAGGTCGCGACCTCCGCGCGCGCCCGGACCAGGCGCTCGCGGCCGCGCTGGAAGGCGGCGTGATGGGCGGCGAGCTTGAGCCCGAAGGTCGTCGGCTCGGCGTGGACGCCGTGGCTGCGCCCGATGCAAATCGTGTACTTGTGCTCGCGGGCGCGCGTCTCGAGGGCGGCGAGGACGCGGTCGAGGTCGGCGAGCAGCAGGTCGCTCGCCTGGGCGAGCTGGACCGCGAGGCAGGTGTCGAGAACGTCCGAGGACGTCATGCCCTGGTGCACGAAGCGCGCCGGCTCGCCGACGTGCTCGGCCAGGTTGGTCAGGAACGCGATCACGTCGTGACGCACCTCGGCCTCGATCTCCTCGATGCGCGCCGCCTCGAACGCGCCCTTCTCCCACAGCGCCTTGGCTGCGTGGCGCGGAATCGCTCCGAGCCGGGCCTGGGCGTCGCACGCGTGGGCCTCGATCTCGAACCAGATGCGGTAGCGGTTCTCCGGCGCCCAGATGCGGGCCATTTCGGGGCGGCTGTAACGCGGGATCATGGGGTCATGCGGGTCTGGTCTCGGGGCCGGCGCGAACACGGGGACTCGCGCGCCAAACAAGCCGGAGGCCGCGGGCGCTGTCAACACCCTCATCCGCGCGCCCCGCGCCGCTCCGCCGGGACGGGTGCTCCGCCGATCCGTGCCGGTTTCGTCCGCGGGAAGGGGCCGTCGATCCCGCACGGCCGGCCAAGCGCGGGCCGGCGCGGCGGGGCGGCGGCCCATGCCCAAAATCAAGCTCGGCGTGGCATGAAGGGTGGCCGCTTCCTGCCGTCCAAGATTAAAAATAACATTTATACCATTGACAATAAGCTATAAGTGTCTCCGGGCGCGGCGTGGGTCCGGCGCCGTCCGACTGGGAGCGGGGCCCGCCGTTGCGAAGCGAGCGGCTCATCCGGGCGCCCAAGCGATGCAGAAAAATGTTGCATACATAAAGATATCTTTATATCTTGTTTAAGGATTCGGGGGCTACCCTCATCGGAACGTAAGCGGAGACCTGGCGCATGGACCGTTTGCTCTCGGCCCTGAAGGCGGCGGCGGAACCGACCCGGCTGCGGCTGCTCGTGCTCTGTGCGCACAGCGACCTCACGGTCTCCGAGCTGACCCACGTCCTGGGCCAGAGCCAGCCGCGCGTGTCCCGGCATCTCAAGCTGCTGTGCGAGGCCGGGCTGCTCGACCGCCGGCGCGAGGGGAGCTGGGCCTACTTCCGCCTCGCGCAGCGGGGCACCGGGGCGGAGCTCGCCCGGACCGTGGTCGATGCGCTGCCGGGCGACGATCCGACCCTGTCGCTCGACCTCGAGCGGCTCGAGGCCATCGTGCGCGAGCGCGCCGAGCGCGCGGCCGAGTACTTCCGGCGCAACGCGGCGCAATGGGACGAGATGCGCTCCCTGTACGTCGAGGAGCGTGAGGTCGAGAAGGCCCTGCTCGACCTCATCCCCGAGGGGCAGGTGCGCGACCTGATCGACATCGGCACCGGCACCGGGCGCATGATCGAGGTGCTGGGGCCGCGCGTGGAGCGGGCGCTGGGCGTCGACCTGTCGCAGGAGATGCTTCTGATCGCGCGCACGAACCTGGACCGGGCCAAGCTGCGCAATAGCCTCGTGCGCCAGGGCGACATGTACCAGTTGCCGGTGCCGAGCGCCTCGTTCGACGCCGCGGTCGTCCATCAGGTCCTGCATTTCGCGGAAAGCCCGGGCGCGGTCATCGCCGAGGCGGCGCGCGTGTTGCGCCCCGGGGGCAAGCTGATCGTGGTCGATTTTGCGGCGCACGGCCTGGACTTTCTGCGCAGCGAGCACATGCACCGCTGGCTCGGGTTCCGCGACCGGGACATGACCGGCTGGTGCAAGTCCGCGGGGCTGCGGCCCGACGAGCCCGTGTATCTGCCCGGCGACCCCCTGCACGTCGTGATCTGGCGCGCCGTGCGGCCGGAGGTCGCGCGGCGGCGGGCGCATTTCGAAGGAGTGAAGCGACATGACGGCAAGCACAGCGCGTCTTCGGCCCGAGCGGCAGAGTGAGGCGGTCTCGGACCTCGCCATCTCGTTCGAGTTCTTTCCGCCCAAAACCCCGGAGATGGAGCTGCGCCTCTGGGATGCGATCACGCGGCTGGAACCGCTCGGTCCCCGCTTCGTCTCGGTGACCTACGGGGCCGACGGCAGCACGCGCGAGCGCACGCACGGCACGGTCACGCGCATCCTGAGGGAGACGAGCCTGGTTCCCGCGGCCCACCTGACCTGTGTCGGGGCGACGCGCGAGGAGATCGACGGCGTCGCGCGGACCTACTGGAACGCCGGCGTGCGCCACATCGTCGCCTTGCGCGGCGACCCGTCGGACGGCGTCGAGGCGCGCTACAAGCCCTATCCCGGCGGCTACGCTTACGCCGCGGATCTGGTCGCCGGGTTGAAGCGCGTGGCCGATTTCGAGATCAGCGTGGCCGCCTTTCCCGAAGTCCATCCCGAGGCGCTCGGCCCCGAGGCCGATCTGGACAACCTGAAGCGCAAGCTCGACGCGGGCGCCCGTCGGGCCATCACCCAATTCTTCTTCGAGCCCACGGTCTACCTGCGCTTCGTGGACAAGGCGCGCGCCGCCGGCATCGAGGCGCCGATCGTGCCCGGCATCTTCCCGATCAGCAACTTCCGGCGCACGGTCGCGTTCGCCGGCAAATGCGGCGCGTCGATCCCGGCCTGGCTGAGCGAGCTGTTCGAGGGGCTCGACGACGATCCCGACGGGCGCAACCTGGTCGCCGCAGCCACCGCGGCCGAGCAATGCCGCTACCTTCAGGCCTACGGGGTGCGGGAGTTCCACTTCTACACGCTCAACCGGGCGGAGCTGACGACCGCGATCTGCCGGATGCTGCGCACCCCGGCGACGCCGTGGGCCTCCGGGCGCTTCACCGGGCCACGCCGCGAAGCGAGGGCCTGAGATGAGCCGCCTGCTCGACGTCCTCGCCGCGCGCGTGCTGCTGTGCGACGGCGCCATGGGCAGCCGGGTCCAGGCGCTCGACCTGGAGGTAGAGCGGGACTACTGGGGCAACGAGAACTGCACGGAGATCCTGAACCTGTCGCGCCCCGACGTGGTGCTGGACATCCACAAGGGCTACCTCGCCGCCGGCGCCGACATGGTCGAGACCAACAGCTTCGGCGGCTCGCCCGTGACGTTGGGCGAGTTCGGTCTGCAGGAGCGCGCCTTCGAGATCAACAAGCGCGCGGCCGAGCTGGCGCGCGAGGCGGTCGAGGCGTTCGACGGCGACGGGCGCGACCGCTTCGTGCTCGGCGCGGTGGGGCCCGGGACCAAGCTGCCCTCGCTCGGCCACCTCGACTACGACGCGATCGAGGCCGCGCTCATCACCCAGTGCGCCGGGCTGATCGACGGCGCGGTCGACGCGATCCTGATCGAGACCTGTCAGGACCCGTTGCAGATCAAGGCCGCCGTCAACGCCGCCAAGGCGGCGCGCGCCGAGGCCGGCAAGGACGATCTGCCGATCATCGTCCAGGTCACGGTCGAGACCACGGGCACCTTGCTGGTCGGCACCGACATCGCCGCCGCCGCGACCGTGATCCGCGCCCTCGACGTGCCGGTCATGGGCCTCAACTGCGCCACCGGGCCGCAGGAGATGGCCCCCCACGTCCAATGGCTGGCGGAGAACTGGCCTGGCCCCATCTCGGTCCAGCCCAACGCCGGCCTGCCCGAGCTGGTCGAAGGCGAGACCCGCTATCCGCTGACGCCCGAGGAGCTGGCCAAGTGGCTCGGCCGCTTCCTCGCCGAGGACGGCATCAACCTGGTGGGCGGCTGCTGCGGGACCACGGTCGAGCACATCGCGGCGCTCGACGCCATGCTGCGCCGGCGCGCCGGCGAGGACTCGCGCATCGGCGCGCGCCCGGCGCCGGTCGAGCGCAATCCGGTCTGGGTGCCGGGCATCGCCTCGCTCTACGGCCACGTGCCGTTCCGCCAGGAGCGCGCCTACCTGTCGATCGGCGAGCGCTGCAACGCCAACGGCAGCAAGCGTTTCCGCCGCCTCCAGGAGGCCGGCGACTGGGACGGCTGCGTCGCCATGGGCGTCGAGCAGGTCAAGGAGGGCTCGCACGGCATCGACGTGTGCACCGCCTTCGTCGGCCGCGACGAGGTGGCCGAGATGACCGAGGTCGTGACCCGCATGCGCGGCTCGGTCGACGCGCCGCTGGTCATCGACTCGACCGAGTTGGGCGTGCTCGAGGTCGCCATGAAGCTTTACGGCGGCAAGGCGGTGCTCAACTCGATCAACTTCGAGGACGGCGAGGAGCCGGCGGCCAAGCGCCTGGGCCTCGCGCGCAAGTTCGGCACCGCCGTGATCGCGCTGACCATCGACGAGGCGGGCATGGCCAAGGAGGCCGAGCGCAAGGTGGAGGTGGCAAGGCGTCTCTACGACTTCGCCTGCAACCGGCACGGCCTGCCGCCGCAGGACCTGATCTTCGACCCGCTCACCTTCACCATCTGCACCGGCAACGAGGACGACCGCAAGCTCGG
>JBHHZJ010000078.1:0-16989 GCA_046758005.1 Kiloniellaceae bacterium
GCCCTGCACCTGCCCGGGGAGGAGCGCCCGGCCGCGCGCAAGACCCGCACCACGCCGCTTTACGACCGGTTGGCGGCGCAGGGCTGCGTCCACACCGAGGTCAACGGCTGGGAGCGGCCCAAATGGTTTTCCCTCGACGGCCGCGAGGAGGCGTGCGGATTCCGCCACAACAACACCTTCGAGGTGGTGGCCGGGGAATGCCGGGCCGTGCGCGAGCGCGTCGGCGTGCTCGATCTGTCGAGCTTCGCGAAGTACGACGTCACCGGACGTGACGCCGAGGCCTACCTCAACCGCATCTGCGCCAACCGCATGCCGCGGCGCGAGGGCGGCATCGCGCTTGCCCACTTCCTGTCCGAGGAAGGCCGCATATTGGGCGAGGCGACGGTGACGAAGCTGGGCGAGGGCCGGTTTTATGTGCTGTCCGGCGCGGGAGCCGAGGAGCGCGATCTGGATCACTTGAGCCGGGGAAACCGCGACGGCGAGGACGTTACGGTCACCAACATCACCGACGGTTGGGGCGTCCTGGTGGTCGCCGGCCCGCGCTCGCGCGACCTGCTCTCCAAGCTCACGGCGGAGGATCTGACCAACGCCTCGTTCCGCTGGCTGACGGGCAGGGAGATCGAGATGGCCGGCGTGCCGCTGCGCGCGCTGCGGGTCAATTACGTGGGCGAGCTGGGCTGGGAGCTGCACTGCCCGATGGACCGCTTGGCCGAACTCTACGAGGCCGTGTGGTCGGCCGGCGCCGCGTTCGGCATCGCCAACTTCGGCGCCTACGCGGTCAACTCGCTGCGCATGGAGAAGGCCTACAAGGGCTGGGGGGCCGAACTTACAAACGAGATCACGATGGTCGAGGCCGACATGGAGCGCTTCGTGGCCTACGACAAGGAGGACTTCGTCGGCAGGACGGCGACGCTCAAGGCGAAGCAGGCCGGCGTCGCGACGCGGCTCGTCTACGTCGAGGTGGAACCCGGCGACTGCGACGTCCACGGTGGCGAGCCGGTGATCGCGGACGGCCGCGTCGTGGGGGTGACGACCTCGGGCGGCTACGGCCACCGCACCGGCAAGAGCCTGGGATTCGCCTATGTGGAGCCCGCCCTTGCCGCGCCGGGACTGCGGTTCCAGATCGATCTGTTGGGCGCGGCCCGGGCGGCCACGGTGCTGGCCGGGCCCGCCTACGATCCCGAAAACGCGCGCCTGCGCGCATAGCGCGTTGCGCGCGCCGGCAGGCAGGCGAACCATGGCGCAGACCCTTGTCGTGGACGGAACCGACCTCACGGCCTACCCGGCGGACCGCCGGATCGCGGCCGTGGCGGCGGACGCCCGCGCGGTCTACGTGACCTGGGACGATGGGCGCAGGAGCGTCTTCCATAACCTGTGGCTGCGCGACAACTGCGCCTGCGCCCAATGCCGGCACCCCGAGGCGCTGGAGCGGACCTTCGACCTGCTCAGCGTGCCCGAGAACCTCCGCGCGGCCGAGGCCGGGCTTGACGGCGGCGTGCTGCGGGTGGTTTGGGCGCAGGACGGGCACGTCAGCGCGTACCGGCCGGGGTGGCTGCGCGCCCACGACTACGGCGCGGCGGCGCGCGAGGAACGGCGCGAGCGGCCGGTCCTCTGGGACAGCCGCCTTACGGGCCGGGTGCCGGCCGTAGCCTACGCCGGCATCATGGCGAGCGACCGGGCGCTGCTCGAGTGGCTCCGCCTGCTCCGCGACTACGGGGTCTGCATCGTGTCCGGCGTGCCCGCGGAGACCCGGGCGGCGGCGCGCGCGGCCCTCCGGGTCGCGCCGCTGCAGCGCACCCAGTACGGCACGACCTGGGACGTGGTCGCCAAGCCGGAGCCCATCAGCACCGCCTTCACGCCGATCCGGCTGACCTGCCACATGGACCTGCCGTACTGGGAGTCGCCGCCCGGCTACCAGTTCCTGCACTGCCTGTGCAACGAGGCCGCGGGCGGGGAGTCGGTCGTGGTCGACGGCTTCGCGGTGGCTGGGGCGTTGCGGCGGGACGAGCCGGAGGCCTTCGACCTGCTGGCGCGGGTGGCGCTGCCGTTCCGTTTCGTCGACCGCGACACCGACCTGCGCTACCGGGCGCCGGCGATCGGCCTCCACCCGGACGGCGAGGTGCGCGAGATCCGCTTCAGCATCGCCCTCATGGACGCCCTCGACGCGCCGGCCCACCTCATGGAGGCGCTCTACCGGGCCTACCGCAAGATGGCGGCCATGATCCGCGAGCCCCAGTTCGAGGTGCGCTTCCGGCTCGAGGCCGGGCAGATGCTCGTGTTCGACAACCGCCGCATCCTGCACGGGCGCGAGGCCTTCGACCCGCGGACGGGCCGGCGCCATCTGGCCGGCTGCTATCTGCTGCGCGACGACCTGCTCAGCCGAATTCGGGTGCTCGAGCGGGGGCTGCCGATACGATGAACCGGGCCGCCGCGCGCCCGGTTGTCACGGTCCCGTGAACTGCAACCCCTCGACAAAGCGCCCCGGAGCGTACAAAACTTCCGATCGGGCGGCGCCGAGTCGCGCACCGTGCGCCGCGCGCGCCGTTCAAGGCCGGATCGAGGAGCGCCGAGGCATGTTCGACTGGTCCAACGGGGAGACGCCGGAGCGGATCGGTTTCCTCCTCGTGCCGCAGTTCTCCATGATCGGGTTTTTCTCCGCGGTCGAGCCCTTGCGCGTGGCCAACCGCCTCAGCGGCCGGGAGCTCTATCGCTGGCGGGTCTTCTCGGTCGACGGTCGGCCGGTCGCGGCGAGCAACGGGATGACGCTCGTCGCCGATGCGGCGATTGCCACGATCGAGCGGTTTCCGACCGTGTTCGTGTGCGCCAGCTTCGAGCCGCAGCGCCACGAGAGCAAGGCGCTGCTCGCTTGGCTGCGCCGCCTCGGCCGGCAGGGCACGCGGCTCGGCGGCCTGGAGACCGGCACGCACATCCTGGCGCGCGCCGGGCTGCTCGACGGGCATCGCGCGACCCTGCACTGGGAAAACGCGCCTGCCTTCGCCGAACGGTTTCCCGAGGTCGAGCTGACCCACGACCTGTTCGAGATCGACCGCAACCGGCTGACCTGTTCCGGCGGCACCGCGCCGATCGACCTGATGCTGCACCTGATCGAGACCCGGCACGGCCAGGACTTGGCCGTGAGCGTTTCCGAGCAACTCCTGCACGCACGCATCCGCAACCCCGACGATCACCGGCGCATGGCGCTGGGACGGCGGCTCGGCGTGCGCCACCCGAAGCTGCTCAAGATCGTCGAGGCGATGCACGAAAATCTGGAGGAGCCGCTCGGCCTCGACCGGCTGGCCGCCTTCGGGGGCGTCTCGCGGCGGCAGCTCGAGCGGTTGTTCCGCGCCCACCTGGGCGACACGCCGACGGGGTATTATCTGAAGCTGCGGCTGCGCCGGGCGCGGCAGTTCCTCGAGCAGACGGACATGAGCGTGCTCGACGTCTCGCTCGCCTGCGGCTTCGCCTCGGCGCCGTACTTCTCGCGCGCCTACCGGGCCCAGTTCGGCCTCGCGCCGCGCGAGGACCGGCGGAGCCTGCGCTCGTCGATCGCCCGGACGGGCTGCTTCACGACCGCGCCGTGCACGCCGGTCGGGGGGCATTGACCGGACAGCGGGACCGAGCGCACGTCCCTGTCTCCGCCGGGGCCAGGCTGTTCCGCCCCGCCGACGGTGACCGAGATCGTACCCACGCCTTCGCTCGCGCCTTTCGTTGGTCCGCTCGTCCTTGGTCTTGAAGGCGCGGCGCAAGCCCCGGCGGTCACTCGACCGGGCGCGCCCGCACGAGCCCGCGCACCGAGTTGCCGAGGAAGACCCGGTCGGCGGCGGCGAGGTCGGCCGGGGTCAGGACCCGCTCCTCGATTTCGACGGCCGGATCGTCGAGGAGGGTGCGCCGCAGGGTCCCGTCGAGCAGGCCGCACGCGACCGGCGGGGTGAGCAGGCGGCCGTCCCGCTCCACGAACAGGTTGGTGCGGCTGCCCTCGGTCAGCTCGCCGCGGTCGTTGACGAGCAGGACCTCGTCGCAGCCGGTCGCGGCCTGCAGGCGCGCCAGCTCGCCGTCGTGGAATTCCCGGCGCGTGGTCTTGTGATAGAAGAACGGGTCGTCGCGGTCGACCGGGCGGTCGGACACCGCGTAGCGCAGCACCGCGTCGGGGCCCGGCAGCGTGAGCGGCGCCGCCGAAACCTCCGCCTCGCCGTCCTCGTCGAGCAGCAGGCGAACGCGCCGGACATCGCCCGCGAAGCCCGCCGCCCGGTCCTCCAGCGCGCGGCGCACGGCCGCGAGGTCGCAGCGGAAGCCGAAGTGCGCGGCCGAGGCGGCCAGCCGCGCCATGTGCCGCTCCAGCAGGCAATACCCGTCGCCCGGCGTCCAGCGCAGGGTCTCGATCAGGCGGAACGGCCGGAACGGCTCGCTCAGGAAGCGCGCCTTGAGCAGGCATTCCTCGAACTCGGCCTGCGGGTCGGAGTCGGAGACGATGCCGCTGCCGATTCCCATCTCGCCGCGGCCGTCCCGGTGCAGCACGAGGGTCCGGATCGCGACGTTGAGCGCGACCTCGCCGTCGGGCGCGATCATGCCGATGGCCCCGGTGTAGACGCCGCGCGGCAACGGCTCCAGCTCGCGGATGATCTCCATCGCCCGGACCTTCGGCGCGCCGGTGATGGAGCCGCACGGGAACAGGCTGCGGATCAGCTCGCGCACGCCCACGCCGGGGCGCAGGCGCGCGGTCACGCTCGAGGTCATCTGGTGCACGGTCGGATAGGTCTCGACGGTGAACAGGTCCGGCACGCGGACCGAGCCGATCTCCGCCACGCGCCCCAGGTCGTTGCGCAGGAGGTCGACGATCATCAGGTTCTCGGCGCGCGACTTGCCGTCGCCGCGCAGCCAGGCGCGCTGCCGCTCGTCCTGCGCCGGGGTCGGCCGGCGCGCCGCCGTGCCCTTCATCGGTTTCGCCAGCACCCGGCCGTCCGAGATGGACAGAAAGAGCTCGGGCGAGAGCGAGAGCACGTCGAAGTCCGGCGTGCGGATGACGGCGCCGTGGGCCACCCGCTGCTTGCGGCGCAGCTCGCCGTAGAGCGACAAGGGATCCCCGGCGAAGTCGAACAGGTACTTGAACGTCAGGTTGATCTGATAGACGTCGCCCGCGGCGATGTAGTCCTTGACCCGGCCGAGCGCGGCCAGGTACGCCGCGCGGTCGAGCGACAGGCGCGGGCGGCCGAGCTCGTGGCCGCCTTGCGTGCGCGCCGCGATCAGCCGGCGCGCCGCCGCGCCGTCGAGCCGTTGCCGGCGCTCGAACAGGCCCATCCAGAGGAGCGGTTGCTCGCGCCCCGCGGGGATCAACGCGGCCAGCTTCGGCTCCAGCAGGTAGCCGAGCTCGTAGGCCAGGAACCCGGCGGCGGTGAGCCCGCGCGCCAGCCCGCGCGCCAGCGCCCGAAGCGCGGGCTCGGCCTCCTCGGCACGGTCGCAGCGCACGATCTCGACCGGCTCCTCGAAGAGGGTGCACGAGCCGTCGGGCGACAGGCTGTCGTCGAGCAACACGAAAGGCGAGGGCGGGCGCGCTCGAGGGCGCCGTGGGCCGAACCGTTCGTTGATGACCGTCTCGATGCTTGCGATCGGCATGGCGCCCAATCTTCCCGACGGTCGAGGCCCCGGCGAGGAATGTCCCGCCGGTCCGATGGCCCAATCGGCGTCAATCGGAAAATAGAACGAGTCGGCGGCCCAAACAAAGCCGGAAGGCCGCCATTCAGGCCGATCGTGCCGACCTCGCCGTGTTATACTTTTCCGTAACGATGGGAGGGAGCGATGAATCCCTTGCAGCAATTGCGGTCAGAGACCGCCGCCTGGGTGCTGGGCATGGTCGTGGTCGGCGTCCTTGCGCTCGTCGCGTTTTCGCAGGTGGGCTGGCTGGGAATCGGGCTTGTGGGCCTGGTCGGTCTGCTGATTTCGGTGCGCCTGGACCTCCACGGCGGCCGCGCGGTGGCCGACATCAGCCACGGAAGCAGCGGCGTGCGGATGTATGCCAGGCAACTGGCGGAGGAAGAATCGCGATCGTCGCCCGAACAGAAGATGGCCGCGGCGGAGGAGCGGGCGAAGCGGTCGAGGGTCCTCTACCTGATCAACACCGTCTGGATCGCCATGATCGCATTCGGTTTCGGCCTGTTCTTCCTGCACCAACTCTGAGCTGCGCGGATTTTCGGGGACAGCGGTTTCTATTTTCGGGGACAGTATGCTTAATTCTAGGAATTAAGCATACTGTCCCCGAAAACGAAGATCATAATCTCAAATTCGAACAAATTTTGAATCAGATAATATAAAAATCGCTCTTATAAATTATAACATCGCAATTCTTGTAATATTATCTGTACATTTTAATAATATTTACAAACGAATCGTTTATAACTCCATGACAAGCTGATCTAACTTCAAATTCTGCAAGGAACCTCGTGAGGTGCGGAGAAGGGGTTGCCGTAGCCGCGCGTGGGAAAGAAACCGTGAGAGGAGGCCTTGAGATCAAGCTGCTCAACCGATCCGCGGCGGTCCCGTCGGGATGATCGAGCGCGATGCGGCCCGTTGGACGCCCCGGCGAGACGCCCGATCCGGCGGCCTCGGCCTCGAATCTATCGGCGAAGTGGTTGGCCCCCCAAGCCGTGCGGCCACGGACGAAGCGCCGCGCAGCGCCGGCCGTGGCGCTGGTCCGACCGGATCCCGTCAATCCCGCGGATATCGCACTCCCGGGGACGGTTTCCGTTCCCACCGGTCGAACCATCCCGGTCGACGTCGCGGGATTCCCGGACACCACCCTTCGGAATGTCGCCGTAACCGCCCGGGTTTCCGTCCGAAAACAGGATTGAGCGCCATGCTTGATTACTCCCGAAGGCCTTTTCTTCGCGACGAGCGGGGCAGTGTGGGGATTTTGTTCGCCGTGAGCCTGACGATGATCGCGGGTTTCGCTGCCTTGGTGGTGGACTCGAGCTACTTCTACGTCATGCAGAACCGGCTTCAGGTTGCCGCCGACGCCGCCGCGATCGCGGCTATCGGCCTTCTGCCCAATCAAGACGCTGCGAGAACCGCCGCGCTGGACTATGCGGCAAAGAACCTGCCCGGGGCGGATAACGGAAACGTCATGACGGCCGGGGACGTGGTATTCGGCAACTGGGACGATGCGACGCGGAGCTTCACTCCGGGGGGCGTTCCGGTCAATGCCGTACAAACGACGGCCCGGCGAACCCAGGCCGGCGGCAACGCGGTCCCAACCTTTTTCGGCGTGGTCCTGGGCTATCAACAGGTCGATATCGCGACCTCCGCCGTGGCACTGCAGTTCTCGCTGGACGAATTCTGCATGGTCGCGCTCGACCCTTCGGCCAGCGGCGCCATTAGCTTGACGGGGGACTCCAAGATCGAAGTCGAAGAGTGTGGAATCGCCGCGAATTCCAGCAGCCCGAGTTCGTTTTCCGTGCTGGACGATAGCGAGCTGGAAGCGGAGTCCCTGTCCACCGTCGGCGGCATAGTTCAGGGGGGCGGCGCGGAGATTGAGACGACGAACCCGCCCGAGACCAACAGCAGCCCCGTGGTCGATCCCCTCGCCTATCTCGACGTGCCGGCGTTCTCGGGCTGCGGGGGTGGGACCAACCTGACCATCACCAGCAATACCACCCTCTCACCGGGCGTCTACTGCGACGGACTTCGCGTCACCAACGGTGCCAAGGCGACCCTCAACCCCGGCGTCTACATCATCGATCGCGGCGATTTGGTGCTCGATGGCGGTTCGAAGATCGAGGGCACGGAGGTCGTCATCTTCCTGACGAGCAGCGGCGCGGCCGCCGACATCGGATCGCTCAGCATAACCGACCACAGCCGGCTTGAGACCACGGCGCCCACGAGCGGCCCCTACAAGGACCTCTCGATCATCCAGGACCGCAACGCGCCGTCCTCCGGGCAAAACATCGTTTCCGGCGTGTCCTCGGGCGGCGGCCCGGAGCCCGCACTGGAGACCACCGGCTTCATCTATTTACCGGCCCAGGAGCTTTACGTGGCGCAGGAGGCGAAGGTGGAGTCCGAATCGGAACCAGGCTGCGCGAAGCTGGTGGCACGCCTGATCACGGTCCTCGACGACGCCAAGATCGAGATCGAGTGTGACGATAGCGTCCTGACGACCTCCCTCGGCCGTTCGCGCTCCAAGCTCCGTCTCTGACCAGCCCGGTTGCGCGTGGCCCTGGGCGGAGTCTCTTCGTCGGCTCGACCGCGATGCTCCCTCACGGGACCCGTTATGGCGAAGTTCCGGGTCTTGCGGGCGCGCGGCTGTGGCGGTGTGAGGAATTCGCTCTAAACGTGGAAGCTCTCGCCGCAGCCGCAGCGGCCCTTCTCGTTCGGGTTCGTGAACACGAAGCCGGTGTGGAACTTGTCCTCGACGTAGTCCATCTGTGAGCCGAGCAGGAACATCACCGCGGTCGGGTCGATGAAGATCTTGACCCCCTTGTCCTCGACCACGTCCTCGAACCTCTTCTGCTCCTCGGCGTATTCCACGACGTAGCTGAGGCCCGAGCAGCCGCGCGTGTTCACGCCCACACGCAGGCCCAGCACGGGTTTCTCCGCGCGCGCCATCAACTCCTTGACGCGCCGCGCGGCGGCGTCGGTCAACGTGATCAAGGGGGCCGCCATGGGTCTGCTCTCGGCTCCGTCCTCGGGCGTCATTCTACCTCAAGGTGATATAGGCTCAAAACATGCCCAGCGCCAGCCGGGCGTCCTCCGACATGCGCTCCGGGGTCCAGGGCGGGTCCCAGACCAGGCGCACCGTGACCTCGCCGACGCCCGGGGCCTCGGCCACGGCGCGCGCGACCTGGCCCGGCATCTCGCCGGCCACGGGGCATCCCGGCGCGGTCAGCGACATCTCGATCTCGACCGAGCCGTCCGCTGCGATCGTCAAATCATAGATCAGGCCGAGGTCGTAAAGGTTCACCGGGATCTCCGGATCGTAGACCGTGCGCAGGGCGGCGACGACATCCTCCTCGCTCGCCACGCGCGTGGCCGCGGGATCGATGGGGGCGCCGGCCGTGGCGGTGAACTCCCCGCCACCCGGAAAGTACGGGTTCGGCGTCACGTCTTCGCTCATGGTTCGCTCATGGGGCCTTGCCCCGCGCCAGACGTCTCATTCGGTCGTGACCTCGTCCTCGCCGGCCATGGCGGCGTTCATGGTGTGCCAGGCCAGCGTCGCGCACTTGACCCGGATCGGAAACGCGCGCACGCCGGAGAGCACCTGGAGCCGTTCCAGGTCGTCCGAATCCGCCGCCGCATCGAGGACATCGAAACCGTCCTTCGTACACATGTCGTGGAACCGCCCGAACAGGGCGTGGGCCTCGGCCTCCGTTTTGCCCTTGAGGATCTCCGTCATGAGCGAGGCCGAGGCGATCGAGATGGCGCAGCCCTTGCCCTCGAAAGCGGCGTCCCGGATGACCCCCTGGTCGTCCAGCGTCAGATGCACGACGACGGCGTCCCCGCACATCGGGTTGTAGCCGTGCGCGTGCCGGTTCGCGTCCTGCGGCCTGCGGCAATTGCGCGGGTTGCGGCCGTGGTCGAGGATCACTTCCTGGTACAGCTCGCGCAGCTCGTCCAACACTATCCGAATATCTCCCCGACGGTCTCGAGCGCCTCGGCCAGGGTATCGACCTCCGCGCGCGTGTTATAGAGGCCGAAGGAGGCTCGCGCCGTAGCGGTCAACCCCAGGCGCTGCATCAACGGTTGGGCGCAGTGGTGACCGGTGCGCACCGCCACGCCGGCGCGATCGACAATGGTGCCGATGTCGTGGGGGTGGGCGTGGTCCATGACGAAGCTCACGATGCTCGCCTTGTCCTTGGCCGTGCCGACGATGCGCAGCCCGCGCACGCGGGCGAGCCGCTCCTCGGCGTAGGCGCGCAGGCCGTTCTCGTGCGCTGCTATGGTTTCACGCCCGAGGCTCTCGACGTAATCGATCGCCGCGCCCAGGCCGATCGCTTGGACGATGGGCGGCGTGCCCGCTTCGAAGCGGTGCGGCGCGGCCTTGTAGGTGGTCTCCTCAAAGGTGACCGAGCTGATCATCTCGCCGCCGCCCTGGTAGGGGGGCAGGGCGTTCAACAGCTCACTCTTGCCGTAGAGAACGCCGATGCCCGTCGGGCCGTACAGCTTGTGGCCGGTAAAGACGTAAAAGTCGGCGTCCAACGCCTGCACGTCCACCTTGAGGTGCGGCACGGCCTGGCAGCCGTCAACCAGCACCGGAACGTCGCGTGCATGTGCAAGGTCGATGACCTGCTTGACCGGTACGATCGTGCCCAGCGCGTTCGAGACGTGCGTGATCGCGACCAGCTTGGTCCGGGGACCAAGGCGCGCCTCGAACTCGTCGAGCAGGAAGTTGCCCTCGTCGTCGATCGGCGCGATGCGCAGGACGACGCCCAGTTGGTCGCGCAGGAACTGCCACGGCACGATGTTGGAGTGATGCTCCAGCGCGGAGATGACGACCTCGTCGCCCGAGCCGAGGTGCGCGCGGCCGAAGCACGCGGCGACCAGGTTGAACGCCTCGGTCGCGTTGCGGGTGAAGACGATTTCGTCGACGCTGCCGGCGTTGAGGAAACCGGCGACCTTTTCGCGCCCGGTCTCGAAGGCGTCGGTGGCAAGCTGGCTCATCCGGTGCACGCCCCGGTGCACGTTGGCGTAGCGGGTCTCGTACGCCTCGTCCATGGCGTCCAGCACCTGGCGCGGCTTCTGGGCGCTGGCGGCTGAGTCCAGGTAGACGAGGGGGCGGCCGAACACCTCCTGCTCGAGGATCGGGAAGTCGGCGCGCACCCGCTCCACGTCGAAGGCCAGGGTCGAATTGTCGCCCGCCGCGATCTCGATCACGTTGCCCGCTTCGCTCATCGCTCGCTCCGTCCGGCCACGTCCGACAGCCAGTGCCCGACGCTGGACATGAGGGCGGGGCACAGGCCCTCGGCCGCCAGCTCGTTGATCGTGTCGGAGAGAAAGGCCTCGATCAGCATGTGGCGCGCCGCCTCTTCGGGGATACCGCGTGCCCTGAGATAGAACAAGGCGTCCGGATCGAGGTCGCCGGCCGCCGCGCCGTGGCTGCATTTCACGTCGTCGGCGTAAATCTCGAGCTCGGGCTTGGCGTCGATTTCGGCGCGGTCGGACAGCAGCAGCGCCTTGCTGAGCTGGTGGCCGTCCGACTTCTGCGCGTCCGGGTGGATGACGATACGGCCCTGGAAGACGCCGCGCGCCCGGTCGTCGATCGCGCCCTTGAACACCTCGCGCGAGGAGGTGCGCGGGGCGAGGTGGTCGATGACCGTCGTGGTGTCGCAGTGCTGCTCGCCGCGCAGCATGTAGACGCCGTTCAAGTGGCACTCCGCCCCGGCGCCCTGGAGGCGGACGGTGACCTCGTTGCGCGACAGGCGCGCGCCGCGGGTCAGCACGAAGCCGTCGTACACCCCGTCGCGGGCGACGTTGGCTTGCACCGTCGAGAGGTGGAAGGCGCCCGCGGTTTCGGCCTGCACCTTGTAATGATGCAGCCGCGCGCCGTCCCCGACCGCGATCTCGCTGCCGCTGTTGACGAAGTACGTGCCGTCGCCGAGGCCGGCATGGTGCTCGACGATCGTCGCCCGGCTGCCGGGCTCCAGGACGATCAGGTTGCGCGGATGGTAGGCGAGCGGCGCGTCCGGCGCGGCGCCGACGTAGACCACCTCGATCGGCAGGTCGACGGCGACCCCGCGCCGCACGCGCAGCACGAAGCCGTCGGCCATCATCGCCGTGTTGAGCGCGAGCATCGGCTGGGCGCCGAAGTCGCCGATCCGGCCCAGGTGCTCGGCCAAGGTGTCCGGAACGCGCTCCAGGGCGGCGGCCAGGCTGCCGGCCTGGACGCCGTCGCGCAGGTCGTCGGTGGCGGACAGATCCGGCCGGAACCACCCGTTCACGAAGACCAGGCGGTGGCCGCCGTGGCCGTGCGGGAACAGCGTCGGCAATCGGTCGATGCCGACCGAATCGCTGCGCGCGGCGGCGAAGCCGACCTTCTCCAGCGGGCGCAGGTTGGTGTACTTCCAGGACTCGAGGCGCGGCGTGGGCAGGCCCGTGGCCGCGAAGTGCTCCATCGCCCCTTCGCGGAGCGCGCGCAGCCACGGCATCCCGCTCGCCCCGAGGCTGGCCTCGTGCGCGCCCAAGCGCCGCACGGCGGCCGGAATGGCCGGTGCGCCGCTCATCGCCTCAGGCCGCCCGTTCCGAGAAGGCGGCATAACCGCTCTTCTCCAGTTCCGCCGCCAGCTCCTTGCCGCCGGAACGCACGATCCGGCCGCCGGCGAGCACGTGCACGCGGTCCGGGACGATATAGCCCAGCAGGCGCTGGTAGTGGGTGATGAGCAGCGTCGAGCGCTCGGGCGAGCGCAGGGCGTTGACGCCGTGGGCCACGGTCTTGAGGGCGTCGATGTCGAGCCCGCTGTCGGTCTCGTCCAACACGGCCAGCGTCGGGTTCAACAGCGCCATCTGGAGGATCTCGTTGCGCTTCTTCTCGCCGCCGGAGAAGCCAACGTTGACCGACCGCTTGACCAGCTCGTCGCTGATGCCGAGCTCCTTGACCTTCCGCCGCAGCAGCTTGAGGAACTCCATGGGGTCGAGCGCCGGCTCGCCGCGGTGCTTGCGCGCCGCGTTGAGCGCCTCGCGCAGGAACGTGGTGTTCGCCACGCCCGGGATCTCGACCGGATACTGGAAGGCGAGGAACAAGCCCTCGACGGCTCGTTCCTCGGGGGCCATGGCCAGCAGGTCGCGCCCTTTGTACAAGACCTCGCCCTCGGAGACCTCGTAGCCGCCGCGGCCGGTGAGCACGTAGGCCAGCGTGCTCTTGCCCGATCCGTTCGGGCCCATGATGGCGTGGATCTCGCCCGGGCCGATCTCGAGGTCGATACCCTTTAGGATCCCCTTGCCTTCGACCGTGGCGTGCAGGTTCCTGATCTCGAGCATGTCGCTCCCTTCGCTTCGCTGGATATTTTCTCGACCGGCCCGTCAGCCGACGCTGCCCTCGAGGCTGATGCCGACCAGCTTCTGCGCCTCGACCGCGAACTCCATGGGGAGCTGCTGCAGCACCTCGCGGCAGAAGCCGTTGACCACGAGCGCCACGGCGTCCTCCTCGCAGATGCCCCGCTGGCGGCAGTAGAAGAGCTGATCGTCGCTGATCTTCGAGGTCGTCGCCTCGTGCTCGACGATGGCCGAGCGGTTGCGGCATTCGATGTAGGGCACCGTGTGCGCGCCGCATCGGTCGCCGATCAAGAGCGAGTCGCACTGCGTGTGGTTGCGCGCGCCCTGGGCCTTGGGCGAGATCCGGACCAGGCCGCGGTAGGTCTGCTGCCCCCGTCCGGCGGAAATGCCCTTGGAGATGATCCGCGAGCGGGTGTTGCGCCCCAGGTGGATCATCTTGGTCCCCGTGTCGGCCTGCTGCCTGTTGTTGGTGATCGCCACCGAATAGAACTCGCCGACCGAGTTGTCGCCCTGCAGGATGCAGCTCGGGTATTTCCAGGTGATGGCCGAACCGGTCTCGACCTGGGTCCACGAGATCTTGGAGTTGCGCCCCCGGCAGGCGCCGCGCTTGGTGACGAAGTTGTAAATCCCGCCGCGGCCCTCGGCGTCGCCCGGATACCAGTTCTGCACCGTCGAGTACTTGATCTGCGCGTCGTCCAACGCGATCAGCTCTACCACGGCGGCGTGGAGTTGGTTCTCGTCGCGCATGGGCGCGGTACAACCCTCCAGGTAGCTGACGTAGGAGCCCGCATCGGCGATGATGAGGGTGCGCTCGAACTGTCCGGTCTTGGCCGCGTTGATCCGGAAATAGGTCGACAGCTCCATCGGGCAGCGTACGCCCTTGGGTATGTAGACGAACGAGCCGTCGGTGAAGACCGCCGAGTTCAGGCAGGCGTGCTTGTTGTCGGCGTACGGCACCACGGACCCCATGTACCTGCGCACCAGGTCCGGATGGTTCCGCACGGCCTCGGAGATCGAGCAGAAGATGATGCCCTGTTCCTCCAGCTGCCCCTTGAAAGTGGTCGCGACCGAGACGCTGTCGAAGACGGCGTCGACGGCGACCCCGGCCAGGCGCTCCTGCTCGTTCAGCGGGATGCCGAGCTTTTCGTACGTGCGCAACAGCTCCGGATCGACCTCGTCCAGGCTTTTCGGCCCGTCCGTCGTCTTGGGCGCCGAGTAGTAGTAGGCGTCCTGGTAGTCGAGCGGCGGGAAGTCGACCTTGGCCCACCGCGGCTCGGGCATGGTCAGCCACTGGCGGTAGGCTTTGAGGCGCCAGTCCAGCAACCACTCCGGCTCGCCCTTCTTGTGCGAGATGAAGCGGACGATGTCCTCGCTCAGGCCCTTGGGCGCGGTGTCGGCCTCGATCTCGGTGACGAAGCCGTACTTGTACTTTTGCTCGGTGACCGCCTTGACCTGCTCGACCGTCTCCACACTGACAGCCATCGCCGCGTTCTCCCCTTGAATGGTCCTAATCTTTGATTGTTTCGGCCGTGCCCGCGCCGACCGGCCTCACTTTGCCTGCACCGCGGGCGGGGGCGCCGTGGCCGCGCGCGGCGCGGGAAAGGTGAAGGGGGTCGGCGCCATGTCGGCCAGGGTAAGGCGCGCGAGCGCGCCGCGGATCGCCCTGTTCACCTTGTCCCAGTTGCCCCGCATCGGACAGAGCGACTCGACCTCGCAGCCGCCGGCGGCCCCGTCCACGCACGCGGTCAGTGCGATCGGCCCCTCCAAGGCCTGGATGATCTCGGCCACGGAGATGTCCACGGCCGGCCGGTTGAGCGTATAGCCCCCGGCGGCGCCCCGGTGCGAGGTGATGAGGTGCTCGTGCACCAGGGCGTTGAGCAGCTTGGCGACGGTGGGCAGCGGCACGCCCGTGTCCTGAGCGATCTGCGGGGCGGTCCACACCTCCTCGGGGTTGTGGGCCATCTGGCTCATCACGACCACGGCGTAATCCGTAAGCCTGTTCAGCCTGAGCATGGGGCTCTCCAAATCGGACTAATCTAGTATGATTTAGATATAGGAAAATCACGGGGAATCAAGGCGGATTTGCTGCGGTCGCGAAATTCGCGCCCGGGCCGGGCCGGGCCGGGCGCCGGGCGACCCCCGCGGCACCGGTTCACGGCGAGCTCACGGGGTCGTGTAGCATCGTGTCGGGCCGGCCCCTTGCCTTTGCCGGCCGCCCGGCCCCACCTTTGCGCAGGTATCCCGCAACGCCGAATGGAGCGCACCGATGACGCCAAGGATGCTTCGCGCCGTGGCCCTGGGCCTGGGTCTTTGTCTGATCGCCGGCGCCGCCTCGGCCTCCGGCGATCCGGCGGCCGGTCGGAAGATTTTCAGGAAATGCGCCGTCTGCCACAGCCTGAAGGCCGGCAAGCACAAGATCGGGCCCAGCCTGCACGGGGTCATCGGCCGCACGCCCGGGACCGCGCCGGGCTACAAGTACTCCAAGGCGATGAAGGCCCACGGCGCCTCGGGAATCGTCTGGAACGAGGAGACCCTCGACACCTACCTCACGGCGCCGCGCAAGGTGGTCAAGGGCACCAAGATGGCGTTCCCCGGGCTCAAGTCGGCGCAGCAACGGGCCGACGTGATCGCCTATCTCAAGCAGGCCTCCGGGCCGTAGCCCCTGCTTGGCCCGGCAAAATCTCTTTTTTTGGGGACAGTATACTTAATTCCTATGAATTAAGTATACTGTCCCCAAAAAAAGTTCCGCGGGCCGGGGACGATGCGCGGCCGAGCGCCCGGTGCCGGTCGCAGATTTCAATCTCTTGTGATCGAAAGTGTTTGGTCGCGCGTCCGACCGGGGGCCTAATCTTGCCGGGACGAAAGCCGGCGAGCGCATCCCGCGCCGAGGCGTTGGCGCGGGCGGACCCTGTGCCCGGCGCCGGCGGGCCTGCCGGGAAGGTGCGGAAGTCGGAACATGCCTCGGCTACAACACCTGGTGACCGCCGCTGCGCTTGTCGCCGCGGCCGCCGTGGCGTGGCCGGTCGTGTTCGCCGAGCACGAGGCCGCGGCGCAAAGCGACGTGGACCCGCAACGGCCGACGCGCCACTTTCGGGTCGAGCGGCCGGCGGGGCTGACCGGGGCCGACGCGCTGGTGATCTACAACCGGATCCTCGACAACATGGTGGCCGGCTACCGCCTGTCGTCGTTGCCTTACGCGGCCTCCTACCGCCTATGGCGGCGCTTCAACACGGTGCCCTACCGCTCGGCCCAGCACGGTGAGCGCTACGTCAACAACTACGCCAACGACGTGGCGCGGGCCTACGGCCGCTTCGAGGAATCCGGGGAAATGCCGGTCGGCTCGATCCTGGCCAAGGACAGCTTCGCCGTCACCCTGCACGGCGACGTCTTCAGCGGCCCGCTGTTCGTGATGGAGAAGATGCCGCCCGGCTTCGACGCGCCGAACCGCGACTGGCGTTACACGATGATCATGCCCGACGGCAGCCTGTTCGGCACGACGAAGGGCGAGGGCGCCGTGCGTGTCGAGTTCTGCGGGACCTGCCACAAGCTGGCCGGGGAGGAACAGGACCACCTGTTCTACGTGCCGGAGAACTACCGGGTGCGTTTCCTCAACTGAGCGAGGGGCGCAATGCCGGGGAATCCGTAGGCAGCGCGGGCCGAATGCGACCTGTTATCACGAAAACGTGAGGCACGTTGATTCCACAATCGGGCGGTGAGCGCGGTAAGTTTAACCACGTCGGCGCGAAAGACGATTTTCGGGGCTGATCAATTTTCTTTTGAGAATCAACCGAGGCCCAGGTTTGGGAGGGATGTAATGCAATCGAGGAAGCCGGTACTGCTGTCGACCACGATGATTCCGTTGGTCGTCGTTGCGGGCGTCGCCGCCGGGGGCGTCGCCTTGACCGAGGGCCTGCGCATCGGTCCGGCGCTGGCGCAGTGCGCGCCGAGAAAGCGCAATCCGTGCGCGGCGGCCACGCGCAGCGCTTGCGCGGCGGGCAAGCGCAATCCCTGTGCGGC
>JBHHZJ010000079.1:0-16691 GCA_046758005.1 Kiloniellaceae bacterium
AGTAGGCCGAGCCCGCGAAGGGATGGATCTGGTGCCCGGCGATCGAGGTGATGTTGACGATGCACCCCTGGCCGCGACGCAGCGCCGCGGCGAAGCCGCGCGCGAGCACGAGCGGCGTGAACAAGTTGAGCTCGAAGACCTCGCGCCAGGTGGGCAGGTCGCCGTTGAGGCAGCCCAGGCGCTCCTTGAACGGCGTCTTGGGCGAGACGGCAGCGTTGTTGACCAGCGCGTGCAAGGGGGCCTCGCCGAGGATGGCGTTGGCCTGCGCGACGAAAGCCTCGACGTTGTCGGGGCTGACCAGGTCGACGGTCAGATGGTGCGTCCAGTTGGGATCGCGCTTGCATTCGGCCGGGACGGCCTCGCGCGAGCAGGTGATGATGCGCCAGCCCTCGTCGCTGAACCGCTTGACCGTGGCGTGCCCGATTCCCCGGCTGGCGCCGGTCAGGATCACGGTCTTGCGCTCGGTCGTCATGGCGCGATTGTAGCGAAGGCGCGCCGCGCCGCCAGTCCCGAACCGGCCGCGGCCGCCGCGGCGCGGCGCCCGATCAACCCGGCCCCGCCGGGCGCACCGAGACCACGCGGAAGGTGCGCAAGGTGCCGTCCTGCTCGCGCAGCGACACGTACTCGCCTTGCTTGAAGACGTGGCTGTCGAACTTGAAACCGGGCTCGTCCCCCTCCGCGTGGCGGGCGACGTCGTAGTGGAAGGCCCAGGACCCGCCGCGCCGGTGCACCAGATGGCCGCGCTCGTCCGGCTCGCCCTCCCAGAAGCGCCGGACCCAGCATCGCGCGCGGTGCTTGCGCCACCCCTTGGCGTCGATGTGGCCCTCGGGGGTGAGCGGCGCCACGAACTCGTACCCGCGCCGGGTGCTTCCCTCGGGGAACTCGGGGTCGCGGGCCAGCTCCAATCGGACGGTGCTCAGGCTCATAAACGGGTCCTCGATGTCTGCGCGCCGGCGGCGCCCACCGCCTCGTCCCCGGTAAGGCTGGCACAAGGCGGCGCAGTCTTCCAGAGCCAACATGGCGGACATCCGGCGGTCACGGCGCGGCTTGGGCGCCACGGCTTCGTTTTCGCGATCTTCGTGGTCTCGGCGGAACGCTCGTCAGTGAACCATGAAAACCGGGATCTCCCCTTGGCCCAGAACGCCACGCGTGGCGCCGCCCAGCACCAGCTCGCGCAGCCGGCTGTGCCCGTAGGCGCCCATGACCATCAGGTCCGCGCCGGCCTTGTCCGCCTCGCCGAGCAGGGCCCCGCCGATCGGGCCGGGTCCCGGGGTGAAAGCCCAGGTCCGCGCCGCGATCCCGTGCGCGCCGAGATACCGGGCAAGCTCGCTCGGCTCGGCCGCGTCCTCGGTCTCGCGCGCGGTCAGGACCACGACCGACTCCGCCTTGGCGAGCAGCGGCAGGGCGGCGCCGACGGCGCGCGCCGCCTCGCGCGAGCGGTTCCAGGCCACGACGACGGTCCGGCCGAGGCGCTCGACCGGTGCCGCCGGCACCAGAAGCACCGGCCGGCCGCTGTCGAACAGGGCCGCGTCGAAGGTGGCCGAGACGGCGCCCACGGCTTCGCGCCCCGGCCGGGCGAGCACGATCACGTCGCTGAGCCGGCCGCGGCGCAGCACCTCCGCGGCCTCGCGACCAACGACGTGGCGGAAGGAGACGGCGAACTTGCCGGGCTGCGGGGCCGCGTCCGGCTCGGCCAGGGGCAGCTTCGCCCCGACGCAGTGCCTTTCGTAAAGGCGGCGCGCCTCCGCGAGGCGGGTCTGCGCCTCGACCCGTAGGCTCTGCATGACCTGCTCGACGGCGGCCCCGGACATGCCCTCGCCGATCACCGGGGCAGCGTTCGTCACGTCGATCTCGACATAGAGCAGATCGACGTGCGCCGAGAAGCGGCGCCCGAGTTGGAGCGCCGCGCCCATCGCCGCCTCGCTGCCGGGGGCGCCGTCGATCACGGCCAGGATCGTCGCCAGCGACACATCATCCTCCCATGTGACCTCGCTCAGGCCCATCGCATACCCTGACAAGGCATCGCGACGCCGGCATTGACCTGCGTCAAAATAGGCCCGGCGCAGGCCATTGCCGCGACCGCGCGGCCCGGGGCGGGCCGGGAAACTTCAGGCGAACCTCGCCCGCGTCTCCTCGATCCCGTGCGGGTCCTGGTGGATGATGACCTCGGCATCCGGGAAGGCGGCGCGCAGAGCCACCTCGACCTCGTCGGCCACCTCGTGCGCGCGGTACAGGCTGATCGAACCCTCCATCTCGATATGGACCTGGATGAAGGTCATGGGCCCCGACACGCGCGTTCGCAGATCGTGCAGGTCGATCACGCCGGGATGCTCGAGCACGATCCCTTTGATGCGCTGGCGCTCGAGGTCCGGCAACTCGCGGTCCATCAGCATGTCGAGCCCGCCGCGGGCGATGGTCCACGCGTTCTTGAGGATGTAGCCGGCGATGGCGATGCCGAACAGCGGGTCCGCATAGAGCAGGCCGAAATCGGACGCGAGGACCAGGGCGAGGATGACCGCGCCGTTGATCAGCAGGTCGCCCACGTAGTGCAACGAGTCGGCCTTGATCGCGACCGAGCCCGTCTTGCGCACGACGTAGGCCTGGAAACGGGTCAACACGAAGGTGAGGACGATCGCGAACACCATCACCCCGATGCCGACCTCGCTGTGCAACACGGCCCTCGGCTGGTAAAGGCGGTGACCGGCCTCGATGATGAGAAAGATGGCCGAACCGGCGATGAAGGTCGACTGCGCGAGCGCGGCCAGCGGTTCCGCCTTGCCGTGGCCGAAACGATGCTCGCGGTCGGGCGGCGTGAGCGCGTGGCGCACCGCCAGCAGGTTGACCATGGAGGCGGCCACGTCGAGCAGCGAATCGATCAGCGTGGACAGCAGGCTGACCGAGTCGGTCAGCAGCCAGGCGACGAACTTGACGACGATCAGGCTCACCGCGACCGTGACCGAGGCATAGGTGGCCAGCCGCATGAGGCGGGCCCCGGCAACGGCCGGCGCAGCTCGGTGGACGCCTTGTTCGCTCACGTCTCCCATCCCGTCCTGGCCCGGCGCGCGCTCGCCGCGCGCGCGGGTCACGGATACAGCCGCTCCGTCCTCCAACCCTCTCCGGTGCGATAATAGGCCAGACGGTCGTGCAACCGGAACTTTCCCTGGCGCCAGAATTCGATGTAGCCGGGCACGACCAGGAAGCCGGACCAGTACGGCGGCCGCGGCACCTTGCCGACCGCGTACTTGAGGCCGAACTCCGCCACCCGCTTCTCCAGCTCGAACCGGCTCTTCAGCGGCCGGGATTGCCGGCTCGCCCAGGCGCCGATCCGCGCGTCGCGCGGCCGGGTGTCGAAATAGGCGTCCGCCTCGGCGTCGTCGACCCGCCGCACCTCGCCTTCGACGCGCACCTGGCGACCCAGCGACTTCCAATGGAACACAAGGGCCCCCTTGGGATGGGCCAGCAGATGCCGCCCTTTGCGGCTCTCGACGTTGGTATAGAAAACGAAGCCCCGCTCATCCACCGCCTTGAGAAGGACCATCCGGGCCGACGGCATGCCGTCCTCCGCGACCGTGGCGAGCGTCATGGCGGTGGGGTCGTTGGGTTCGCTCGCCTCGGCCTCCTTGAGCCAGCCCTTGAAGACCTCGATCGGATCTTCGGGGGGGTCCTGGTCGAACATGGTCTCAATCCGGTCCAGATGGGTGTTCCCGGGCGGGCCGGGCCGCGGCGCCCGGTGGCGGGCCGGCGGGGTTATTGAGCCGGCGGGGATACAACTGTTAATCTTCTCGTACAAGATCCATGAAATACATATATGTTGTTGAGCGCGTCCGTTCACTGTCTGGAGAGGCAATTACCATGCGATTCAAGACGATGCTTGCCGCCGCCGCGATCGCGTTGACGACCGCGGCCTGCGCCCAGAACGGCCAGTACGGCACCAAGCAGACCGTCGGGGCCCTCGGCGGCGCGGCGCTCGGCGGCTGGGCCGGGTCGCAGATCGGCTCGGGCACGGGCAAACTGGCGGCGACCGCGGCCGGCGTGCTGATCGGCGCCCTGGTCGGCAGCGAAATCGGCCGGACCATGGACGAAGTGGACAAGCAGAAGGCCGAGCGAGCCTACACCCAGGCGACGACCGCCCCGGTCGGCCAGACCATCAGTTGGAGCAACCCCGAGACCGGCAACTACGGCTCGGTGACCCCGGTCCGAGAGGGGACCAAGGAGACCGGCGAATACTGCCGTGAGTTCCAGCAGACCGTCGTCGTCGGCGGCCAGGAGGAGCAAGCCTACGGCATCGCCTGCCGCAAGCCGGACGGGTCCTGGGAAATTCAATAATCCCAAAGGCCTATGGCCTTTTCCTCAGGGGCGCCGACAGCGGCGCCCCAAGCTCATGGCGGACGGCTCGGTCGAAGGTCGCGTAAGCCGGCATGAAGGATCCCTACAAGGTCCTGGGGGTGAACCGCGGCGCCAGCGCGGAGGAGATCAAGCGCGCCTACCGCCAGCTGGCCAAGAAGCTGCACCCCGACCTGCACCCGGGCAACGCCAAGGTCGAGCAGGAGTTCAAAGAGGTCTCGCAAGCCTACGCGATCCTCAGCGACCCGGAAAAGCGCAAACGCTTCGACCGGGGCGAGATCGACTCCAGCGGTCAGGACCGGGGCCGGGCCGGCGGGTTCTACCGGGAGTACGCCGAACGCGGCCGGGGCGCGAAGTACCGGCCCTTCGACTTCGCCGCGGACATCAACGTCGAGGATATCATCTCCGACCTGTTCGGCGGCGCCCGGCGCGCGGCGCGGCGCGGCGCGGACGTGTCCTACACCGCCCCCATCGACTTCCTCGACGCCGCGGTCGGCGCCAAGAAGCGCCTGCGCCTGTCCGACGGCAAGGTGCTGGACATGGTGATTCCCGCCGGCACCGCCGACCGCCAGACCCTGCGCCTCAAGGGCCAGGGCCTGCCCGGCGAGCACGGCGGCGAGCCCGGCGACGCCTACGTCGAGGTGCACCTCCAGCCGCACCCCTATTTCACGCGCAAGGACAACGACGTACACATCGAATTTCCAGTGACCTTGCAGGAAGCCGTGCTGGGCGCCACGGTCCGTGTCCCGACGGTCCACGGCACGGTGTCGATGCGCATCCCGGCCGGCTCCAACACCGGGACCACGCTGCGGCTCAAGGGCAAGGGCATCCTCGACCGCAAGACGGGGGTCAAGGGCGACCAGTACGTCAAGCTGAAGTTGACCCTGCCGGATACGCCGGACAGCGAGCTCAAGGCGTTCGTCGAGCGCTGGGGCAAGCGCCACGCCTACGACCCGCGGCGCAAGGCCGGCATGACATGAGGGCTTGGCGCGCACGGACGCGGACGGGAAAGGGATAGACGGGGCATGTTGGCGACGTTCGAGGAAGTCGTGGCCGAGATCGAGGTCACCAGCGGCGAGCTGAGCGCCTGGATCGAACGCAACTGGGTCCTGCCCGTGGAACAGGGCGGCCGCTACTTTTTCGACGAGGCCGACCTGGCGCGCGCGCGCCTGATCGCCGAGCTCCACCGCGACCTGGAGGTCAACGAGGAAGCCATGCCGGTGGTGCTGCGCCTGCTCGATCAGGTGTACAGCCTGCGCCGCGCGCTCGCCGATCTGAACGCGGCGATCAAGACCCTGCCGGAGGAGGCGCGCGCCCAGCTTCGCGCCCAGCTGCGCAACGTTTCCGGGACTTCCGACTCGCCGGGTTCATAGCCCCGCGGCCGCCGCGCCGCGCGCCGGCGCCTCGTCCCGGCCGGCCCCCTGCGCCGCCTCCGCAAGCAGCGCCGCCACGCTGCGCGCCATGTGGCGCTCTCCGGCCTCGGCCAGGCCGGCCACGACCGCCTGCGCCGCCGGATGCCAGCCGGGGCCGGGGGCGAGCGGAAGGTCGAGAGCCTGGGCGACATCGCCTAGCGTCACGGCATCCAGATCGCGGCACAGCACCCAGCGCGCGCCGGGGGTGCGCTCCACCAACCCGGCGCGGCGCAGGCGGCGCAGGGTCGCGTCGATCTCGGCCGGCGTGGCCGGGAGGTGCCGTCCGAGAGTCCGTTCCCGGGGCCTGTCCCCCGTCCGGCTCGCCTCTCTGAGCCGGGCGAGCACGCTCAGCGCCAGCGCCAGGCGTGCGCCCGGACCGGCGGCCTCGCTGCCGCGGGCCCGGGACGCCCGCCACTCCGGCAGGGCCGCCGCGACCTCCGCCCCGAACAGGGTCACCGCCCAGGACAAATACATCCAGACCAGGAAGATCGGCAGCGTCGACACGGCGCCGTAGACCAGCTGATAGGACGGAAAGTGGCGCAGGTAGAGCCCGAAGCCCGCCTTCAGGACCTCGAAGAGCAGGGCGGCGACCAGACCGCCGGCCAGGGCATGGCCGGGATGGACCGTGCGGTTCGGCACGACGAGATAGATGAGCGCGAAGCCCAGGACCGACAGCCCGATGGACAGCAGCCGGGACAGGCCCACAAGGCCGCCCAACGCCGCGCCGTCGAACCACTGCACGACCGCGAAGGCGTAACTCGACACCGACAGCGAGGCCCCGATCAGCAGCGGCCCCAGGGTGAGCAACGCCCAATAGACCGCCAGGCGCATCGCCAGCGGCCGCGGCTCGGCCACGCGCCAGATCGCGTTGAGCGCCCCGTCGATATTGGACACCAGCAGGAACGCGGTCACCGCCAGGCCGAACAGGCCGGGCGCGGTCAGCTTGCTCGCGTTCTCGACGAACGTGGTCAGCTCCCGGCTGACCTCCAGGCCCGCGTCCGGCAGGAAGGTGTCGAGGACGAAGAGCTGCAGCTGCGCCCGCCACGGCTCGAAGGCGGGAAAGCCGGCGAGGATCGCCAGCCCGATGGCAAACAGCGGCACGATGGCGAGCAGCGACACGTAGCTCAACCCGGCGGCCTGGCGCAGCCCGCCGTCGGCCAGGAAGCGCCGCGCCGCGTAACCGAGGAAACGGCCGATCCGCTCGGCCTTCAGGACGAAGCGCAGCCACGCGACGGTGCGCCGCCAAGAGCGGCTCTGCGGCGTCGACTCCATGGCGCGATGTTATGGCAGAAACCGCGCCGCGAAGGGCCAAAAATGCGTCCGCCCCGCGGCGCCGCGGGCCCTCGGCCCGGCGGTCCCGGATTTGACCGGCCCAACCTTTTGTGTAGGATGCCGCACGGCCGCGACGGGGCGGGCGGATTGCGGGGGCATGCATGTCCGAAAACCAGGGGATCATGGCGGGCAAACGCGGCGTGATCATGGGCGTGGCCAATGACCGCTCGATCGCGTGGGGCATCGCCTCCAAGGCGCACGACCACGGCGCCGAACTCGCCTTCACCTATCAGGGCGAGGCCCTGGGGAGGCGCGTGCACCCGCTCGCCGACTCGGTCGGTTCGGACATCGTCCTGCCCTGCGACGTGGCCGAGGACGCCAGCATCGACACCGCCTTCCGCACGATCGACGAGCGCTGGGGCGGCTTCGACTTCGTCGTGCACGCCATCGCCTACGCCGACAAGGAGGAGCTCAAGGGAAAGTACGTCGACACCTCGCGCGGCAACTTCGTGCGCTCGCTCGACATCTCCTGCTACTCCTTCACCGCGGTCGCGCAGCGCGCCGTGCCGCTCATGAGGAACGGGGGCAGCCTGCTCACCCTCACCTACTACGGCGCCGAGCGGGTCATGCCGCACTACAACGTCATGGGCGTGGCCAAGGCCGCCCTCGAGGCGAGCGTGCGCTACCTGGCCGCCGATCTCGGCGAGTACGGCATCCGGGTCAACGCCATCTCGGCCGGGCCGATCAAGACGCTCGCCGCCTCGGGAATCGGCGACTTCCGTTACATCCTGAAGTGGAACGAGTACAACTCGCCCCTGCACCGCAACGTGACCATAGAGCAGGTCGGCGGCGCGGCGCTGTACCTTCTGTCCGACCTGTCGAGCGGCGTCACGGGCGAGGTCCATCACGTGGACGCCGGCTACCACGTGGTCGGCATGATGGCGACCGAGACCGCACCGCAACTGGCGGAGCTGCTCCGGGGCTTCACGCCCCAGTCCTGAGGCCGTGGCCGCAGGGCCCGGGACCGCGATAGATGGCCGGCAACTCCTTCGGACACGCTTTTCGCTACACCACCTGGGGCGAAAGCCACGGGCCGGCGATCGGCTGCGTGGTCGACGGCGTGCCGCCGCGCATCCCGCTCGAGGCATCGGACATCCAGGTCTGGCTCGACCGGCGCAGGCCCGGACAGTCGCGCTTCACCACCCAGCGAAAGGAGCCGGACAAGGTGCGCATCCTCTCCGGCGTCTTCGAGGGCGTGACGACGGGCGCGCCGGTTGCGCTCGCGGTCGAGAACAAGGACGTGCGCCCCAAGGATTACAGCGCCATCAAGGACAAGTTCCGGCCCGGCCACGCCGACTACACCTACTGGATCAAGTACGGCGTGCGCGATTACCGCGGCGGCGGGCGCTCCAGCGCGCGCGAGACCGCCATGCGCGTGGCCGCCGGGGCGATCGCGCGCAAGGTTCTGGACCACGTGCTCGACGCGCCGGTGGTGATCCGCGGGGCCCTGATCCAGGTCGGGCCGCACCGCATCGACCGGGCGCGCTGGGCCTGGGACGAGGTGGAAAGGAATCCCTTTTGGTGCCCCGACCCGGTCGCGGCCAAGGAGTGGGAGGGCTTCCTGGACGGCGTGCGCAAGGCCGGCTCGTCGGCGGGCGCGGTGATCGAGGTGGTGGCGCGCGGCGTGCCCGCGGGCCTGGGCGAGCCGGTCTACGACAAGCTGGACGCGGATCTCGCCAAGGCGATGATGAGCATCAACGCGGTCAAGGCCGTGGAAGTCGGCGCCGGCCTCGAGGCCGCGGCGCTCTCGGGCGAGGAGAACGCCGACGAGATGCGCATGGAGGGCGGCCGGGTGCGCTTCCTGTCCAACAAGGCCGGCGGGGTCCTGGGCGGTATCTCCACGGGACAGGACGTGGTCGTGCGCTTCGCGGTCAAGCCGACAAGCTCGATCCTGATCCCGCGCAGGACCGTGGACCGCTTCGGCAACGACACCGAGATCGTCACCAAGGGCCGCCACGACCCCTGTGTCGGCATCCGCGCCGTGCCGGTGGGCGAAGCGATGATGGCCGTCGTGCTCGCCGACCACCTGCTGCGCCACCGCGGTCAGTGCAGCTGAGCGCGGGTTCTTCCTTACTCCGCTGCCGCCTGCCTCAAGCGATTCGCGATCACGAAATCGCGAGTGCCCTTGATTCTGGACTGAACGGTCCTAAATCTCGATTACGACTTCGCAACGGACGCGCAGAGCGATCGGCATCGAGCGATGGGACGGCCACGGGAATTCGACGAGAACGAGGCGCTGGAGCGGGCCATGGAGGTGTTCTGGGCCAAGGGCTACGAGGCCGCGTCGCTCCAGGACCTGACCGAGGCCATGGGGCTCAGCAGAAGCAGCTTCTACGAAACCTTCGGCAGCAAGCACGCGCTGTTCCTCGCCGCCATCGAGCGCTACGGCGACATCATCGCCAGGCGCTTGGAGGCGGACCTGGCCGGCTGCCGGCCGGCGCGGGAGGCCATCGCGCGCGTGTTCGAAATCGCCGTCGAGACGGCGGTGGATGAGGGCGATTTGCGCGGCTGCTTCCTCGGCAACTGCGCCGTGGAGGTCTCGCCGAACGATCCGGCCGCCGCCGCGCAGGTGCGCGCCGGGTTGGCACGGATCGAGGACAAGTTCTACCAGGCCGTGCGCCGCGGCCAGAACGCCGGGGAGATCCCGACCGAGCGCGACGCGCGCGCCCTGGCGCGCTACCTGGTCGGCAGCCTCAACGGCCTGCGGGTCACGGCCAAGGCGAACCCCGACGCGGCGGCGCTCAGGGACATCGTTCGGATCGTCCTGGCCGCACTGGACTGAATGGACCTGCCGCCATGCCCGAGATCAGCCCCGACGCCGTGACCGACTACCACGCCCACGTCTACTACGACGCCGCGACCAAGGACGCGGCGGCGCGGCTCCGGGCCGCGGGCCGTCAAACGGGCCACGCGATCGCGCAGGCCGAAGACAAGCCATCACCCGACATCTCAAGATAAGGAGCAAGGAACATGAGCATCTTCTCGATCCACACCGCCGAGACCGCGCCCGAGAAGTCGCGCGCCACACTGGAGACCGGAAAGAAGAGGTACGGCTTCGTGCCCAACCTGTGGGGCGCGCTGGCCGAGGCGCCGGCCGCGCTGGAAGGCTACGTCGCGCTGGCCGGGTTCTTCGAGAAGGCCTCACTTTCGCGGGCCGAGCGGCAGGTGGTGCTGCTCGCGGCCAGCGCCGCGAACAAGTGCACGTACTGCGTCGCCGCGCATTCGACGATCGCCGGCATGCAGGACGTGCCGGAGGAGGTCATCGCCGCGCTGCGCGACGGAACGCCGATCGCCGACCCGCGCCTGCAAGCCCTGCGCAGGTTCGCGGAAACGCTGGTGGAGAAGCGCGGCTGGGCCTCCGAGGAGGACGTCCAGGCGTTCCTGTCGGCCGGTTTCACCCGGCAGCAGGTGTTCGAGGTGATCCTCGGCCTGACCTACAAGACGCTGTCGAACTACACCAACCACCTCGTCGGCACGCCGCTCGACGAGGCCTTCGCGGCGCGGGCCTGGAACGTCCGCAAGGCCGGCTGACCCGCGGCACGCAACGCTCGGCCCGGCCGCGCCCTCCCCTGCGCGGCCGGGTCGGCCGGCACGGAGAACGACCCATGATCGACCTCCACTTCTGGACCACGCCGAACGGCTACAAGCCGCTCCTGCTCCTCGAGGACACCGGGCTGCCCTACACCATCGTCCCGGTCAACATCGGCAAGGGGGAGCAGTTCGACCCGGCGTTCCTCGAAATTTCGCCGAACAACCGCATCCCGGCGATCGTGGACCACGCGCCGGCCGAAGGCGGCGCGCCGATTTCGATCTTCGAGTCCGGGGCCATTCTGGTCTATCTGGCCGATAAGACGGGCCGCTTCCTGCCCGCGGACCCGGCCGGGCGCGCCGAGACCCTGCAATGGCTGTTCTGGCAGATGGGCGGCCTGGGGCCGATGGCCGGGCAGAACCATCACTTCGCCGGCTACGCGCCCGAGCGGATCCCCTACGCCATCGAGCGCTACGTCAAGGAGACCGCGCGGCTCTACGGCGTGCTGAACAAGCGCCTCGCGGAGCGCGAATTCATCGCCGGCGCGTACTCCATCGCCGACATGGCGAGCTACCCCTGGATCGTGCCGCACAAGCGCCAGCAACAGGACCTCGACCACTTCCCGCATCTGAAGCGGTGGTTCCACGCGGTGGCCGCGCGCCCGGCGACGATCCGGGCCTACGAGAAAGGCCGGGCGATCAACACCGCGCCCGTGGTGACGGAGGAATCGCGGAAGTTCCTCTTCGCTCAGGGCGCGCAGCAGGCGGTGGCCTGAACGGCCCGATGTCGCCTGTCCGCCTGTTCGCGGACGGTCCCGCTCTGACGGCTTCGCATCCTGGCCTCATGGGCCGCTTCCGGGCTCGACATCGCGGCCGAACCCGCCTATCAGAGGGCCATGCGGGTCGTCCTGTTCCTGCTCAAGTGTCTGGTCGGCCTCTTCGCCGCCATCGGCTTCGTCCTGATCGCCGGCGTCGCGGCGCTTGCCGTCCTGTGGGACCGGATCGAGCCCTTGCGCGCGACGCTGGAACCCGTGCCCGAGGCGGTCGTGCTCACCCTCGACCTCACGACCGGCATGATC
This sequence comes from Kiloniellaceae bacterium, assembly GCA_046758005.1. Lineage (GTDB taxonomy): Bacteria > Pseudomonadota > Alphaproteobacteria > Kiloniellales > J153 > JBHHZJ01. The sequence goes on from JBHHZJ010000079.1 coordinate 11,696, forward strand.
GAGGTGCGCCCGGACAACCCGCTGGCGCGCGCCTCGCTGGGCCGCGTCCCGGTGCTGCGCGAGACCTTGGAGGCGCTGGAGGCCGCGGGCGCCGATCCGCAGGTGCGCGGCCTGCTGGTGCGGGTCGGGCGCGGGCGCTCGGGCCTCGCCCGGATCCAGGAGCTGCGCGACGCCATCCTCGACTTTCGCGGCGGCGGCAAGGTGGCGGTCGCCTTCGCCGAAAGCTTCGGGGAAGGCGGCGACGGGACGCTGCACTACTACCTGGCGAGCGCCTTCGACCGCATCTGGCTGCAGCCCTCGGGCGGGCTGGACGTGACCGGATTCCGCCTGGAAAACCCCTTCGTGCGCGAGGCGCTGAACGAGATCGGCGTCCAGCCGCGCCTGGATCAGCGCGGCGAGTTCAAGGGCGCGATGAACCTCTTCACCGATTCGGCCCTGCCCGAGGCGCAGCGCCGCAACCTGCAACGCCTGGTCGACTCCTGGCTCGCCCAGGTCGCGCGCGGCGTCGCCGAGCAGCGCGGCCTCGCCGAGCCGGTGGTGCGCGCCGCGATCGACCGCGCCCCGTACAGCGCCGGCGAGGCGCTCGACCATGGCCTGGTCGACCGGGTCGGCTATTGGGACGAGGCGAAGGCCGACGCGCTCGCGGCGGCCGGCCTGGACGCCGCCGAGGACGGAGTTCCGTTCCTCCCGCTGGCCGATTACGACGCCCGGCGCGAGCGCCCGGAGCCGGAGGGCCCCGCGATCGCGCTCATCCACGGGCTCGGCCCCGTGGTGCTGGACCGGAGCGAGAACGACCCCCTGTTCGGCACCCTGATCATGGGCGCCGACACCGTGGCGCAGGCGCTGCGCGACGCCATGGACGACCCCGAGGTGCGCGCCGTCGTGTTCCGGGTCGACAGCCCCGGCGGGTCCTACGTCGCCTCGGACGTGATCTGGCGCGAGATGCGGCGCGCCCGCGACAAGGGCCTGCCCGTCGTCGTCACCATGGGCGACGTGGCGGCCTCCGGCGGCTATTTCGTGGCCGCCCCGGCGCGCGCCATCGTGGCCCAGCCGGGCACCGTTACGGGCTCGATCGGCGTGGTCGGCGGCAAGATGGTGATGGCCGGCCTGTGGCAGCGCCTGGGCGTCGCCTGGGACGGCGTGCAGGCGGGCGAGCGGGCCGCCTACTGGAGCGCCAACCACGACTTCTCGCCCGCCGAATGGGCCAAACTGCAGGACTCGCTCGACCGGATCTACGCCGACTTCACGCGCAAGGTGGCCGAGGGCCGCGACCTGCCCTTGGATAAGGTCCTGGCGGCGGCCGAGGGCCGGGTGTGGAGCGGCGAGGACGCGCAGGCGCTCGGCCTGGTGGACGCGCTCGGCGGCTACCGCACCGCGTTCGCGCTGGCGCGCAAGGCGGCCGGCGTCGATCCCGGGCAGCCGGTCCGCATCAAGGTTTTCCCCGAGGAGCGCGATCCCTTCGAGGCCCTGATCGAGGACGCCCTGGCCGGCCAGCTGGGCGGCGCGGCCGTCCGCTCGCTGGCCCGCGCGCTCGCCCGCGTCAGCCGCGCCCTCGCCCCGGTCGTCGAGGCGGTCGAGGCCCTGAGCGGCGACTCTCGCCGCCTGTCGTTGAGCGCGCCGCGCGTCAGGCCCGCGAACTAGAGCAGACCCGGGTCGATGAATTGCCCGAAGGCGGTTCATCGACCCGGATCTGCTCCAACTGGAATGTATCGAGCGGATTCACGTGATTGATTGGAGCCGCGAAGTGGTTCCAATCAATCACGATCCGCTCGAGGGGCGCATCTGCGCCGCGATCAGGAACTCCTTGTTGCCGTCCGCGCCCAGGATCGGGCTTTCGGCGAGCCCGAGGACCCGCCAGCCTTCCCGGGCGGCGAGCCAAGCCTCGATACGCCGGCAGACCTCCTCGTGCAGGGCCGGATCGCGCACCACGCCGCCCTTGCCGACCCGCCCCTTGCCGACCTCGAACTGCGGCTTGATCAGCGCGATCAGGCGCGCGCCCGGCGCGGCCAGCGCCATCGGCGCGGGCAGCACCGCCTCCAGGCCGATGAAGCTCGTATCGCACGCGATGAGGTCGATGGGCTCGGGCACCTCGGCCCGGCTCAGACGGCGGGCGTTGACCCGCTCGAGCACCACGACGCGCGGGTCGGTGCGCAGCTTCCAGGCGAGCTGCCCGCGGCCCACGTCAACGGCATAGACCCTGGCCGCGCCGCGGGCCAGCAACACGTCGGTGAAGCCGCCCGTCGAGACCCCCACGTCCAGGCAAACCTGCCCGGTCGGGTCGATGCCGAAGCGATCGAGCGCCCGCTCGAGCTTGAGCCCGCCGCGGCTGACCCACGGATGGTCGGGGCCGCGCACGGCGAGCGGTGCGTCGGCGGCGATCGTTTGCCCGGGCTTGTCGATGCGCCTCTCGCCGGAGAAGACGACCCCGGCCAGGATCAGCGCCTGCGCCCGCGCCCGGCTTTCCGCCAACCCGCGCTCGACCAGGAGGCGATCGAGGCGCACTTTTCTCGGCCTGTCCGCCTGTCCTGTCCTACCCATGGACCTGTTATAGTCGAAATCGTGAACGCGCCGCTCGAAACCGTTCTCAGGGATTACCGCGCCGGCTGGAAGCAATCTCCGCGCCGCGGCTAAATCGGCTCGTGCTGTTCGGCTCGCGCGGACGGCTCGAGGAAAGTCCGGGACACGCCGGGATACCGTAGGAAACGAAAGAAAGTCCGTCAGGTTTCACGCAGCCAGTTCTCCCGGGGGAGGCCGTTAATCCGGGCGAAGTCGCGTTCGTTGTCGGTGACGATGGTGTAGCCGAGGGCGGAAACCTGGGCGGCGATGAGCAGATCATTGCCACCGATCGGCTGACCAGCCTGTTCGAGACGGGCACGGAGCAGGCCATAGGCGATGTCGGCAGGTGCCTCGAAGGGCAGGACCTCAAGGGCGCCGAGCACTGCATCAAGCTGAGCCGTGAGCCGTGGCGACCCCTTCTTGGTGGCCCCGTAACGGAGTTCCGCCGCAACGATGATACTGGTGCAGACCTGCGCTTCGCCGACCTCGCGAATGCGCTGCGTCACCCGGCCCTGCGGGTTGCGGACGAGGTCGGAGACGATGTTGGTGTCGAGCAGATAGCGCATTAAAGCTCGGCGGAATCGACAGGCAACTCAGGGATCGCCGGGAACTCCTCGTCGAGCGGCTGAAGCGTCGCCAGCACCGCCAGCAGGGATTTCGGATGTGTGGGCTCGATGATCAGGCGGTCGCCTTCCTTGCGCATGATGACCTCGTCGCCGGGAAGCTCGAACTCGCGGGGAATCCGCACCGCCCGGTTCCGACCGTTCTTGAACAGCTTGACGCGTCGTTCAGGGATCATGGCCACCTCCTTAGGCATATGCCAGAGCATATGCTAAATCGGCTCGGCTGTCCATTGCGTCAAGCCAATGCGATGCGCCAAGGGGGGGTCGGCGATCTATTCCGGAGTCCTGCACGGCATGTGGGGGGCGCGGACCGTCACCGGCCAAGCTCGTCTGCGAGCGCGTCGATCTGCTCGAACGAGAGCCACTGGAGTTCCATGTCGGGCACCCGCCCACCGTCCAAGAGCGATCTGCGAATGCGCTGGAAATGCTCCTCAGAGACGCCTTTTCCCGGTGAGAAACGCGCATCACCCTCAAAAGTACGTTGCTCTAACCGTTCGCGCGCTTCTTCGAGCCGCTTTAGGGCCGCGCCGTAATCAACGAGCCGCCTCCGCACTTTGAAGCTGTAATGTCGTACGTTTCCCCGAAGCTCGTCTGTCGCCGCGAGTAGTTCCGCTTTCTCGTTTGTAAGGTTGACGGTCAGGACCACCTGCGTTCCAGCCTCCTGACTGAGAAGAGGGATCAGAAGATTGCGCGCGTCCTCGGGGAGGTACCGCAGGTAAAACGCGAAGTGAGTGGAGGAATGCTCTTTGTCTGGCCGTTTCGCCCAGTAGCCGAACTCTCCGAAGAAAGCCCTTTCGGGTAACTCGTCGAAGCTGTTCGGTTCGGGCTCGGCGAACTCGACGGTAACCTCGACACCGTCGTACGGCTTCCCTCTGCCGTTGATGACGCGGCCTTCGCAGGAGATCGAGTGGACGAGGGCGCGCTCGGCGTGTATCTCGTAGCGGGCTTCAGTCAAAAGGATCGAGATATGGGCGCCATAACCTTCGTCCTGATCGCGCTTGACTTGCAGCACCCGGCCCCGCAGATCATCGGTGTAGCGTGTATCGAATATCTCGAAGCCGATCACTGTATCTTCTCGGGGCGCTGAGACGTCGAGGTTCTTCAGACGGATGCGGGATTCCAACTTTGGCAGCGACTTGCCGGCAAGGGTAACCGTCGCCCACATGATGCGGCAGTGGTTGTCAGCCTCCGCCGCCTGACGGCGGATCGCCTCGAAGGCGTCAGGGTCCATCTCCATCTTTATCTCGACGGGCTCTGCCTCGACGGCCTCGCCGTCGAGTTCGAACCGTTCCGGCTCGACGCCAGCGGTCACCCAAATCCAGCCGAACACATTACCGTCATCCCCCGCAGCACCGAGATTCCCTAACCACTTCGGATCAGGTGGCGAGGAGATATCCACGCGGACGGGCTTGTTGTGGAAGGCAGAATCCCCCTCGCCGGACTCGTCGATGTCCCCTGAGGGCCGGCGGTAGGGATCGTCGATGCAGCCAGAAAGAACAAACCGCCGCTTCAGGCCCGCCGTGGCATCGTACCAAGTGTGGACGCCGCCGTACCGGAACAGTGCCAGTCTGAGGTCGCAGGTTCTTTGTTCGGATTGCTCTTCAGCCGTTCGCCCGATACTCCCCATATGAGCGAGCCGTTCGCCCGCCTTTTGGGAGCAAAGTAGGCCAGCGCGTGACCCAAAACAATCACGCCGACGACGGCATAGACTGAGCCGACTACGATCAGGTCTCGCCCGAGCAACGACCTTATCTTTCGTTGGATCTACGCCCTTGCCGGGGACTCCAGCGTTTCCTGGCCGAGCGCATGGAGCGCGG
>JBHHZJ010000080.1:0-16318 GCA_046758005.1 Kiloniellaceae bacterium
ATGTATAGAGCGGATTCACGTGATTGATTGGAGCCGCGAAGTGGTTCCAATCAATTACGATCCGCTCTAGACCCCGGGGCTTGCCGTGAGCCAGGTGCGCACGATCACGGTCCAGGACGACGAGGCCGACCAGCGCCTCGACCGGTGGTTCCGGCGGCGCTTTCCGGCGCTCGGCCACGGGCGCCTGGAGCGGCTGCTGCGCACGGGCCAGGTCCGGGTCGACGGCCGGCGCGCCAGGTCCGGCACCCGGCTGGCCCCGGGCCAGGTGGTCCGGGTCCCGCCGCTGCCGGAGCCGGCGGCGGCGCCGCGCCCGGCCCGTCCCCGCCCGGTCGCACCGGACGAGGCCGCGGCGCTTCGCGCAACGGTCCTGTTCAAGGACGACTGGGTCATCGCGATCGACAAGCCGGCGGGCCTGGCGGTGCAAGGCGGCACCGGCCAGCGCCGCCACCTGGACGCCATGCTGGAGGCGCTCCGATTCGAGGGCGCGGAGCCGCCGCGCCTGGCGCACCGGCTCGACAAGGACACGAGCGGCGTCTTGCTGCTTGCCCGCACGGCCGCCGCGGCCCGGCGGCTGAGCGCGGCCTTCAAGGGCAAGCGCGCGCGCAAGGTCTATTGGGCGCTGACCGTCGGCGTGCCGGCCCGGCGGCGCGGCCGCATCGACCTGCCGCTTGCCAAGCGGCCGGGTCCGGCCGGGGAAAAGGTCGGCGCCGCAGGGGACGCGGGCAAGCCCGCGCTCACGCTTTACGAGGTCGTCGAGGATCGGGCCCTTGGTCAACGCGGGCCACGGGTCGCCTGGCTCGTCCTCGTGCCGCTCACCGGCCGAACGCACCAGCTCCGCGCGCACTGTGCGGCGCTGGGCACGCCGATTCTGGGCGACGGCAAGTACGGCGGCAAGCAGGCCTTTCCGGACGGGCTCCCCTTTGCGATGGACCGGCTCACGTTGCATGCCCGGGAGATCGCCCTGCCGCACCCGGAGGACGGCACGACGCTGCGCGTGACCGCGCCCCTGCCGCCCCACATGGCAGCGGCGTGGTCGGCCCTCGGCCTCGATGTCGCCAAGGCTGATCGTGCGGCCGACGACCTGCTAGACTATGCGGCGGGACTGGCCCATTCGCCGCCCGGCTCGGCCGCGCGGGCCAAGCGGCGGCGCGGCGGGCGCTCGCACGAAAGGCGGCTCGAGCGATGAAGCTTGCGGAGATCGACACTCCCGCCCTGATCCTGGACCGCCGACGCCTCGAGGCGAACGTCGCGCGCATGACCGAGCGCGCCAAGCGCCACGGGGTCGACCTGCGGCCGCACATGAAGACGGCGAAGTCGGCCGACGTCGCGCGCCTGGCCACCGCCGGCCATTCCGGCGCGATCACCGTCTCGACGCTGAAGGAGGCCGCATACTTCGCCGAGCACGGCTATACCGACATCATCTACGCCGTCGGCCTTGCGCCCGCCAAGCTCGACCGGGTGGCGGCCTTGCAGGCCAAGGGCGCGCGTATCGCCGTGGTCACCGACAACCTCGAGGTCGCCGAGGGCATCGGCGCGCGCGCCGCGGCGCTGGGGGCCCGATTCGATGTGCTGATCGAGATCGACACGGGCGACGGGCGGGCCGGCGTGTCACCCGAGTCGCCCGGGCTGATCGCGCTCGGCCGGGCGCTCGACGGCGCGCCCGGCGTGACGCTGCGCGGCGTGCTTACCCACGCGGGGCAGTCGTACAACTGCCGCGGCGTGACCGATGTCGAGGCCGTGGCCGAGACCGAGCGCGCCGGCGCCGTGCGCGCCGCGGAGCGTCTGCGCGCGGCCGGCCTGCCCTGTCCCGTGGTCAGCGTGGGCTCGACTCCGACGGCGGTGCACGCGCGTACCCTCGACGGGGTCACCGAGATCCGACCGGGCGTCTACATGTTCAACGACGTCTTCCAGGTCGAGATCGGCTCCTGCGGGCTTTCGGACATCGCGATGTCGGTGCTCGCCACGGTCACCGGCCGCCACCCGGAGCGGGGCGAGCTGGTGATCGACGCCGGCGGCCTGGCCCTGTCCAAGGATCGCAGCACCGCCGCCGTGCCGCGCGACGTGGGCTACGGCCTGGTCGTCGATGCGGCCGGCGCGGACGGCTTGCCCGAACTGCACGTGGTGCGCGTCTCCCAGGAGCACGGGATCGTCGCGGCCCCGGGCGGCGAGGCGCCGTTCCACGCCCTGCCGCCGGGCGCGCGGGTGCGGGTCCTGCCCAACCACGCCTGCATGACCGCCGCGGCCTACGACTTCTATTACGTGGTGGACGGCGGCGACGGGGCGGCCGACGAGGTCGTGGCCGTGTGGCCGCGGGTCAACGGATGGTAGCTGGCGGGCGCTTGCCCCTGCGCCGCACTGCGGGCTGATACCGAATATTACCGAATATTATCGACTGTTGGGATAAAGCTGAAGCTACGTCACCCCGGGATCAGCGCCATAGGCCGATGTCCCATACGTTCCGCTTGATCGTCTTCGACCTCGACGGCACGCTGGTCGACAGTCAGCACGTCATCGTGCGGGCGATGTCGGAGGCCTTCGCCGCCCACCACCTGCCGCGGCCGGCGGCGGAGGCGGTGCGCCGGGTGGTCGGCCTGAAGCTCGAGTTCGCCGTCGCGCGGCTGCTGCCCGACCCGGACGATTGGGGCACCGCCGCGCGCGTGGCCGAGCGCTACCGCGAGGCGTTCCTGGCGCTGCGCGCGCGGCCCGATTACCACGAGCCCCTGTTCCCCGGGGCCCGGGAGGTTCTGGCGCTGCTCGATCGGCCGGAGGTCTGCCTTGGGATCGCGACCGGCAAGAACCGGCGTGGCCTTATGGCCAGCCTGGAGCGGCACGGGCTGGCGCATCACTTCGTGACGCTGCAGACTGCCGACGACGGCCCTGGCAAGCCGCATCCGGAAATGCTCCACTGCGCCATGGCCGACGCCGGGGCCGGGCCCGACGAGACGGTGCTGATCGGCGACACGACGTTCGACATGGAGATGGCCTGCCACGCCCGCGCGCGCGGCATCGGCGTGGCCTGGGGCTATCACGATCCTGCGGAATTGCGGGCGAGCGGCGCGGTCCGGGTGATCGAAACCTTCGATGACCTGCCGCCCACGCTGTCCGCCTTGGGTGCGCACAACGCATGAGGATCAGAATCAAATGGGTCGCCACGGGTCTCGGCGCGCTCATCGTCGGCGCGCTGGTGACCGGATACGCCGTGCTGGCCACCATGGACTTCGAAGACCTGCGCGGCGTGATCGAGGCCGAGGCCAAGAAGGCGACCGGCCGAGATCTGACCATCGCCGGGCCGGTCGATCTGCAGGTGTCGCTCGCCCCGGCCATCGCGCTCGAGAACGTCACCTTCGCCAACGCGCCGTGGGGCGTGTGGCCCGAGATGCTGTCGGTCCGGCGCATCGAGGTCGAGGTCGCCCTGGTGCCGCTATTGTCGGGTGACATCCAGATCAGGCGCCTTGTCCTGGTCGAGCCGGTCATCCTGCTCGAGACAGGCGCGGACGGCCGCGGCAACTGGGAGATTGCCGGCCCGGCCGCGGAGCCGGCGGCCAAGGCGGCGCCGGCGCTGCCCGCGTTTCACGAGGTCGTCGTCCGCGACGGCCGCGCGCTCTACCGGGACGGCGAGACGGGCGAAGAGGTCCGGTTCGACCTCACCGAGCTGCAGGCCCGGGCCGAGGGCCGGGCCGGTGCGATCCGGCTCACGCTCGCCGGCAGCTACAACGGGTCGGCATTCAAATCCCACGCGACGCTCGGTTCCCTTGACCAGCTGGTCGGCAGCGGGCGCTTTCCGATCGACCTCGACGTGAACGCGGGCGTCGCGACGCTCAGCGTGGCGGGCAACGTCGCCGATCTCATGACGTTGCGCGGCATCGACGTCCTGGTCGCCGCGAAAGGTGAGAACTTGGCCGATCTCGCGGCGTTCGTCGGGCGCGATCTGCCCGCGCTCGGGCCGTACAGGGTCGCCGCGCAGGTCAAGGGGCAGGGGTCCGATTACCGGCTGACCGGGCTGACCGTCGAGGTGGGCGAAAGCGATATCGCCGGCAGCGCCGCCGTCTCGCTCGGCCGGGCGCGCCCCGACCTGAGCGGAACGTTCACCGCCGGCCGGCTGAACCTCGCCGATTTCCTGCCGCCGGCGAAAGAGGCGCCGACGCCGCCCGACGCGCCGCCGCAGGGCGACGAGCGGCGATTCGTCCTGCCGGACGACCCCTGGCCGCTGGACGGCCTGCGGGAGGTCGATGCCCGGGCCAAGCTGACCGTCGGACGGCTTCAGGTGCATGAAAATTTAGTGCTGAACGATGTCGACCTGGCCTTTGTCCTGGAAGGCGGGCGCTTGACGATCAGCTCGTTCAGAGCCGGGTATTCGGGCGGTCGGCTGGCCGGCGACCTTCGCCTCGACGCCCGCCACGCGGCGCCGCCCGTGGCCGTCAACCTGACCGTCAGCGGCCTCGATTACGGACGTCTGCTCGGCGAACTGGGAGTGACCGACGGGGTCGCCGGGTCCCTGGACGCCATCGTCCGCCTGCGGGGCGCCGGCGCCTCCCTGCGCGCGCTCGCCGCGACGCTCGGCGGCCGGGCCGAACTGGTCGGCGGGGAGGGGCGCGTGCGCAGCGACCTGCTGCAAGCCTCCGGAGCCGGTTTGCTCGACATGGTGTCCGCTTGGCGCGAGGGCGACAACGACCTGCGCCTCAACTGCGTCGTCGGCGACCTGCCGATCGCCGATGGCGTCGTGACCGCGGAAGCGATCCTGATCGACACCGCCGCCGTGACGGTGGGCGCCACGGGCACGCTCGACCTGGGCGAGGAATCGCTGAACCTCCGCCTCACGCCGCAGGCCAAGCACACCAGCCTGATGAGCCTGGCCGTGCCGGTCCGCGTCACCGGCGCCCTGGCCGCGCCGAGCGTGGGACCCGACCCGGTGGGCACGGCGGTGGGCGCGGCCAAGATCGCCGGACTGATCATCAACCCCCTGGCCGCGGGCGCGGCGATCATCCTTCAGTCGGAGATGTCGGACAAGAACCCCTGTCTTGCCGCGATGCAAGCGACCGGTCGCGCGGCCGACGAGGCCGGCCCGCCGCAGCCCGAGGAAAAGACGGTTATCGACAAGGCGGCCGACGAAGTGACCGGCGCCGTCGAGGACGCGGGCGAGGGGATCACCGAAGGCATCCAGAGCCTGTTCGGCCAGTAAGGCGCAACCGCCGACCGCTGCGCATGCGCCCGGCCAAGTTCAAACGCTTCTACGAGACCGCAGTCGCACAGGCCCGTACCGCGGCGGAGGGCTACCGGATCCTGCTCGACGGTCGGCCGGTCAGGACGCCGGCGAAGGCCGAGCTGAGCGTGCCCACCCGTGCGCTCGCCACGGCGGTGGCGGCGGAATGGTCGGGCCAGGGCGCGGAGGTCGACCTGCGGTCCATGCCGCTGACCGCGCTGGCCTGCACGGCGATCGATCTGGTGCGCCCGAACCGCGCGCGCGTGGTCGGCAACGTCGCCGCCTACGCGGGGCACGACCTTGTCTGCTACCGGGCCGAGACGCCGGCCGATCTCGCCGCCCGACAGCACGCCGTCTGGCAGCCGCTGCTCGACTGGGCGGCGCTCGCCTTCGACGCGCCGCTCACGGTCACGGCGGGGGTCGTCTCGGCGCCGCAACCCCCCTTGGCGCTTGCGGCGCTGCGCCGCGCGGTCGAGCGGCTGAGCGACATGGAACTGGCCGCGTTGAGCTGCGCCGTGACCGCGGCCGGCTCGCTGGTCATCGGCCTGGCGCTCGCCGAGGGGCGGATCGGGGCCGAGGAGGCCTTCGCCGCCGCCCAACTTGACGAGCTCTATCAGGCCGAGCGCTGGGGCGAGGACCCGGAGGCGGCGCAGCGCCGGAAAGCGATCCGGTCCGAGCTCGAGGCGGCGGCGCGCGTGTTCGATCTGCTCGGACGGTGACAGGGGACGGCCGCCGCCGGCCCGGTACATTTCCAGGCTGTCTCGGCCACCCATCTGGCCCCTGGGGCGCGCCCGTGCTATCTGCTAGGCCGGCTCGGCCGAAGGCGAAAGGAGGCGGGCATGCAGGAGATCATCCTCAAGCTCGAGGAAAAGCGCGCCCGCGCGCGCGCCGGCGGCGGGCCGCGCCGCGTCGAGACCCAGCACGGCAAGGGCAAGCTGACGGCGCGCGAGCGCATCGACGTGCTGGTCGACGAGGGATCCTTCGAGGAGTGGGACATGTTCGTCGAGCACCGCTGCTTCGACTTCGACATGGCCGGGCAGCGGATCCCCGGCGACGGCGTGGTCACCGGCCACGGCACGGTCAACGGCCGCCCGATCTTCGTGTTCAGCCAGGACTTCACGGTCTTCGGCGGTTCGCTGTCCGAAGCCCACGCCGAGAAGATCTGCAAGATCATGGACAAGGCGATGCAGGTCGGGGCGCCGGTCGTCGGCCTGAACGATTCTGGCGGCGCCCGCATCCAGGAGGGCGTCGCCTCCCTCGCCGGCTATGCGGACGTGTTCCAGCGCAACGTGCTCGCCTCCGGCGTGGTGCCGCAGATCTCGCTGATCATGGGGCCGTGCGCGGGCGGGGCGGTCTATTCGCCGGCCATGACCGACTTCATCTTCATGGTCAAGGACAGCTCCTACATGTTCGTCACCGGCCCCGACGTCGTGAAGACCGTGACCCACGAGGCCGTGACCCACGAAGATCTCGGCGGGGCGGTCACGCACACGACCAAATCCGGCGTGGCCGACCTGGCCTTCGAGAACGACGTCGAGGCGCTGTTGGAGCTGCGCCGTTTCATCGACTTCCTGCCCGGCTCGAACCGGGAGCCGCCGCCCGTGCGGCCGACCAGCGACCCGGCCGAGCGCGAGGAGCCCTCGCTCGACACCCTGGTGCCGTCCGACCCGACCCGGCCCTACGACATGAAGGAGCTGATCGAGAAGGTGGTCGACGAGGGCGACTTCTTCGAGCTGCAGGCCGCCTACGCGCGGAACATCGTCATCGGCTTCGCGCGCATGGAGGGCCACCCGGTCGGCATCGTCGCCAACCAGCCGATGGTCCTGGCGGGCTGCCTGGACATCGATTCCTCGATCAAGGCGGCGCGCTTCGTGCGCTTCTGCGACTGCTTCAACATTCCGATCGTCACCTTCGTCGACGTGCCCGGTTTCCTCCCCGGCACGGCGCAGGAGTACGGCGGCATCATCAAGCACGGCGCCAAGCTGCTGTTCGCCTTCGCCGAGGCGACCGTGCCCAAGGTCACCGTGATCACGCGCAAGGCCTACGGCGGGGCCTACGACGTCATGTCGTCGAAGCACATCCGCGGCGACGTGAACTACGCCTGGCCGAGCGCCGAGATCGCGGTCATGGGGCCGAAGGGCGCGGTCGAGATCATCTTCCGCAAGGACATCGGCGATGCCGCCAAGATCGAGGCGCGCACCGAGGAATACCGCCGGACCTTCGCCAATCCCTTCGTCGCCGCCAGCCGCGGTTTCATCGACGATGTCATCATGCCGCACGGCACGCGCACGCGCCTGTGCCGCTCGCTGCGCATGCTGCGCGACAAGGAGCTCGAAAACCCCTGGAAGAAACACGATAACTTGCCGTTGTAGCGATGCGCACGATCGGACCTCGTCCTTCATCAGGCTCGGGACGACGTCCTCATGTTGAACCTGTCGCAGTATGAGGAGCATCGCATTCGATTGTGAGGAATTGGTGCATGCTCCGTCTCTACGACAACCGCGCCTCGCGCAACGGCTATAAGGTCCGCCTGCTGCTGACCCAGCTTGGGCTTCCCTTCGAGCGGGTCGAGCTCGACATCTTCAAGGGGGAGTCGCGCACGCCGGAGTATCTGGCCAAGAACCCGGCCGGCAAGATTCCTGCGCTGGAGCTGCAGGACGGCACGGTGCTCGCGGAATCGGGCGCGATCCTGTGCTACCTGGCCGAGGGCACGCCTTACCTGCCGGACGAGAAGCTGGCGCGCGCCCAGGTTCTGCGCTGGATCTTCTTCGAGCAGAACGCCCACGAGACCAGTATCGCCGAAGCCCGGTTCATCCTCGGCCATCCGGAACTGAGCGAGGGCCGAACGGGCAATATTCTTGCCGAGAAGCAGGCGCGGGGTAACGCGGCGCTGGCGTTGATGGATCAACACCTCAAGGCGCACGACTTCTTCGCCGCCGGGCGCTATACCATTGCCGATATCGCGCTCTACGCCTATACCCACGTGGCGGAGGAGGGCGGCTTCGACCTTGGCCGATATCCGGGGGTGCAGGCTTGGCTGGCGCGCGTCGAGGCGCAGCCGGGGTACGTTCCGGCAACGCAGGACCGAGACGGTCGGCGCTTTCCATAAAGAAACGCCCGCACCGGGCGTGAAGCTGGTGCCATGATGTCTCATCGCCGTACGGGAGGGTCCAACATTCTTCAGGTTTTCTTCGCCACCAACCGGGGCATTCTGGCGGAAGGCGATGCCCCCAAGTTCAGCAAGCGGTTCAACGAGAAGGGCCCGCACGAGCTGCGCTACGGCTCGGCCAAGGTTCGCAAGACGAAAAAGGGATACAAGGTCAGCAGCATCTATCTCGCCCCGGAGAGGATCGAGACCAAGGGAGGCGAATCTCAAGTCCTCGGAAGCGAAGAGATTTGCGACGCCCTGCGCGCCCGCATGGTCGCGGACAAGGTCGATGTGATCTGTTACATCCACGGCTACGCCTCGGACATGGATTCGGCGCTCGAACGGGCGGCGGAGATCAAGGACAAGTACAAGGTCGACGGCCGGGACCCCCACGTGTTCGTGTTCTCCTGGCCCGCCGACGGCGAAATGAAGCCGTGGCTGTCCTACTACAGCGATCGCGACGACGCCCGCGCCTCGGGCGTGGCCATCGCCCGGGCGTTCTTGAAGCTACGCAGGTTTCTGCTGGGTCTGGGGCGCGAGGGCCAGTGCGAGCAATCGCTGCACCTGGTCGCGCATTCCATGGGCAATTATGCGCTGCGCTGGGCCGTGCAGGGCATCCGGAGTGAGCTTGGCCACAATCTGCCGCGGCTCTTCGACAACGTTTTTCTGATGGCGGCGGACGAGGACGACGATGCCTTCGAGCACGACCATAAGCTTCGCGTGCTGCCCGGCCTGGCCCACGCCGTCCACATTTACTTCAGCCCGGATGACCGCGCGCTGCAGATCAGCGACATCACCAAGGGCAACCCGGATCGCCTGGGCTCGCAGGGTCCGCGGGTGCGGGACGGCATACCGCGCAAGGTGGTCCTGGTCGATTGCCGCAACGTGGATGTGTCCGACGACGACCTGAGCAACCACCAGTATTACCGCCTCAATCCCCGGGTCGTGAAGGATGTCAACCTGGTCCTGAAGGGCGTCGCGCCCGAGAAAATGCCGACGCGGACCTACATTCCGGAAGACCGCTCCTGGCGCGTGGACGCCAAGACCAGGACGCGCGCCAGGACAAGCACCCGCAACGCCGACCGGGGCCATTGACGACGTGGCACGTCGCCCGGGCCGATCCCTGCGGTGCTGCCGCCAAGGGCTCGAAAAGGCCCGGAACACTCGGCATAATCCGCCTCCGCCGGGGGAGCTGAAGGGCTTTACGTGTTCGACAAGATCCTGATCGCCAACCGCGGGGAGATCGCCTGCCGGATCATCCGCAGCGCCCGACGCCTCGGCATCAAGACCGTGGCGGTCCATTCCGAGGCCGACCGCAGTGCGCTCCACGTCGAGTTGGCGGACGAGGCCGTGCCCATCGGGCGGCCGCCGGCCGCCGAAAGCTACCTGGTCATCGACAAGATCGTGGAGGCTTGCAGGGAGACCGGCGCCCAGGCGGTCCACCCGGGCTTCGGCTTCCTGGCCGAGAACCCGGCGTTCGTCGAGGCGCTGGAGGCCGCCGGGATCGTCTTCATCGGCCCGCCGGCGGGCGCGATCCGCGCGATGGGCGACAAGATCGAGGCCAAGCGCCTGGCCGCCGAGGCCAATATCAACACCGTGCCCGGTCACATGGGCCTGATCGAGGACGCGGCCGAGGCCGCGCGCATCGCCGCCGACATCGGCTACCCGGTGATGATCAAGGCTTCGGCGGGCGGCGGCGGCAAGGGCATGCGCATCGCCCGCAACGACGCCGAGGCGCGCGAGGGCTTCCGCTCGGCGCGCAACGAGGCGCGCTCGAGCTTCGGCGACGAGCGCGTGTTCATCGAGAAGTTCATCGCGCAACCGCGCCACATAGAGATCCAGGTGCTGGCCGACGGGCACGGCAACGTGGTGCACCTCGGCGAGCGCGAGTGCTCGATCCAGCGCCGGCACCAGAAGGTGATCGAGGAGGCGCCCTCGCCGCTCTTGGACGCCGCGACGCGCGCCGCCATGGGCGCCCAGGCGGTGGCCCTGGCCAAGGCCGTGGACTACCGCTCGGCCGGGACCGTCGAGTTCATCGCCGACAACAGCAAGAACTTCTATTTCCTCGAAATGAATACGCGAATCCAGGTCGAGCATCCGGTGACCGAGATGGTGACGGGGCTCGACCTGGTGGAGTGGATGATCCGGATCGCGGCCGGCGAAAGGCTGGCCTTCGGTCAGGACGGAGTGAAGCTGACCGGCTGGGCGCTGGAATGCCGGGTCTACGCCGAGGACCCGGCGCGCGACTTCATGCCGTCCACCGGCCGCCTGGTGCGCTACCGGGAGCCCGAGGCGGGCCCA
The DNA here is from genome assembly GCA_046758005.1 of Kiloniellaceae bacterium. Classification (GTDB taxonomy): domain Bacteria; phylum Pseudomonadota; class Alphaproteobacteria; order Kiloniellales; family J153; genus JBHHZJ01. The sequence continues at coordinate 10,650 of JBHHZJ010000080.1, forward strand.
TGCCTGCGGATCGACAGCGGGGTCACCGAGGGCTCGGAGATCGCCGTGCACTACGACCCCATGATCGCCAAGGTGGTGACCTACGGCGAGACACGGGAGGCCGCGATTCGGGAGATGCAGGCCGCGCTCGACGGCTTCTACATCCGCGGAATCAACCACAACACGAGCTTCCTTGCCGCCGCGATCGCCAAGGACCGGTTCCGCGACGGCCGGCTGACCACCGACTTCATCGCCGATGAGTTCCCGGACGGCTTTCGGATGGCCGCCGTTCCGGCCGCCGCGCGCGCGGCCATGATCGCGGTCGCCGCCTTCGTGCAGCGCCGCTGCGCGGAGCGGGCGGCGGCGCTCGGCGGCGGGCGCGATCCCCTGAAGGCGCCGCACGCGCTGGACGATTGGGTGGTGCGCCTGGACGGCGAGGCGCACGCCGTCGCGACGCGCACCGTGGCCGGCGGCTACCGGGTCGCTGGCGCGGTCAAGGACTGCCTGGTCGAGAGCGACTGGCGGCCGGGCGAGCCGCTGTTCCGCGGCCGCATCGACGGCCGGCCGATCACGGTCCAGGTCGACCGCCGCGGGCCGCTGTTCCGCCTCTCCCACGGCGGCGCCGAGGTCGAGGCCCGGGTGCTCCGCCCGCACGTCGCCGAACTGGCCGCGCGCATGCTGGCCAAGGAGCCTCCGGACCTGTCGCGGTTTCTGCTGTCGCCGATGCCGGGCCTGCTGGTCAAGGTCGCGGTCCGGCCCGGCCAAGAGGTCAAGGCCGGCGAGGAGCTGGCGGTCGTCGAGGCCATGAAGATGGAGAACGTGCTGCGCGCCGAGAGGGACGGCATCGTCGCCCGGATCCACGCCGAGCCGGGGGCCAACCTGGCGGTCGATCAGGCGATCCTCGAGTACGACTAGGGCCTGCTGCACGGACGCCCCTGGAGCGAAAGCCGGGCGGCCGAGCTCGGGGCTTGATCTGCCGCAGCCTTGGGGGCATCGCGCAAGACCTGGAAATCGCTGGATAAAATGCGAATCCGGAGCAGATCCCATTTGCTTTTAAAGGACATCTTTGCATACTGCCCGGGATGGTCGAGCCCAAAGAACCGCAGCTGCGGGAACTGCTGGCATACTGGCAGAACAAACGCGGGCCAAGGCTCATGCCTCGGCGCGCCGACGTCGATCCGATCGAGATACCCCATTTGCTTCCCCACCTCATCCTCGTGGACACGGGGCAGACGTTGGGTGAGTTTCGCTACCGCTTGTTCGGCACGGAGGTGTGCAAGGGCTTCGAGCATGACCGGACTGGAGTGAGATTCTCGGATTTGCCGAGAATCCCCAACTACGACGAGATCTACGGCGGGTATTGGCGCACTTACGTCGACAGGAAGCCGGTCTATTTCCATGGGCAGATCGTTTCGGCCTCGCGAGATTACATCCGATACTCCCGTCTGACGCTCCCCTTGTCCGTTGACGGGGAGCATGTCGACATGCTCCTCGGCGGAGTGGTGTTCTCTTACGAGTCGGCCGAACGTGACGGTCCGGGATCGGACATTCGCGGGTAGACGTTGTTCAGCGACCGTCGGTCCGAAACCCCGGGCGGCTTGGCCGGCGAAACGGGCCGAGAGCAGGATCGCGCAGGTATGCCGTCCACCGGAACAGGTCGGCGATCGATGAAACGCATGCGGGTGGTGATTTCCGGACGTGTGCAGGGCGTGTGGTTCCGCGGCTGGATCGCCGAGGAGGCGAACGCGCGGGGGCTCGACGGCTGGGTGCGCAACCGCCGCGACGGCACCGTGGAGGCGGTGTTCGCGGGGGTGCCGGGCGCGGTCGAGGCCATGCTCGCGGCCTGTTGGGAGGGGCCGCCGGCCGCGCGTGTGACCGATGTTGCGCTTTTTCCGCACGACGCGCCGGTCGAACCCGGATTCCACTATCTTCCGACCGTGTGACGCGGGCCCAAGGGGCGTAGGCACCTCCATGCCTGCCCGGCTTCAGCCCGGACCCGCGACGCCGGACCGGCGGGCGGGATTTGGGCGCCGGTTCCGCAGGTCATTTCGATTATTCCGGAATAATCGTTGAACCGGACGTACCGGCGTGCTATCTGAGGGCCATGGATCCGGAACAGGCGGCACGCTGTTTGGAGACGCTGGGCAACCCGACCCGGCTGGAGGTCTTCCGCCTCCTGGTCCGCGCCGGGCCGGACGGCTTGGCGGTCGGCGAGATCCAGGAGCACCTGGGCATTCCCGGCTCGACGCTCTCGCACCATGTCGCCCACCTGGTCCGTGCCGGGCTGGTGCATCAGGAGCGAGAGGGCCGCGTCCTGCGCTGCCGGCCCGACTTCGATCTCATGGACCGGGTGATCGGGTTTCTGACCGAGCAGTGCTGTGCCGGGGTCGGCGTCCCCGAGCGCGCGCGCGGCGCCGGTTAGGGCAGGCCCTGCGGCACAAAGTGAGGCATTTCTTGGACGTGGATATTACGATGATCCCGGAATTGCGGAACAATCGCGAGCCGGGCACGGAGACGCCGGGGTGAGCGCGCTGGCGGCGAGCGTGCACGTAGCCACCGGCGCGCTGCGGCGCCTGGACCGGGTCTGGCTGGCGCTCGGGCTTCTGTTCCTTGCGCTGGGCCTCGTCCTTCCCGGGCAGGCCCTGGACAGCGCCGCCTTCACGCTCGAGGCCTTCCTCGCCATCTCGCCGTTCCTGATCGCCTCCGTGCTGCTCGCCGCCTGGTTGAAGGCGGCCGGCGCCGACCGCCTGATCGGGGCGACGGTCTCCCGTTCGCCGCTTGGCGCCATCGTGCTGGCCGCCGCGGCCGGGGCGTTTTCGCCCTTTTGTTCCTGCGGCGTGGTGCCCCTGATCGCGGCGCTGCTCGCCGCCGGCATGCCCTTGCCCGCGGTGGTGGCGTTCTGGGTCTCCTCGCCGATCATGGACCCCGAGATGTTCATCCTCATGTGGGCCAGCCTGGGCCTCGGGTTCACCCTGGCGAAGACCGCGGCCGCCTTCGCCCTGGGCCTGGCGGGCGGCTTCGCCACGCTCGCGCTCCAGCGTGTCGGCCTGTTCGACGGCCCGTTGCGCGCGGTCGTTGGCTGCGGTGGTTGCGGCTCGTCCGCGCTGGCGCCGGTCGCGCTGCGCTGGGCCTTCTGGCGGGAGGCGGGCCGGCGCGCCGCCTTCGCCGCGGAATCGCAAGCGGTGGGTCTCTTCCTCGCCAAATGGCTGCTGCTGGCCTTCGCGATCGAGAGTTTGATGGTGGTCTGGCTGCCGGCGGAATTGATCGCGGCCAACCTCGGCGGCGGCTCCGCGCTTGCGATTCCGCTCGCCGTCGTGCTCGGAGTCCCGGCCTACCTCAACGGTTACGCGGCGATTCCGTTGATCGGCGAGCTGATGGCCATGGGCATGGCCCCGGGTGCGGCGCTCGCCTTCCTGGTCGCCGGCGGGGTGACCAGCCTGCCCGCGGCCATGGCGGTGTTCGCTCTGGTCAGGCCCCCGGTCTTCCTCTGGTACCTGGTCGTGGCGCTGCTCGGCTCGCTCGCCGTGGGCTTCGGTTACCAGGCTTGGCTCGCGGTCTTCTAGTTCCTGCGGCCCGGGGCGCGTGTACTGGTAAAGAGCGTCGCCGCTGGTGTGAAAGTTAAGATCCTAATATTCGTTAATTACCTGTTCCATCGCTGCGCGTTCAACTTCCTATCCCGGAGCTTATCAAGAGAATTGATTCGAAGCCGACTTGCGGGAGGCAAGATTCACGGCCATGAGGTGCAACAACAACCAGGGATTCTCGCACCGTCCGGCAGGCCGATTGCGAGTGACTATCAATCGCCTCTCCACATGTGCTATGCACTCAGTCACAGAGGGAGGGAGCCGGAATGTGCTCGCGCGTTCTAAATGTCGCGGCGGTACTCTCGTTCCTGTCGTTGGCTGTGACAGGCTGTACCTTCCAGGTGCCCGTCGAAGCCCTTGAGACGGTCGATCGCCCAGCCGGAAAAGAGGAAATTCCGCTGACGATGGGGGTCTTCTACAGCCCCGAATTCCTTTCCTACGAGCACAAGCAAACGATCGGCGGCGGCCACAAGCTGCGGTTCGAGATCGGCCAGTCGAGTGCCGATCATTTCGATCAGGTGTTTCTGGCCCTGTTTCGGGACATCAAGATAGTGAGTCGCCGCCCGCCCCTGGCGCCCACAGGACCCAGGGTGGATGCCGTCATCGAACCGCGTTTCGAGAGCGTGGCCATCCACGATCCCAGCCTCTTCGGCTGGGCCGGAACGTGGGATGTCAGACTGACGTATCTTTTTACGCTGTTTACGATCAAGGGGGAGCCACTGGCCTCCTGGACCATCACCGGCGTCGGGCAGAACAAGAAAGGCATCGATTGGACCGGCATGGGTGGATCGAACATCGCGGGCGAGGCCGCGAGCCGAGCCCTTCGGGACGCGGGCGAAAAATTCTTGGATGGGTTTGCCCAGGTGCCCGAAGTACGACGCTGGCTCCAAGAGCGTGGATCTGCCGGCCTGCCGCGTTCGGCGAAGGACAATCCCGCGCTCGCCATCAGAGGAGAGGGAACATGGTTAGGCAACTGATACTCAGCTTTGCAGTCTTGCTCTTGGCCGCCGGTTGCGCATCTTACACCCCGTCCTCGGCGCCGGTCCCCGCGCCAGTGCCCGACTCGGAGCTGACATCCCTCGAGGGCTATGCCGCAAGCGCCGATCCCTATGTCGACCCTGTCTTGCAAGAAACCATTTTCGACGCCGATTTCCACGAGGCGGGCCTCATCGCCATGCAGGTAGTGGCGATGAACGACAGCGAGCACCCAGCGCTGGTGCGGCGCACGGACATGATGCTGACCCTTCCCGACGGAAAACGGATCAGCCCGCTCAGCGCACACTCGGCGGCCATCCAGGTCGGCGAGGAGGGCAGCGTGATCGGCATGACCCTGGCGTTCGGGATCATCGGCGGGCTAGCGGCGTCGGGTGCCGAGGATACAGCGCGCAACGCGCGCATCGCCGATTACGAAACCAAGGAGTTCAAGGAAGTAACCTTGGGAGCTAATGAATCCGCCCACGGCTTCGTCTTCTTCAAGCCGCCACCTGGAACCGACGCTTTCAACGAGGCCATGCTCGATGTTCGCTTCGTCGATGTCGGGACGGCAACGAGCAAGGTCGTCTCCGTACCACTTAAGGACCTTGCCTTCGCGGGCTCGGAAGCGGGCGAAGCGACCGCCGCGCACGAGATTCGCGGCCTGGCGACGGCAAGCGCCGTTGGACCGATTACCACACGCGAAGAGTTTGAGAAGCTCGTTGTAGATCGACCGGTTGCAGGGGGTGATCGCGGCTGGGACAGTATCGTAATCCACTCCGACGGAACAATGTCAGGAACACGCTCTGATGGAGTACGGTTATCAGGTCCATGGCACTTCGAGGGTGGCTATTTCTGCCGGGAACCAATCCTTAATGGGGAGAGTATGGGCTGGGACTGTCAAATAGTGAGTGTCGACGGAAACGAGGTCGCCTTCGCCCGCAATCGAGGGAAGGGAAAGAAAGTGAAATATAGCTTCAGGTAAATTGGCCGCTTGATGTTGACCTTAGCCATCGTCGGTTATTACTACTTCTTTTGGGATTCGAGCGCCGCGCCCGGCATCGGTGCGCGGCACGTCCCCGAAGACCTCCCCGAACGCGGCCCTGAGCGCCACGTCGACGTCCGCCATGGCGA